>JBBSMS010000169.1:0-6853 GCA_038233055.1 Nitriliruptorales bacterium
CCACGACCGGTAGTCGGCGTCGAAGTCCTCGCCCACTGCACCGACCAGGACCGGCCGGACCGCGAACTGTGCCAGCCCGAAGGCGATGTTGGCCCCGGTGCCGCCGCGGCGGACCTCCAGCTCGTCCACCAGGAACGACAGCGAGATCCGTTCGAGCTGGTCGGGGACCAACTGCTCGCTGATCCGACCCGGGAAGGTCATCAGGTAGTCGGTCGCGATCGACCCGGTGACGGCAATGCGCATGGCGTCCTCGACGGTGGGGAGCGCGGCCACGGTAGCCCACCCTCCGGTGGCTCCCGGCCGCCCGTGGTCGCCCGCCAGCGCGATAGGCGCACCCGGCCGGGGTCGCGGTGGTCCCTCGTCACGGGTCCGTCGTAGGCTGGGCGATGCCGGTCAACGACGACCGGCACCCGTCGCGTGCCCGTGCGTGGCGACCGCCCGCGGTCGTGCGGCCCGGCGCCCACGCACCTCGGTGCCCCACCGTCTGTCTGTGGCGGCCGCGACGACGGTGACCTGCAAGGACCTCCATGCCCAACGACCTGCCTGCCCACGCGCCCACCGACGTCCTCGGCACCCTCCGTGGCCACCTGCTGGTGGACGGCTTCGACATGGTGCTGGACCTGGACGCCAGCCACGGCTCGACCCTGGTCGACCAGCGCGACGGCCGGTCCTGGCTCGACATGTTCTCCTTCTTCGCGTCCAACGCGTTGGGCATGAACCACTCCGTGTTCGCCGAGCCCGAGGTGCGCGAGCGGTTGCTGCGCGCGGCGATCCACAAGCCGTCGAACAGCGATGTCTACAGCGATGTCCAGGCCGACTTCGTGGCCTCGTTCGAACGTGTGCTGGGGATCCCCGACCTGCCCCACTTGTTCCTGATCGAGGGCGGCGCCATGGCGGTCGAGAACACCCTCAAGGCCGCCTTCGACCGCCACTCGCGTCGGGGCGAGGCCGCCGGCCGCGGCGACGCAGCGGGCTCGATCGCCCATCTCCAGGGTGCCTTCCACGGTCGCTCCGGCTACACGATGAGCCTGACCAACACCGACCCGGCCAAGACGGCCCGCTTCCCGGGTTTCGACTGGCCGCGGCTGCCGACCCCGGCGCTGCAGTTCCCGCTGGACGCGCACGTCGACGCCAACCTGGCCGTCACCGACGACGCCCTCGAGCGTGCCGCCGAGGTGTTCGCCGCCGACCCCCACGGCATCGCGGCCTTCATCGCCGAACCCATCCAGGGCGAGGGCGGTGACCGCCACCTGTCGGCCCACTACCTGCAGGGGATGCAGGCCCTGTGCCGCGAGCACGACGCGCTGTTCATCCTCGACGAGATCCAGACCGGCGTCGGCATCACGGGTACCCCGTGGGCCCACCAGCAACTCGGGCTCGAACCCGACCTGGTGTCGTTCGGCAAGAAGACCCACGTGTGCGGGGTCATGGCGGGCCGTCACGTCGACGACATCGACGACAACGTCTTCCGCGTGTCCAGCCGGATCAACTCGACATTCGGCGGTGGGCTGGCCGACATGGCCCGGGCGACGATCATCTTCGACGTCATCGAACGCGACAACCTGATCGCGAACGCGGCCAAGATGGGCGACCACCTCCAGCAGCGCCTGGTGGAACTGTCCGACACCCACGACGTGGTCACCAACGCCCGCGGCCGTGGCCTGTTCTGCGCGGTCGACCTGCCTGACCCGGCCCGTCGCGATGCCGTCGTCGGCCACCTGTTCCACCACGAGCACGTCATCGCGCTGGGCTGCGGGACCCGCTCGATCCGGTTCCGCCCGACCCTGACGGTCGGCATCGAGGAACTGGATGCCGGCGTCGACGCCCTCGACCGGTCCGTGGTCGCGACCGCCTGACCGGCCGCCACCCTCCACCTCCGCGCCGCCGTCCCCGGACGGCCGCCCTGCCAGATCCTCCCCAGGAGCACCCATGTTCACCTCGCTCATCGACGGCCAGCCCGCCGACGGACCCACCACCCTGACGTCGGTCAACCCGGCGAACCTCGACGACGAACTGGGGACGGCGTCGCTGGCCAACGCCGCCACCTTCGCCCGGGCGGCCGAGGTTGCCCACGACGCCCAGCGCGCCTGGGCCGCGGTCCCGGCCCCGATCCGTGGGGTCGCCATCGAGCGGCTCGGCCGGTTGTTCGAGTCCAACAAGCAGGCACTGGCCGAACTGGTGACCCGTGAGATCGGCAAGCCGCTTCCGGAGGCGCTGGGCGAGGTCCAGGAGGCCATCGACACCTGCATCTACTTCGCGGCCGAGGGCCGGCGCCTGTACGGCCAGACCGTTCCCAGCGAGATGCCGTCCAAGCACCTGTCGACCTACCGCGTGCCGGTCGGGACGATGGCGATCGTGACCGCCGGCAACTTCCCGGTGGCCGTCCCCAGTTGGTACATCGTCCCGGCGCTGGTGGCAGGCAACGCGATCGTGTGGAAGCCGGCCGAGTACACCCCGGCCATCGCCGATGCCTTCACCCGCCTGGTCCATGCCGCCGGCATCCCGGCGGGCGTGTTCTCCATGGTGCTCGCGGACGGACCGGCCACGGGGGAGGGGCTGGAACTGGCGCTGGAGGCCGGCCACCTCGCCAAGGTCGGCTTCACCGGGTCCTCCGCGGTCGGCCGCGGGATCGCCGAACTGTGCGGTCGCCACCTCGTCAACCCGACTCTCGAACTGGGGGGCAAGAACCCCCTGGTCGTCATGGGCGACGCTGACCTCGACCTCGCGGTCGAGGGTGCGCTCTTCTCGGGCTTCGGCACCGCCGGCCAGCGCTGCACCTCGCTGGGGGTCGCGATCGTCCACGAAGCGGTGGCCGACGAGTTCCTGTCCAGCTTCACCGCGGCGGTCGAGTCCGCGGCCGTGGGTGACCCGACCCGCGACGTGCTGTACGGGCCGATGATCAGCGAGCGCTTCGCCACCAACTTCGAGAAGTGGCTCGACCACGTCCAGCCCCATCACCAGGTGTCAGGCTCGACCGGACAGGGCCGCATCACCTCCGGCAACCCGCGCGAGGGCTTCGTCGGGGACCCGTCCATCGGGGTCTACGACCATCCGACGATCGTGTCGGGCGTGACCACCGACGACGTGCTGTACCAGGAGGAGACCTTCGGGCCGATCGTGTCGGTGATGACCACCAACTCCCTGGATGACGCGATCGCGAAGGCCAACGGCCACGGGTACGGGCTGAGTTCGGCGATCTACACCACCGACGCCGCGACCGCCTACGCCTTCCGTGAGGGCGTGTCGGCCGGAATGCTGTCGATCAACAACTCGACGTCGGGCGCCGAGGCCCACCTGCCCTTCGGGGGCAACGGCAAGTCCGGCAACGGCGCGCGCCAGTCCGGCATGTGGGTGCTGGACCAGGTCACCCGCTGGCAGTCCATGAACTGGGACTGGTCCGGGAAACTCCAGAAGGCCCAGATGGACGTCGCCACCATCGACGCCGACCTCGACTTCACGATCTGAGTACGGGACGGCCTCGACGGCCGACCTGACACCCCACGCAGCCCAAGCCACTCACGGCCGAACCGCAGACCGTCGAGTGGGCGTCATTCCGGCCACATGTTGCCGATCGCACGCCCAGCCGGCGGGAGGCAGTGGCGGCGGATCAGCCGGCGGGGGCGGCGAGGAACGTGCTGGTCCGCGATGTGTGCGCCCTGCACGCGTCCGGCCCACGGGGTCGGTCAGTCGCGGTTGCGGAGGAAGCGTTCGAGTTCCTCGGCGATCTGGTCACCGGTGGGCAGTGGGCCCTCGAGGCCGGTGTCATCGGCCACGTCGGCATCGTAGGCGCCCTCCAGCGCACTGATGTGACTGGTGACCTCGGTGGACTCCGAGGCGGCGTCGGCCAACCGGTCGGCGTGCTGGAGCGCTTCCTGTTCGATGTCCTCGAGGTCCACGGCCATCCCGATGTGCTCACCCAGTCGGCGCAGCAGCATCGCGGCCGCGGCGGGGTAGTCACCGGCGACGTAGTGCGGGATCCGCGCCCACATGCCGAGCGTGCGCAACCCGACGTCCCCGAGCGTGATCTCGAGGATCACCTGGGCCGAGCCGGGCACCACCATCTTCTCGTGGGCCCGCCCGAAGCGCACCAACAGCGACTCGTCGTTGCTGGTCGTGGTCACCCGGACGGGGCGGGTGTGGGGGACCGGCCCCGGGACCGACCCCAGGCCGACATAGTCCTCCAGGCCCACCGCATGGGCGAGTTCCACCAGGTCGTCGCCCAGTTCCTGCCACGCGAAGTCGGGCTCCGCGCCGGTCAGGACCAGCAATGAGGTCGCCGGCAACTCGACCCGGTGCAGCGTGATGGCGGGCCAGGTGATCTCGCCGAAACTGCCGTTGTCGATGGGGACCATCGGTCGACGGTCGCGGAAGTCGAAGACCCGGTCGGGTTCGACCTCGCCCACCGTCGTGCTGGGGAACTGGTCGACCAGGTGGGCAGCCGCCGTGGTCCCGGCCGAGCCGGCATCGGTCCAGCCGTCGAAGCTGACCACCAGTGCGGTGGCGCCACGGGCATCGAAGTCGTCGTGGAGTCGCAGAGTGTTCATGGTGCGAGGATATGCCGCCGCCGAGGTGCACCGGGAGACCCTGTGTGTCGGGCACGCAGGTTGTCCGCGGCAGGCATGCACAGGTTGCCCCGGCCCGTCAGGGTGGTCCGGTACGTTGAGGTCATGGACACCAAGACCTCACCCGCCGAGCCCACCACCCCGCCGGAGACACGCGGTTGCACCCGTTGTGACGGGTCGCAGCACCTCGTGGCGTCCGTCGAGGGGATGGGCAAGTACCGCTGCGACACCTGCGAACTGGTGGTCGGCTTCGACCTGTGGGCGGACACGGTCGAATTCCTGATCGACCGGGGGCAGCCCGGGCTCTACACCCGCGAGCGCTTCGGCACCGTGCTGATGGGTCCCGAGCGTCGCCTGTGACGTCGACGCACCACCGGTGACCTCGACGGCCACCTGCCGCACCTGCGGATCCACCTTCACGCCCGACCCCAAACTGGCCGAGCGGTTCGACGGCTGGGTGCCTCGTGACTGTCGCAACTGCTACGGCAAGGCCCGTCGTGGGCCATCCCGTTCCCGTGCGACCATCACCGAGTCCGACCAGGTGACCGATGGCGTCTTCACCGACGGGTCGGCCAGTCCGAACCCCGGTCCCGGTGGCTGGGGCGCGGTGCGGGTCGTCGACGACCAGGTGATCGACCAGGCCGCCGGCCGTGACCCCGACACGACCAACAACCGCATGGAACTCCAGGCGCTGATCGCCGGGGTCGGGCTGGTGCCCGTGGGCGAGTCTGCCGTGCTGTGGTCGGACTCGAACCTGGCGGTGCGGACCATCAACGAGTGGGCCGCGGGCTGGAAGGCCCGGGGGTGGCGACGCAAGTCCGGACCCGTCGAGAACCTCGACCTCGTGCGGACGCTGCACGAGCTGTTCGAGGCCCGCCCCGAGTTGGAACTCCGTTGGATCAAGGCCCACGTCGGCCACCGCTGGAACGAGTACGCGGATCGCCTGGCTGCTCGCGAAGAACCGGTGAGCTGACGTCCCACCAACGGTGTGCGGGCCGGCGGCGGGGCGGTGGCTCCACTGGCCGTTCGGGCCGACGTGCCTCCCTGCAGGTGATCCGGTCGCGGGGATATGCTCGACGACGGCCTCCAGACCCCGACGGCTCATCGTCGCGTGCACCCACTCGTGCAGTCTGACCCGGGAACGGTCCCGGGCGACGGCCCTCCCGGCGCTTCCGAACGGTGACCTGCATGCCCGCACTCGACATCGACGACGCCACGCTGGTGCTGGGCGTGCTGATCGTCGTCGGGTTGGTGGCACTCGGGGCACGTGAGGCCCAGCGACATCGTCGGATCCTGCGCCGGCTCCCGCTCCGGATCAGCGTCAACGGCAGCCGCGGCAAGTCCACGGTCACGCGCCTGCTGACCGGCGCACTGGCCGCCGCCGGGATCCGCACCCTCGGCAAGACGACCGGGACCGAGGCGCGGATCGTGCAGGGCTGGGACGGCGTCGAGATCGAGGTGGTGCGTCGCCCCGAGGGGCCCAACATCGGCGAGCAGCGCGGCATCATGGCGCGCGCCGCCGCGGAGGGGTCGACCGTGGTCGTCGCCGAGTGCATGGCGGTCAACCCCGAGTACCAACGAATCTTCCACCGCGACCTGGTCGACGTCAACCTGCTGGTCATCACCAACGCCTTGGACGACCACCTCGAGGAGATGGGTCCGACCGCCGACGACGTCGCCGAGGTGTTCGCCGAGTCGATTCCGCGTGGCGGCATCGTGGTGGTGCGCCAGGACCGCCACGTCCCGATCTACCGCCGGGTCGCCGAGGAACGTGACGCCGCGCTGCTGGTGGCCAACCCGAACCGGGTCCCGCCGGAGCAGGTCAAGGGCTTCCCGCACCTGGTGTTCCCGGACCACCTGGCCCTGGTCTACGAGGTGACCCGCTGGCTCGGCATCGACGACACAGTCGCCCTGGAGGGCATGCGCTGGGCGCCGGCCGACCCGTTCGCCACCAAGCTGTTGCCGATCGGTGATCCGGGGGATCCGGCGCTGCTGGTCAACGCCTTCCCCGCCAACGACCCCGAGTCGACCCTGGGCGTGTGGGACCACGTGCGCGACCTCGGGTATCCGGAAGAGCGCCTCATCGTCATCATGAACTGCCGCGAGGACCGGGTGTCACGGACGAAGCTGTTCGTCGACGCCGTGCTGCCGCGGCTGCCCATCCACACCCTGCTGGTGACGGGGTCGGCCACCCGTGCGGTCACCCGTGCCGTCGAGGCCGGCGACATCGAGGTGGCCGAGATGCACGACCTGTCCGACCTCCCCGTCGAGCGCCGAGCCGACCCCCCCCG
>JBBSMS010000170.1:0-6815 GCA_038233055.1 Nitriliruptorales bacterium
AGGGTTCGATCCCCTGCCTCCCAGCCATCCGCACGGCTGCGCGTCCGGGCGTGGACGACCAGTCGTCCCGGCGGCGGTCGCGGATGCTGGCCCATCGCCTCCCGTGACGAGGGGTGGTTTGCGTCTGGGGCGTGGCGAGGTGGGGACGTGGAGCAACTCGTGCTGGCGATCGCCGGCGCCCTGGTGTTCGGCGTGGTGGCGGCTGTGCGGGGCGGCTCGGCCTCCCAGCGGCGCCGCCGGGTCGGTCTGGGTGGCGGGTCGGCGAGAACAGCCCGCATGCGCGGAGCCCCCAGGCGTTCACGGCCGCGGCCCACGCATCGCCCTGGCAGGTATCGATCCCGCCCGACGGGCAATGAGAACCGCGATCTCGCCGGCAGGGTCGATGACAGCACGACTGATGGCCGACGGGCGGGCGTCGGCGCATCAGGTGAGAGTCGAGGTCGGGCTGTCGTGGCGCGGGGTGGTCAAAGGCCGGGTCTGGTGGTCGGGCTGTCGTGAGTGTGGCGGTCAGGGGCCGGGGTCGGGCGGAACCGAGCCGTCGGTCGGGGGCGGCGTTCGTCGGTGACCCGGCCGTGGTGGGGTGGTCGGGGTTGACGGATCGTGTAGCCGGAGGTGGCGGTCCAGGTGCGGGCACCGTCGGGATGTCGTTTGAGGGTCCAGTCTCGGCGGCGCTTGGCCTGGTTCCATCGGGACGACAACAGCGTGAGGTTGTCGACGTCGGTACGACCGTCGGGGTGGAAGTCCTTGATGTGGTCGACGTGTCAGTGCATCGCGGGGGTGGTCGAACACGGTGCTGTGTCATGCAGATCACGTGCGATGATCGCGTCCCGCAACCACCCGCGCGCGAACCGTTGCCGGCGGCCGACGCCGACGACCTGTCCGACGTCGTCCATGGCAGTCGATCTCGAACACCAGGGCGTCGGCTTCCATGTCCACGTAGGTGGGTGCAAGCCTGGCGACCAGGTCGTCCACCGCGGCCCGGCCGGCGACGTCGACCTGCCTGACGGCGGTGACGATTGCGCGGACCTGCGACCACGAAATCCACTGCTCGGCGAGGGCCTGGTGGGTGGCGGGCATCCGGGCCAGGGTGGTGGCGGCACATAGGAGCGTGCGGCGTTCGAACCCGGCCGCACGGCAGGTCTGGGACAACACCAGTTCGACGGCGACGCCGAGGGTGGCCTCCGTGGCGGCGGTCTCCACGACCCGGATGAGGGTCTCGACCACGCGGGCGGCGGCCCGGTCCAGGTCACCCATCGCGCCGACGAGCCGGCCGACCATCGCAATGGCGGCGTCGGCGGACCAGTCGAGGTCGGCGACCGCTGACGGCACCGGGACGGTGCCGTCCCGGTCGACGGGGATCGGGGCGGGGGTCGAGTTCATGTCCGAAACAGTACGCAGGGGGTGAGACATCCAATGCTGTTTCAGTGTCTTGCACGTGCGACCAGCGCATGCTCGAGAGGATTGCCCATGCGGACGCACGATCCGAAACGCCCGTGGCCCACGGCACTCTTGGCGAAGCAGCAACGGTCGCGGCGAACCGACCGACCAATCACCGGGGACGCCGACCACCGCTCAGCACGGAGGTGGCCGGTGGCTGGCTACGGTCATCTCCCGGCCCACCCAGGAGTTCTTCGATGACCGTTCCCGCGCCTTCTCGCGACCGTGTCGCCGCCATCGTCATGGCGGCGGGCAAGGGCACGCGCCTGCGCTCCGACACGGCCAAGGTCCTGCACCCGGTGGCCGGGCGCAGCCTGTTGCACCACACGCTGGCGGCGCTCGAACCGCTGGCCCTGGCCCAGGTCGTCGTGGTGGTCGGCCACCAGTCCGACGACGTCGCGGCGCACGCCGGCGACTACGGCCTGGACACCGTCACGACGGTCGTCCAGGAGCCCCAGCACGGCACCGGCCACGCGCTGGAGGTCGGGTTGACCGCCGTGACCACGACCGTCGACCGTGTCGTGGTCGTCAACGGGGACCACCCGATGCTGTCCACCGACACGCTCGCCCGCCTGGCTGACCTGCCGGCCGGACGCTCGGCGATCCTGTCGGCGGACCTCGACGACCCCAGCGGGTACGGGCGCATCGTCCGTGACGACACCGGCGCGGTGTTGGGCGTCGTCGAGGACCGCGACTGCACGCCCGAGCAGCGCGAGATCCGGGCTGTCAACGGCGGCATGTACGTGTTCGAGCGCGAGGGCCTGGTGGACCTGGTCGCGGCAATCGGCGGCGACAACGACCAGGGCGAGCGCTACATCACCGACCTGGTCGGCCTGCTGGTCGCCGAGCGGCGCGAGGTCCGGGTCGTGACCACCCACCCCGACGAACTGGCCGGGGTGAACGACCGCCTGCAGTTGGCCGAGGCGGAACGACGGGTCCGCCGCCGCCACATCGACGACCTGCTGCGCAGCGGGGTCACGGTCATGGATCCGGACGCGACCTGGATCGACGTCACGGTCGACGTCGAACCGGATGCCACCATCCTGCCGGGGTGCCTGCTGACCGGTGCCACGCACGTGTCCGCCGGGGCGGTCGTGGGTCCGCACACCGAACTGCACGACACGGAGGTGGCCGCCAACGCCCGCGTCCGACAGTCGGTCTGCGACACGGTCGCGGTCGGTGCCGGCGCGACCATCGGGCCGTTCGCGCACCTGCGACCCGGCACCGAGGTCGGCGTCGACGGCAAGGTCGGGGCCTTCGCCGAGGTCAAGAACGCGACGTTGGGCGATCGCAGCAAGATCCCCCACCTGGCCTATGTCGGCGATGCCACCGTCGGCACCGACGTCAACATCGCCTGCGGCGCGGTGACGGTGAACTACGACGGCCGCGACAAGCATCGGACCGTGGTCGAGGACGGCGCCTTCGTCGGCTGCGACACCATGCTGGTCGCGCCGGTCACCATCGGCGCCGGGGCCTTCGTCGCGGCCGGGTCGGTCATCACCGACGACGTGCCGCCCGGCGCCCTGGCCGTTGCGCGGGCACGCCAGACCGTCAAGGAAGGCTGGGCCGACCGACGGCGCGAGCAGACACCCGACTGAGGTCGCCGTCCCGTCGCGGGCCCGAGTCCCGGGGTCCGGCATGGCACTACCCTCGCGGCCGCACCGCCCCGCCGGTTGTCACCCGCTCGCAGGAGCATGATGGACGTCATCACCAGGAAGCGGATGATGATCTTCTCCGGATCATCGAATCCGGAGTTGGCGAGGGAGGTGGCGGACCACCTGGGCATGCGCACGGGCAAGGTCCGGCTCCAGACCTTTGCCAACGGCGAGCTCTACGCCCGATTCGAGGAGTCGGTGCGGGGCGCGGACGCGTTCGTGCTCCAGTCCCACCTCACCGTGCCCGGCGGCCAGTCGATCAACGACGTCATCGTCGAGCAGTTGATCATGATTGACGCACTGAAGCGGGCGTCGGCCAAGCGGATCGTCGCCGTCATGCCCTACTTCGCGTACTCGCGCTCGGACAAGAAGACGCTGGCACGGGAGGCGATCGCGGCCCGGCTGATGGCCGACATGTTCCGGTCGGCCGGGGTCTCGCGACTGATGTCGGTCGACCTCCACACCGGCCAGATCCAGGGCTTCCTCGACGACCCGTTCGACCATCTCACGGCGATGCCGTTGCTGGAGGGTTGGATCCGCCAGAACACCGATTCGGGCCACCGGGTGATCGTCTCCCCGGACGCTGGGCGGGTCCGGTTGACCGAGAAGTTCGCCTCCCACCTGTCGTGCTCCATGGCAATCCTGCAGAAGCACCGCGACCCGACCCGGCCCAACGTCTCCGAGACCCGCGACGTCATCGGTGACGTCGAGGGCAAGGACTGCATCATCGTCGACGACATGATCGACACCGCCGGCACCATCACCGGCGCCGCCGGGATGCTCAAGGAACGTGGCGCCCGGCGGGTGTTCGCGATCGCGACCCACCCGCTGTTGTCCGGACCGGCCAAGGAGCGGCTCGACGCGGCCGACATCGAGGCGGTCGTCGTGACCAACACCATCCCGGTCCCGCCGGCCCGCCGCCCGAACCAACTGGTGGTGTTGTCGATCGCCCCGATCGTGGCCTCGGCGCTGCAGGCGGTGTTCGAGGACGCCTCGGTGTCCGAATTGTTCGCCGGCGAGAACATGTAGGTCGGGACGGCGAGGTCCAAAGCTGATGCGATCCGTGACATCGAGACCGGCACCCACACCTACCGCGTGCCGCGGCCGGGGGGTGGTACGGAGATCGAGGTGGGACTCGTCGGTCATCGGCGGCAAGTGTCTGCGCCCGGACCGGGACAACATGACCAGGAACAACCTCGACGATCTCGACGACTGCTGACCAGCGCCGTCCCTTCTGGCCGGGACAGGAGGGTCGCCGCAGCCCCCTGTCACTTCTGGCCTCCGCCGGCGATCGGACGCTCGCACCTCCGGGACCAGGCAAAACGGGTCACCCAGAGGTCGTGCAAGGCAAGGGTGTCCCGTCAGCGGCCGGTTGTTGCGGACGTAATTGTGGGATGGTGTGGATGGCAGGAAGCGCTGCCCGGATAGCAGTCGGTGGTGTTCGGTGCCAAGTCCGCGCGTCGGTTGCTCGTGGTTGGGTGATCCCGTCGGGATGGTTGACAGTGGCCGTTGCGGTGGACGGCCTACGACGGTCGCCTGTCCGACCTGGCCAGCGACCTTGCGAACCCGTCGTTCATGCCGCTGGTCAGTGACAACTGGACCTCGATCTTCGACTGGCGCGGCGAGGGTGAACTACCGGCCGACGAGCAGGCCCTGCTGGACGGGATCGTGGCCACCGCGCACGGCAACGACCAACGTGTGCGTTTCTGGGCCACCCCCGACGAGCCCGGTCCGACCCGAGACGCACTGTGGCAGGCCCTGGCCGACGCCGACGTTGATCACGTCAACACCGACGACCTCGCCGGCCTGCGGGTCCTCCTGCTCGCTGAGTCGGATGAGCACCGTGAAGGTTCCAGCTTCCAGGGGCGTTCGACGGTTTGGTCGACCGGGTTGGTGAGACGAGGTGGGCGGCGAAACGCAACGCACAGGGCTGAATCGACAACCCGGTTCCACGGGGCCGGGCCGACCGGACTCTTGTCGAGGTTGGGAACCCAAAGGTGAGTTCCGATCACGTCGCCCCTGGTCGTCGCCCCGCGCTATCGCGAGACCTGCCCATCTAGCCCCGATCATTCAGTAACTCGTGGGAGTCGGTGTTCCGGGGGTGTGGGTGGAACGGGAGGGGATCGGGGCACGAGATCGGCTGGTGTGCGGGTCGGGTGGGGTCGGGATGGTCGATTTTGGGGTTGCTGCGGCGGGCGGCCCGCGGGACGCCCGCGATGCTGGTCGGGTCAGCAGGGTGCGTTGGCGGGCGGGACGTCGAGTCGTCGATGGATGGCGATCAACACAGGGGTCCAGGGCCAGGTGGCGTCGAGCCGGACGAACACTTGGCGGTGGCGGTGCACGATGCGGGCCGCGATCGCGAGCAGGGTGTAGCGCAGCCGTCTCGGTTCGGCCACCGACAGGTCGTGGTCGTCGCCGATGAAGGTCTGCAGCGCGGCCAACAGCAGCGCCGCGAGCAGCACGAGTTCGAACCACACGAGGTTGGCGTTCCAGGCCGCAAACGGCAACCGGGACAGGCCGGTGTCCTTGAGGTTCTTGATCCGGTTCTCGACCGTGGCGTGGGACCGGTGGGCCAGTTCCAGGGCGACTGGGTCACCATCGATGTCGTTGGTCAGGGTGACCTGGTGGCGCAGCCCGTCGTGGTCCCACAGGCGCAGGCTTGCGCCGGGGTGGGGCCGTTCGCGTCGCACGATCGCACGAGTCCCGACCGGGGCCCAGTCGGGCACCAAGGCGGGCACCTCCGCGACATCCGCACCGTCACGGACCTGCCCGTCTTGGTTGACCGCGGGCTCCCACGCATCGGCGGGGATCGTCTTCATCACCCCGGCAGCGACCTCGGTTGCGCGCACCCCGACCGAGAAGATGAGGTTGCGGGCGGCCAGGCCGACGGTCATCTTGCTGGTGCCCCCGGCGGTGTCGGCCCGCACCACCACCCGCCGGGCTACCCCGTCGGGATTGTCACCGGGACGGTGGCCGGCCCGCCAGTCCGGCGGCAACGCCGCGATGGCCTGGTCGATCACGGCGAGCTGGTCAGCGGCGTTGTTCGGGGTGTGGTTGCCGGGACGAAGCAGCCCCGCTGGGAGGCCGAACGGTTCGATGAAGCACAGCATCGGTGCAAACCCGAACCCGCGCTTGAACGTCGCCGCAGCACCCTCCTTGGTGTCGTCGGACAGGTGCAGCAGCGTCGCATCGACATCCAGGATGACCTGGTCGAGGTCATCGATCCCGGCGTCGGCCACCAGACGACCGACCGCGGCCTGGCGCACCCCGACCAGGCGACCACACCGGTCGACATCAAGATCGTCGTTGACCGTTCGCCACGCCGTCGCGTCAGAAGCCACGTCACCGAACAGCACCGGTTGGTCCCGCAACGTCTTCAAGTCCGACAGGCACCTGCCCCCGGCAGCGACCATCATCGCCACCTGGGTCAACACCGTCCCACGGTCACGCGCCGAGGACCGCACGGTCGTGCCCTCCATCACCCCCGACAGGCCCTCGGCCACCCCGAGCCGGTTCGCGATCCGGCCCAACAGGTGGGTGCCGGCCTGACCGGTCACCCCGCTGCCGTCACCGGTGACATGGACTCGTGCGATCGGACCTGTAGTGTTCTCCTGCAAGGTGCCCTCCGGCGTAGATGCTGTTTCTAGACAGAACGCATCCAACCGTCTCGGAGGGCACTTTCCATGCAACCGCCCCGACCAACCACTGAATGATCGGGGCTAG
>JBBSMS010000171.1:0-6469 GCA_038233055.1 Nitriliruptorales bacterium
CCTCGCCGAGGGCGTCGGGATCGATGCTGGACTCGTGGCCCGGGCCCGGGGGGGCCGGGCCGGAGGGGGGGGGGGGGGGGGCCGGGCCCGCGGGGGCGGGGGGGGGCGGGGCGGTGAACACCGCCCCGGGGGGGGGGTTCCCGTCGCCCCCACCCCGGGCGCCCGGGTCGCGGGGCGCCCCCCCCGCCGCATGGGCCCGCCCCCCGCGGGGCCCGGCGACGAGTCCAGCATCGATCCCGACGCCCTCGGCGAGGCCTCGATCATCGTCCACGACCGCGGTGGCCGTCTGGACGGCGGGGACGGCATGTGACCCTGACCAAACCCACCTCGCCCGTCACCACCTCCCTGTCCGCCACCTCGCCACGCCCACCACCACCTGCATTCGAGTGTGCGCATCGGCCCCGAATCCGGGGCCGATGCGCACACTCGACCGCCGATCGTCGAGAGCGCCATGACCTTCCAACGAACGCTGAGCACCGGTACCCCCACGCGGCTGCCCGCGGCGAAGGTCCCAGCCACGCCGACCGGGCCGATGACCGCGCGTGACCGGGCGGCCCGGATCGCGTGGGAGCACGAGTGGTTGTCGCCGGCCGCCACCAGGTCGGACGAGTCGCGCGGGCGGGAACGCGACGAGGACGACCACGACTGGCGCACGCCGTTCGAGCGTGACCGTGACCGGATCCTGCACTCCAAGGCGTTCCGCCGGCTCAAGCACAAGACCCAGGTCTTCCTCAACCCCGAGGGCGACCACTTCGTCACCCGCATGACCCACACGCTCAAGGTCGCCCAGGTCGGCCGCGCGATCGCCGTCGGGCTGGGGCTCAACGAACCGCTGGCCGAGGCGATCTGCCTGGGCCACGACCTCGGCCACTCGCCGTTCGGCCACACCGGCGAGGAGGCGCTGTCGCCGTACATGGTCACGCTCGGCGCCCCGCTGGGGGAGTGGCAGCACGCCGTGCAGTCGTTGCGGATCGTCGACAAACTCGAGCCGTTGAACCTCACCTGGGAGGTCCGCGATGGCATCCGGGGCTCGTCGTGGCGCAACGACCCGCCGCCGGACACCGCCGAGGGAATGGTTTGTCGTTACGCCGACCGGATCGCCTACCTCGCCCATGACGCGGAGGACGCCATGCGGGCCGGAGTGCTGACCGTCGACATGGTCCCCGAACACGTGACCACGACCTTCGGCGAGCCCGGCGACTGGATCGAGAGCATGACGACCGATGTGATCGTGGCGACGTCCGAGGCCGGCGAACTGACCATGCACACCCGCCAGCTGCAGGCCTTCCACGACCTCCGCGCCTTCATGTTCGCCGACGTCTACCTCCGCGACGAGTCGCGCGAGCACAACGTCAAGGCGATCCGCCTGATCCGCTCGCTGGTCGACCACTTCGCCGACCACCCCGACGAGATCCCGCCCGGCTACGCCAGCGCGTCCGATCACCCCCTGCAACAGGCCGTGGACTACGTCGCCGGCATGTCCGACAGCTACGCCATCAGCGTCCACGACCGCCTCTTCCGCCCGAGAGGGTTGTACTGAACCCGGAATCGGGCCCATGCGGTGAGGTGGTGGATGCGGCCGGCCCGACGAACTCGGCGCCCGGGGGTCCGAGCCGTCGTGGTGGAGCGTGGCCGAGCAGACGCGCCTCTTGGCGACCGAGGTCGGCTGCTCCACCGGTCCCGCCGCCGCCACCACCAACCACGTCGAGTGAGCGGATCGCGGCCACATGCGTCCGTGATCAGCACACTCGACATCAGGGGTGGGGGTGAGGGCTGACTTGGAGTGGGCGCTACAGATTGGGGTAGGATGTCGGGGAGGCGCTACCGTCGTCGATCGGCCGTCGTCCGGCCGTCCACGCGTACCCCCTGTGGACGATCGACGCGTGCCACCTCCGATTCCCCGCCCGTTTCGCCCACCACCAAGGATCCCGCGCATGAAGGTCATCGTTCCGGTCAAGCGTGTCCCCGACACCGCCGGCGACAAGGTCATCGACGAGTCCACCAACACCATGGATCGCGATGCCGGTGAGACCGTGCTGTGCCCGGTCAACGAGTTCGCCATCGAGGAGGCGGTCAAGCTCAAGGAGTCGACCGGGGCCGAGGTGACCGTGTTGCTGATCGGTCCGGAGGAGGCCCAGTCCACGATTCGCAAGGCGCTGTCATACGGCCTGGATGGCGCCATCCAGGTGACCGACGAGGCCATCTCGGGCTCGGACGCACTCGCGACCGCCCGGATCCTGGCCGCGGCACTGCAGGACACCGAGTTCGACCTGGTGATCTTCGGCAACCAGTCCACCGATGCCCGCACCTCGCTGGTGCCGGCCGCCGTCGCGGAACTGTTGGGGCTGCCGTCGCTGACCTACGCGCGCTTCCTGGAGATCGACGGCGACACCATCACGGTCCACCGCGAGAACGAGGAGGGCTGGGACGTCGTCGAGTCCACCCTGCCGGCCGTCGTGTCGGTCGTCGAGGCCATCAACGAGCCGCGCTACCCCAACTTCAAGGGGATCATGGCCGCCAAGTCCAAGCCGCTGGACGTCAAGTCGCTGGCCGACCTGGGCGTCGAGCCCGCGCAGGTCGGGATGGGCGACGCGTCCGCCACGATGTACGAGTTCACGCCGCGTCCGCCCAAGGCCGCCGGGACCATCGTCGACGACGACGGGTCCGGGTCCGCCGCCGCCGACCTCGCCGACTGGATGGAGGAGCAGAAGTTCATCTGACGTCGTCCCGCGCCCGACCCGCGGGCGCCGACGGCGACCACGCGAACGACTGCCGCCACGACAAAGGCGACTGGTGCCAAACGCAGTCACACGCCTGACTTGTCCAGCCCGCCGCTGGACAGCGTCGTCGATCCTCGACGATGAACCCCGCATCGCCGTCGGACCGTCTCCTTGCCAGTGACGACCTGTCCTGCGCCAGTCGCACACGCTCGGCACCAGCCACCCATGAAGGAACCGACAATGTCCGACATCCTGGTCCTGATCGACCACTCCGAGGGCACCCCGCGCAAGGTCAGCCTGCAGATGCTGACCGCCGCCCGCCGCATCGCCGCCGACACCGGTGACACCGTCGCCGCCGTCTGGCTGGGCCCCGATGCCGACGACGCCGAGGAGGTGCTGGGGGCCAACGGTGCCGAGACCCTGTACTGGTGGGACGACGAGGACGCCGACGCCTGGGTCACCCTGCCCAAGGTCGAGGCACTCGAGGCGCTGCTCGATGAGCACGAGGTGAGCGCGATCCTGTTCGCCTCCAGCAACCACACCAAGGACGTCGCGGCCCGCCTGGCGATCCGGCGCGACGGCGGTGTCATCACCGACGTCACCGACCTGGCAGTCACCGACGGCACGGTCGTGGCCACCAAGGAGGTCTTCGGTGGCGCCACGATCACGAAGTCGCGTGTGGCCGAGGGCAAGTTGGCCCTGTTCGGCGTGTCGCCCAACGCCTTCCCGGTGGAGGCGACCGACGGTGACGTCCCCGAGGTGGTCGAGTTCGACGTCGACCTGTCCGAGGCCGCACAGGCGGCGACCGTCGTGTCCGTGGAGAAGGAGGCCTCGGCCGATCGCCCCGACATCGGCGAGTCCGCGATCGTGGTCGCCGGTGGCCGTGGCCTGGGCAATGAGGACGGCTTCGAGTTGATGGAGGAACTGGCCGACGTGCTTGGTGCCGGCGTGGGTGCCTCCCGCGCAGCGACCGACGCCGGGTGGTACCCGCACCGCTACCAGATCGGCCAGACCGGCCGGACGATCTCACCGCTGCTCTACATCGGGTCCGGGATCTCCGGCGCCATCCAGCACCGTGCCGGCATGCAGACCTCGCAGAACATCGTCGCCATCAACAAGGATGCCGAGGCCCCGATCTTCCAGATCGCGGACTTCGGCGTGGTCGGCGACCTCTA
Source organism: Nitriliruptorales bacterium (assembly GCA_038233055.1). Classification (GTDB taxonomy): domain Bacteria; phylum Actinomycetota; class Nitriliruptoria; order Nitriliruptorales; family Nitriliruptoraceae; genus Salsipaludibacter. Next base: position 3,896 of record JBBSMS010000171.1, read on the forward strand.
TGACGTCATCCCCGCCCTGGTCGAGGAACTGCGCGACCGCGCCGACTGACGCGCTTTCACCTCCACGTCTCGAGCCCCCGGCACCCACCTCGGTTGCCGGGGGTCTCCTCGCGATGTGACTTCCGGATCCCGATGTGAGGTGCGGCCGCCTGGTCGTCGGTTCTCACATCAGGATGCGCAAGCCACATCGGGATCGACTGGGTCCGGCTCGGGGAACGCGTCCGCCATCGTGATGTGACATCCGGATCGCGATGTGAGGTTCGGCGGCCTGGTCGTCGTCCCTCACATCAGGATGCGCTACTCACATCGGGATTGGAGGTGGCGGTCAGGTGAGGGTGACGACGGTGCCGGTGCGGCGGGCACGTTCGGCGGCGAAGACGATCCGGTGGCTGTCGAGGCTGGCGGCGGCCGACGCCACCAGAGACTCGTCGCCGCTCCAGAACGACTCGGCGACGGCCGCCACCAGGCCCGGATCACCACCGCCGTGGCCCTGATCCGCCCCGGCGTCCGCGCCCGCTCCGGCGTCCGCGCCCGCTCCGGCGTCCGCGCCCGCTCCGGCGTCCGCGCTGGCCCCGGCCGACGGGATCGAGACGGGCGTCTCGATCTGCGTGGCGTGGTCGAACAACGTCCAGGTGGTGCCGTCGCCCCGGAGTTGTCCGCGGGTGCCGAAGATCGTGGTCCGGCGGTGGCCGGGGGCGCTGAAGGCGGTCAGGGTGAACGACGCGGTCTGGCCCCCGGCGAATCGCATGGCCACGACCTGGTGGTCGACCACGTCGTTGTCGGTGTTGAACACGCAGCGCCCGTACGGGCCGGTCGCCAGCGCGTGGTCGAGGTCGTCGGCCGTGGCTGTCGGGGCCACCGCGCGGGTGAAGTAGTGCTCGTAGGCATTGGCCGGGTCGAGGCCGCGACGGTAGAAGCGCGGCGCCGACCAGGTGCAGTCGGGTTCGACCGGGCAGGTCGTGCAGCGGTCGGTCGCGTCGGCCGGGTGGTGGTCGGGCCGGAACAGGGTCAGTGACCCGAACGACGACACGTGCGTGACCGGGTCCGGGACCATGGAGCGCACGAGGTCGATGTCGTGGCAGGACTTCGCCAGCAACAGGCTCGATGAGGTGTCCTCGCGGCGCCACGCCCCGCGGACGAACGAGTGCGCGAAGTGGTGCGCACCGATCGGTTCGAGGTGGTCGACCGACACGACCTCGCCGACCAGGCCGTCGTCCAGCGCCGTGCGCATCGCCCGCCAGTACGGGGCGTGCGGGAGCACGAAGCAGATCGCGAGCCGCCCGCCGGCCCGGCGCGTGGCGGCGGTCACCTCCATGCACTCCTGTTCGGTGGGCGCGATCGGCTTCTCCAGCAGCAGGTCGTAGCCGCGTGCGGCCAAGGCCAGGGCACTCGCGTGGTGGGCCCGGTCCTGGACGGCCACCACCGCGGCGTCGGCCACCCGCGGGCCGGCCGCCAGGTCCTCCCACGAGTCCCACACCTGGTCGGCGCCCAGCCCGAGGTCGGCCCGGACCTGGTCGCGCAGCACGTGCGGTGGCGACGCCAGCCCGACCACGGTCGCCTGCGCGGGGTGGTCGCGCAGGTGGCGGGCATAGGCGGCCCCACGAGCCCCCACGCCGACCACGATCCAGCGCAGCGGCGGTCGGTCGGGGTCGGCAACGGGGGCGTGGCGCACGAGGGCTCCGGGGAGGTTGGACGGGATGGGACGGGGTCGGGCCGCCGGGTGGGGCCATGGCGGCGGGCCGCTGCTGCCGTTGGTGGCGACGCCCGCGCGCGCCTCGGTCAGGCCAGCAGGATCGTTGCGATGGCCACGACGAACCCGGCGAAGGCGGTCGCCGTCAGCCACCACTCGCGTTTGCCCCACGGCCCCAGTTCGGACACGGGGGCGTAGGTCCGGTCGCCGCCCTCGAGCGCCCGCATCATGGTTCGGGCACGCGCGACGCCCAGCAGGGCCAGGCCATTGACGGTGAACCCGAGCGAGGCCAGCCACGGCTGCCAGCCCCCGCTGTCGATCGCACCGACGATCGAGTAGACCGAGAACAGCAGCATGATCACGCTGCCGAAGAGGGTCGTGGGATGGACCTTCCACCAGGCCGGTGGTTCGTCCGGCGTGGTCACCGGTTCCTCGACGAGAAGTTCCCAGTCCTCCTTCACGGCGCCAGCCGATCCACGTCCCAGCCGGTGTCCGTGTGGCGGTAGACGAGCCGGTCGTGCATCCGGAAGCGTCGCCCGAGCCAGAACTCCACCGAGGTGGGCCGCACACGAATGCCCCCCCAGCGGTCGGGTCGGGGGATCTCGCGGCCCTCCGGGTACTCCTCGGACAGGGACGCCCAGCGGTCCTCCAGTTGGTCGCGCGTGATGGGCTGCGACTGCGGCGACGCGATCGCCGCCAACCGCGACCCGTGCGGCCGGCTGTCCCAGTAGGCGTCGGACTCGGCGTCGGTGGCCGGTTCGCTGGTGCCTTCGAAGCGGACCGAGCGATGGAGGTCGGTCCAGACTGCGGTCACGGCGATCGCCGGGTTGGCGGCCAGTTCGCGGCCCTTGCGGCTGGTGCGGTTGGTGAAGAACACCAGCCCC
>JBBSMS010000172.1:0-6468 GCA_038233055.1 Nitriliruptorales bacterium
CAGCCGCGGCATGCCTCAAACATGCGCTCCGGCCAGCCCAGGAATGCCCAAAACCCTTCACACGCCCGCCGCACCCGACGCGACCACAACGCTTCCGCGGGAGCACCGACCCCAGCCAACTACTGAACGATCGGGGCTAGGGGATGACCGTCACCAGCCGGGCAGACGGAAGTCCCGTCTGTGAACTTTCGAGGTGTTCGAGTGGGTCACACTGGCCCGCAGGTGAGTCCTCGCGCACGGGGGCGGCGGCAACCCAGGGGTTCACCGGGCACGACATCCACCCCAGGCCTCGCTCAGCCCCAGCGGCCCCGAGACGCTGCCGCTGCCCAGGTGCGCCGTCCGCCATGACGTGGCCGGCCCGAGCCGGCCCCGCAGGCACATCACGCAATCGTGGGCGCTACTCCACCAGGACCGTCCGGCGCAGGCCGCCGTCACAGGAGACGTCCCCGACGGAGCACGTCGACGCGCCGAACACCGGGGCGAAGATCTCACTGCGGAACACGACCAGGAAGTAGTTGGTCTGGTTGTCACCCTCGGTGGCGCGATACGGCAGGGGCTTGCCGTTGGCGTCGGCAGCTCCCGGGGGCATGTTCGAGTCCGAACAGAGACCGTCGTAGCGCTGGCGGGGCGGAGCGCTGCCGAAGTGGAAGCCGCAGATCTCGACGCTCACGATCCGGTAGATCGGGTAGTTGACGATGTTGCCACCGGCACCCGACGTGTCGACCGCCACCGGATTGCACGGTGGGTAGCCACAGAAGACCGGCACCGAAAAGGCCTCCCTGCGGGTCATGACCAACTCCCAACTGTTGGCCAACGAGGGGTTGAAGTTGCCGGGGTCCGAGTTGAGGCAGTCATCGGGCACGGTCGGGTCGGGCGGGTCGTTGACCGGGCAGGCAGTCATGAGGGCCGACGTGAAGGCGGCGGTGCCCGGGGGGCCCGCGGGCGGGGTGCCGTCGACGGCCTGGACCACCGCGTTGTCGCAGCCCCCTTCGATCGCGTCCTTCAATTCGGGGTTGCCGTTGTTGGTCACCCCGGGACAGTTCGCGTGGTACCAGTTGCCGCCCGGCTTCGGGCACCCGACGGGTGGCGCCGGTGACGGCGGCGCCGGGAGGGTCGCATCGTCGTCCGGCCTCCCCCCCGTCCTCGGGCCCTCCACCCTGATGACCTGGGTCGGGTTCCCGCCGAGCCCGAGGGGGACGTACCGGGAGCAGAACGGGAACGGGCGCAGGCCCGTGCCCACCCCGGGCGGGACGTCCAGCGCCGCGACGGCCCGCCGCGTCGCCTCGATCTGGCCCGCGCCGAAGACCGAGCCGAGGCCGGCCTGGGTGGCTGCGCCGTTCTCCCAGGCGACCTGGACGGCGCCACCGTGGCACTCGATGGTCATGCTGGCCGGAACGTACTGCGCACCCCCGTGGTTGGCCTCCATGTAGTCCAGGCCCGCGGCCTCGGCTTCCGATTCGAGGTCGGAGAAGGTCTTGATCGGCACGACGGTGTCGGTCACGATCGGTGGGTCCCCGTCGGCCACGTCGGTGCCCGCCGCGTTGTCCCGACAGCTCACGGCCTCGTCGGCCAAGCTCGCGGCTGCCGCCAGCGCCGCCGAGTCAGCCGAGGTCTGCAATTGCCGCTTGTTGGAGTAGGCCAATCCGAAGTCCACCGCGAACGCCGAGATGCCCAGGAGCACCACCAGGATGATCGCGACCACGATGGCCACCGCACCCTGTTCGTCCACGGACGCCCACTGGTGGCGCTTCATCAGGTGTACTCGCATGGGAACACTCCCGTTCCGTTGATCTCGAAGTCGTTGGCGACCGGACCGAACGGGATGCTCAGTCCTCGCGCCCATCGGCTCTCCACGAAGACCCGATCACCCGCGGACGCCCCGTCGCACACGCCAACGTCGGTGGTGCCACCGGGTGGGACATCCCCCCAGAGGTTGCCGGGGTCGACGCCACAGACGACGTTCGCCGATGCGGCGTCGTCAGGCCCCACGCTGACCCGGATGCTGACCTGGCTGAGCTCGTTGCTCCCCGGGCGGTCGTCGAGCAACGTGGTGTTGGTGGCACCGAGCACCAACTGCAGGAGGTCGTCGTTGGCGCCGTTGTCGCACTCCATGGTCGGCGTGGACGCCGCGAACCGTGCGCCTTCACGGGCCCCGTTTCCCATGCCCAGGTCTTGGGCGAAGATGATCCCGAACTCGATGACCCCGTAGGCCAGCAGGACAAGGACCGGCAGGACCAGCGCCATCTCGACGGCGGCAGCACCGTCGTGGCGGGCCCAGCGCCGACGCATCCGGCTCAGTTGAACTCGCATCGGTAGGTGCCCTCCCGTTCGAGGTCGATCTCCCCCAGGTCTCCGAACAACGGGATCGCCAACTGGCCCTTCGCCTTCACGACGACCGTGACTTCCGTTCCGGCAGGCTGGCCGCTGCACGGCAACTCGGTGTCGTCGAACGGAATCGGGCCAAAGGGCCCAGCAGTGCAATGTGAGCCGACGCCCGGCGTGCTGACTTCCATGTCGAAATCTGAGGCACCACCACGGACGGTACTCAGGGCGATGGTTACGGCCCCCTGCTGCGCCTCCGTGAAGATTGCAGCGCAGTCGCCCGTCGACGGCACGGCCGCGGCACGGGCCGCCTGACGAGCTCCGTTGCTGAGGGCGAGGTCCTGGGCGAAGAAGATCCCGAACTGGATGATGCCGAAGACCAGCATGAACAGCAGTGGTGCCACGATCGCGAACTCGACGGCGCTGGCGCCCTCTTCGCGATCGCGGGTCGGCCCCGAGGTCCGTGTGAACATGTTCTTCCCCAACATCTGACTGCGAGGCTTGCTGCGGACCGCTGCCTGCCCTGAGGCGTCGGCCCGACCTCTGCCCAGTCCCTCCAGATCATAGCCCGCCGCAGCCTCCGAATGCAGCCGGGATGGGCGATCTCGGGCCTGTCTGGGCGATTCGCGACAGCGGTCGCGCACCTGCGGGACCGGGGTCCCATGCGGGCAGACTCCCTGGTTGCATACCGTGCTGGCTGTTCGGTGTGTGCGACCCCACCACCGAACATCGACTGGCCGGCAGCGGGGATTTCGGGGGAAAATCCTGCAGCCGGCCAGTCATCTTTCCCCCTGGCCACCCCGATGTGCACGTCCTGATAGCCCGTCTTCCCGACCGCCATCGTCGACGCACCGGAGGCCGCCGATGGCCACCGCACCACTGTGGGGCCGTGATCGGTTGGTGCGCTTCGGCGCGGCCACGCTGGTCGCCCTGGTGGTCGCGTCGTGCTGGTCGTCGCCACCGCCGACGGGTCGTCCGGGATCGGTGGCCGGATCGGGGGCGACTGGGCTTCGTTCCGCGCGGCCGGCACGCTCGTCCTGCGCGATCCCGGGCTGCTGCTCGACGCCGCCGCCCAGTTTCGCCGAGATGGCCCAGTGGGCCGAGCGGACCGGCAGGGAACGCAACGACCACGCCCCCACCTACGCTGCCCGGCCATGACGACCCCGGCCTGGCTCTCCCCCGCGCGCCTCACCCGCTTCGGCGTCGTCGTCGCCCTGGGGTTGGCAGTCGCCTTCATGGTCGTGGTCGGCACGGCCGACGGGGTCGACACGATCTCGTCCGGGCGCCTGGGCGGCGACTGGGCCGCGTTCTGGTCGGCCGGCCTGCTCGCCCGGACCGACCGGATCCTGTTGCTCGACGTCGGTGCCCAGCGCGCCGCCATGAGCGACGTGCTTCGGGGCGACTTCGCGCCCTTCCCCTACCCGCCGCTGTTCGCCTTCCTGTTCGTCCCGTTCGCGCTGTTCTCGTTCTCCACCGGCTACGTGCTGTACGTGCTGGTCCTGGTCGTCGCCGGCGTCGTCGCGGTCCGCTGGACGATGGACCTGGTCGGGACCGGACCGGAGTGGCGACCCGTGGGGATGCTGGGAGCGATGACCTACGCCGGCACCTTCGCGTCCTACGGCGGGGCCCAGAACGCCACGATCACCCTGCTGGTCCTCGCCGGCACCGCCCGCCTGCTGGACCGCGGCCGCGCGGTCGCCGCGGGACTGGTGCTGTCGGCCCTGTGGTTCAAGCCGCAGTACGCGCTGCCCGTCATCGGCCTGGCGCTGGTCGCCGGCCACCTCCGGACGGCGGCGGTGGCGCTGGCGGGTGGGGCCGCCTTGTGGATCGCCCACGTGCCCGTGTTCGGCCGGGACTGGACGACGACCTGGGCCGGCGAGATCCTGCGCGTGACCGACTCGGGGAACCGCACCTTCAACACGGCGTTGACCGTGTCCCCGGTCGAGTGGGTGCGCGGACTGCTGGCGGCACCGTGGGGTGATGTGGTCGGACTGGGACTGGCCGTCGTCATCGGCGCGGGGTTCGCGTGGCTCGCGTTCCGACACCGGGACCCGGCGACCTGGTTGGCCGTGACCGGCGTGGCGCTGCTCCTGACGGCACCGCATGCCCTGCGGTACGAACTGACCCTGCTGATCCCCGCCCTGGCGCTGCTCGCACGTCGCACCGGACCGGCCCCGCTGCTGGCCGCCTGGGCGATCGCCCCCGTGCTGCTGCTGGACCTCGGTCCGGCCCTGCGCATCGCGTACGTGATCGCGGTAGCGGTCGTGTTGGTCCGGACCTTGCGCAGCGCCGACGGGGACCATGGTCCCAGTGGGTTCGGGCCTGGCGCCCCACCGCCCGCGGACCGCGTGCGGGGATAGCCTCGACAGGTGGTCAGCGGGCGACGGCCCGATCGAAGGGGTCACTCGTGTCAAGCATCGTTGCGGCCATCGAGGTCGAGGGCCTCGTCCGTGACTTCGGCTCGCTCCGCGCCCTCGATGACGTCTCCTTCGTGGTCCCCCGGGGCGAGGTCGTGGCACTGCTGGGCCACAACGGCGCCGGCAAGACAACCCTGTTGCGGGTGTTGAACGGACTGCTCCGCGCCACCTCCGGCCGCGTCCGCACCCTGGGCCTGGATCCCCTCGCCGACGGGCAGCAGATCCGGTCGCGCACGGGCGTGCTGACCGAGTACCCGGCGCTGGACGACTTCCTGACCGTTCGTGAGAACCTTGAGGCCTACGGCGCCATGTACGGCATGGACCCGGCCGTCGTGACCGAGCGGGGGCCCCGGCTCCTGCAGGCCCTTGGGCTGGCGGACCGAACCCACACCGCCACGCGTGACCTGTCGGCCGGCCTCAAGCAACGCGCCGCCCTGGCCCGCGCCATGCTGCACGCACCCGAACTGTTGCTGCTGGACGAACCGACCTCCAACCTGGACCCGCTCGCCGCCCGCCGCGTCCGCGAACTGGTCGCGACCCAGTCGCGCGAGAACGGCACCACCGTGCTGGTGTCCACCCACAACCTCGCCGAGGCCAGCGCGATCGCCGACCGGATCGTGGTCCTCCAGCGCGGCCGCGTGCTGGCGTCCGGACCCGTCGCCGACCTGGGTGACCACGGGGCCCGTCCACGGGTGACAGTCACGACATCGGCGGCGACCCACGACGTGGCGGTCAGCGTCGCCCGCCAGCGAACCGGTGATGTCGAGGCACACCGCGACCCCCAGACCTTCAGCGTCGCCACCACCGACGTGGACGTCCCCGAACTCGTCACCGCGCTGGTCCGGGCATCGGTGGACGTGCTCGCCGTCATCCCGCAGGCACCCAGCCTCGAAGACGTCTACGTCGCGATCCACGCCGCCGCCGAGGCCGACCAACCGGTCGACGAACGCCAGGAGGTGTCGGCATGACCGCGGTGACCCCGTCCGTCCGCAGCGAAGGCATCCGGCGCTCGCGCGTGCTGGCCGTCGCCCGTCGCGACATCGCGTCGATCCTGCGCAACAAAGGGATCCGGATCCCTTTGTTGGTGGCGCCAACCGTCATCTTGGTGGTCCTGCCGATCCTGCTGGTCACCGGCGGCGACGTCCTGACCTCGTCCCAGACCGGCCAGTTGGCCCAGACCCCGGGTGCCGGCAACCTCGCCCAGTCCATCACGCCCGACGCCGCCGAGGCCATGACCGGCTTCACGGGCGCCGCCGCGTGGCCGATCTTCATCCTGCAGGTGTTCATCGCACCGCTGTACCTGTTGGTGCCGCTGATGGTCTCGACCGTCATCGCCGCCGACTCGTTCGCCGGCGAGCGTGACCGCGGCACTCTCGAACCGCTCCTGCACACCCCGACCACGGACCGGGAACTGTTCGTGGGAAAGTTCCTGTCGGCGTTCGTCCCGGCCATGGTGGTGTCGCTGGGCGGGTTCGGGGTCTACACGGTGGTGGCCAACGGCGTCGCGTGGCCGACCGTCGGCCGGATCTTCTTCCCGACCCCCGAGTGGTGGTTGCTGGCGCTGGTCGTCACGCCGGCCATGGCGGCGCTCGCGCTGGGGATCATGGTGCTGGTGTCCAGCCGCGTGCAATCGGTCCAGGCCGCCCACCAGTTCGGCTCGCTGGTCGTCCTGCCGGTGATCGTGCTGTTGATCGGGCAGGTGTCGGGCGCGCTGCTCTTCTCGCCCCGG
>JBBSMS010000173.1:0-6455 GCA_038233055.1 Nitriliruptorales bacterium
AGCCGGTCACTCATCCCGTACTGGGTGACCATCTCGCGGGCCAGTCCGGTGGCCTTCTGGATGTCGTCGGACGCCCCGGTGGTGACGTCGCCGATCTTGATCTCCTCGGCAACCCGGCCGCCCAGCATCATGGCCAACTTGTCGGTCAGCTCACCCCGGGTGGCATAGGACCGGTCCTCGGTCGGCAGGGCCATCGTGTAGCCCCCGGCGCGACCGCGCGGGATGATCGTGATCTTGTGAACGGGGTCGTTGTGCGGCAGCGCGTGGCCCACGATGGCGTGACCGGACTCGTGGTAGGCCGTGATCGCGCGTTCCTTGTCACTCATGAGCTTGGTCTTGCGCTCCGGGCCGGCGATGACGCGGTCGATCGCCTCGGCCAGTTCGGCCTGGGTGATCTCCTTCTTGCCGAACCGGGCGGCCAGGATGGCGGCCTCGTTCACGAGGTTGGCCAGGTCGGCGCCGGTGAACCCCGGGGTCTGGCGCGCCAGGATCTTCAGGTCGATGTCGTCGGCCAGCGGCTTGCCGCGCGAGTGGATGCGCAGGATCGCCTCACGACCGTGCAGGTCGGGGCGGTCGACCGTGATCTGGCGGTCGAAGCGGCCGGGACGCAACAGGGCCGGGTCGAGGATGTCGGGGCGGTTGGTCGCGGCGATCAGGATCACCGCGGTGCGCTGGTCGAAACCGTCCATCTCCACCAGCAGCTGGTTCAGGGTCTGTTCACGCTCGTCGTGGCCGCCGCCCATGCCGGCGCCACGGTGGCGACCGACGGCGTCGATCTCGTCCATGAAGATGATCGCGGGGGCGTTCTCCTTGGCCTGCTCGAACAGGTCACGGACCCGCGAGGCACCGACACCGACGAACATCTCCACGAAGTCGGAGCCAGAGATGGTGAAGAACGGCACGCCCGCCTCGCCGGCGACCGCCCGTGCCAGCAGGGTCTTGCCGGTCCCGGGCGGGCCGAACAGCAACGCGCCCTTGGGGATCTTGGCGCCCATGGCCTGGAACTTGCCCGGGTTCTCGAGGAAGTCCTTGATCTCGCGCAGTTCCTCGATCGCCTCCTCGGCGCCGGCGACGTCGGCGAAGGTGACCTTGGGGGCGTCCTTGTTGACCAACTTGGCCTTGGACTTGCCGAACTGCATGACCCGGCCGCCACCGCCCTGCATCTGTTGCATGAGGAAGAAGAACAGCCCGAAGATCAGCACGAACGGCAGCATCTGGAGCAGGAACGTGAAGATCGTGGAGTCCTGCTCCGGGTTGATCCGGAGCTCTTCGATGTTCCCGTCGGCGACGAGTTGGCCGATCTGGTCGCCGTTGATGGCCTCGGAGTAGGTCGTGGCGAACGGCACCGTCTCGGAGCCGTCGCGGTACTCACCGGTGATGGTGAACGACCGCAGGCCGATCTCAAGGCCCTGGGTCGCGTTCTCGGCGTCCAGGTCCTGTCCCGTGAGTTGACCGTCCTCGGCCAACTGCAGGAACTGCGTGACCGGGATCTCTTCCGGGGCCGTCGCCGCGTTGAAGATGTTGAACGCGAACAGCATCACCAGGACGAGCACGGCGATCCACACGAACGGGCCACGGAGCAATCGCTGGGAGGTCTTCACGAAGGACTGGCCTTTCCCGGGGTGGTGGCGGACTGCGCCGCCCGTCCGGAGTTCATCGTCCGCCTGGTCCGCTCGGAGGGCTCTCCGGGACGGTCATTGGTGGCCGTGATCCCGGTCCGACCCGGACGCCTCGGCGGCGTGCGCGACGGGTGCGACGGTCGGAATCAGGTGAACGGACATCGTATCAGGGGGTTCGGCAGTGCCTTCGGCCCGGATTGGCCGGAGACGTCGGATCTGCGCCCCCCGGACACAGGCAACCTGTGGGTGGTCCGCGCCGACGCGTTCGGGTGGGCCACGGCCTGGTCGCGGTGAGCCAGTTGCTGGCAGGCCTGGCGTCGCCGGTTGGCGCGCCGGTCCCGGGCAACCTGATCCAGCTTCAGCCGGAATTGTCCCACGGGACGCCGAATCGGCCGTGGTGGGCGACGTCGGACGGACCACGGCGGGGGCGCGACCGGGCACTGCCCATGCGCTGCTCGTCGTCGGACACGTACCCCAGGCTGACCACGCCCACGAACGAGCGGCCGCCCGGGATGTCGAAGGCTGCGCGGACGGCGTCGTGTCGCGGGACCGGGACCCCGAAGAAGCAGGCGCCCAGCCCCTCGTCGACAGCGGTCAGGAGCATCAGCAACCCGGCCATGCCGGTGTCGACGTCCCAGTAGTCGACCGGCCAGCGATCCTCGTCGCGGTCGGCCTCGCCCTTGTCGGCCTCGGCATAGCGGTCGAGGTAGGCGTCCTTGTTGCCCAGGCACACCACCAGCACCGGCGCCTCCCGCATCCCGCGCAGCCAGTCGTCGACGTCCACGCCCGGGTCATCCCCCGAGCCATCCGTGTCGGTGGCGGCCTCCCAGTACCGGGCACGGTCCTCCACGATGTCCAGCACGAGGAAGTCCCACCCTTGGCTGAACCCGGCGGACGGCGCCCGAACGGCGTGTTCCAGCACCTGCTGCACCACCGCGGTCGGGATGGAGCGGGACGGGTCGTAGTCGCGCACCATCCGACGTCGGCGGACCACCTCACCGAACTCCATCACGTCCGCCCGACGCGAGCCGTCCCGAGGTGGTCCAGCATCAGGAGTACACCTCCGGGCGGAGCGTGCCGATGAAGTCGAGGTTGCGGTAGTGCTCGTCGTAGTCCAGGCCGTAGCCGACGACGAAGACGTCCGGGACCTCGAAGCCGACGTACTTGACCGGGATCTCCACCCGGCGCCGCGACGGCTTGGTCAGCAGGGTCATGATCTCGATCGAGGACGGCTTGCGCGAGCGCAGGTTGCCCAGCAGGTAGTCCAGCGTCAGGCCCGAGTCGATGATGTCCTCGACGATCAGGACGTCGCGGCCCTCGATCTCGGTGTCGAGGTCCTTCAGGATCCGCACGACCCCGGACGACGTCGTGGCGGCCCCGTACGACGACACCGCCATGAAGTCCACGCTCGTGGGGATCGTGATCCGCCGTGCGAGGTCCGACATCAGCACGTAGGCGCCCTTGAGGACCCCCACGATCAGCAGGTCCTCGACCTCGGCGTAGTCCTGATCGATCTCGGCGGCCAGCGCGTCCAGGCGGGCGCGGATGTCGGCCGACGACACCAGCACCTCCTCGACGTCGTCGGCGAACGCCGGCGGGAGCGAGTCGAGGTCATCGTTCACGAAGGGTCCTCACGGGAGGGAGCAACCGCACGCACACCAGCCCGTCGTCGCGGGACCGGTCGAGCCCGGTGGCGCCCAGCCTAATCGGCAGCCACCCACCCGGTGGCGGCAGCCCCAGGCCCCGGACGGATCGTCGGCCGTGTCGTGGGCGGTCAGCGCAGTCGGCGGATGGCGAGGTGGAGTTGGGGGACCGCCCGCCCGGTCCGCAGCGCCGGCTTGTCGGCGACCAGCCCGGGCACCCACAGCACCCGGTCCTCGGTGGCGACGACCGGAAGCAGGTCCCGGGTCGGACGCGGCACCCCGGCGTCCACGAAGACGTCCTGGAGCTTGCGGGTGCCGCCGCCGGTCACCACCCGGTCGCCGGGGCGGCGTGGGCGCACGATCAGCCGCGGGATCCGTTCGCCCAGCCCACCGAGCACGACCTGGCAGCGGTCCCGATGGCCGCCGGGCGGCGCGAGGTCCTCGGGGATCCGGGACGTCGGCGGCTGCCACGACGACAACAGGCCGAGTTGCGGGGCCCGACCGGCGCTGGCCTCGGACGTGGCTTCCAGCATCCAGTTGGCGGACGGCCATGCCGTCCGGCCGTCCACGACCATGTCGACGTGAGCCGGCCGGGCCAGGTCCAGCGGCGCGATCGCGAGCCACCCACCCGCAGCCACGGCCTCGGCCCCGGGCAGGTCGATCGACCCACGCACCAGCGCACGGACCGCCTCGACCTCGGCCGCCGTCGGAGGCATCGGATCCGATCGCACGGCCAGCACCAGTGCCCGCACCAGCCGTCGCCCGGCCGCCGCCGGGAGGTCGACCAGCAGCTCCAGGGGCACGGCCCGGACCGGGCCGACCCGTCGCGAGCTGGACGCCACCAGGTCGTCGGTCATGGATCCCAGCCACGCCTCGTCGTCGCGGGCGAGGTCGGCCAGGCGCGACAGCGCACCGACGATGTCGGGGCCGAGCCCGGCAAAGCCCGGCATCACCTCGTGGCGGAGGCGGTTGCGAGCCAGGCTGGTGTCGTCATTGGTCGGATCGCTCGCCACCTCCAGCCCTTCGTTGGCGACAAAGGCGTGCAGGTCGCGACGACGGACTCGCAGCAGCGGACGGCAGCGGCCCTGCGCGCCCGGGTCGATGCCGGCGAGGCCGGCCACGCCCGTCCCCCGCGCCAGCCGCAGCAGCAGGGTCTCGGCCTGGTCGTCGGCGCTGTGGCCGGTCAGCACCCAACGCGCCCGCACCGCACGGGCGGCCCGCTCCAGCGCAGCCCACCGCTGGAGCCGCGCCGCCGCCTCGGGACCGGTCCCGGTGGGCTCGACGGTGACGTCCTCGATCGCCAGGTCCACGCCCAGGAAGCGGGCGGTCGTGGAGACGGCGGCGACGTCGGCGCGGTCGTCGCGCAGGCCGTGCCGCACGTGCACCAGGCGGAGGGTGAGGTCGGGACGGGCTTCGGCGACCAGGAACGCCAGCGCGGTCGAGTCCGGACCGCCGGAGACCGCGACCACGACCGCGGCCTCGGCCGGGACGACCCGCAGGCCGGCGCCGGTGGCCGTCACGAGCTCGTCGCGCGACAGCCCGGTCGGCAGCGCCCCGATCACGTCGTCGGTGCCCACCTCAACCCCACCTGGCGACGTGGCCCATGCTGGCATCCCTTCCCCGCGTTCCCGTGCCGCCGATCACCCGGCAGTGCGATCCACCCACGCGGCCGGCTCGTCGAGTTCCTCGGTCCGCGGCAGGTTCGCCGGGTCGGCGAAGGCGCGGTTGAGGGTGTCGATGCCGCCCAGGTCGATCACGCCGCGGACGAACTTCTCGCCCTGGGCGTACTGCTTGCGCTTCATGTCCATGCCGGCGAGCGCGGTCAGGATCTTGGTGGTGAGGTCACCGCGCCGCGACTCCAGCGCCTCGCGGACCCCGTCGGGATCCGCGACGACCGACTTGGCCGCCAGGGACATGGCGGCGTTCCCATGTCCCTCCAGCAGGCTCATCAGGCCCTGGGCCCGGTCCATCACGTCCTGCTGGGGCACCGTCAGGATCGTGTCCAGCAGCGGCTTCACCGAGCCGGTCCGGCTGACCTCGCGGATCACCCCGGGCAGGCTGGTCGCCACCTCCATCAGGCGGTCGGGATCCAGTTGCGACTCGTCCACGTACTCGTCGAGCAGCCCGCGCAGGTGGTCGCCCAGCCACGGCGTGCCGTCGAACTGGAGGCGATGCACGATCTCGTGCAGCACGACGCTGCGTCGCAGGTCGTCCGCCCGTTCGCCGAACTCGGTGGCGAGGTCGAGCACGTTCGGCCCCACGATCACGAGTTGCCCGGTCCCGCTGCCAGCCAGCGGCAGGATGAACTGGCCCAGCACCTTGGTGGACAACAACCCGAACAGCGCCCCCAACTGGGTGCTGAGCACGCGACCGGCCAGGGCCGACGAGCGTGGCAGACGGTCGGACAGGCGGGTAACCAGCGGTGCCACGGTCTCGAGGTTGGCACGGATCCAGCCCAACCGTCCCACCACCCGGCCACGGGTCGGGGACAGGTCGGCGCCCAGTCCGGTCCAGTCGCGCGCCGCGCGGTCCAACTCCCCCCACTCGGCGGCGACCCGGCTCTTGAGGTCGGTCGCCGCGGCCGGGTCGGAGACGACTCCGGGCAGCAGCATGCGGGCGGCCGAGAGTGCGGCGGGGAGGTCGATCATGGGCATGGCCGTCCTGGAAGTGGTGGGGGACGTGGCGGGGGACGTGGCGGGCGGGTGGTCTGGCCGCGACGACCGTCAGGGCGCCGGACGCGGCGGTGGTGGCTCGAACCCGCAGGGGGTGACCGGGCACCGCCCCAACGGTCGCGTGCGGGCCGCCGACATGCCGGCCCGAGCGGCCGACCGGTGGCGACGAGCCGACTCACGACGCCGACGGTTCCTTCTCGCGACGCACGACCATCATCCGGTAGAGCGCGGCCAACACGCCCAGGCCACCCACCGTGAGCACCGACAGGCCGACGGCGGCCGCCCACAGGAAGTTGGGCTCGTAGTCCTCGGGTCGGTTCGCGTTCTCGGTCGAGTTGGCGCCGCCGGGCTCGAGCCCACCCACGTCACCCTCGGCCTCCGTCGCCAACCGGACCATGCCGACCGGCAGGTCGGCCGCCACGTCGGCGACGGCGACCTGTGCGGGCAACAGCAGCGCACCGCCCAGGACCAGGGGCAGCAGGAGGGTGTGCAGCAAGCGACGCATGACGTCCTCGTCGTCG
>JBBSMS010000174.1:0-6345 GCA_038233055.1 Nitriliruptorales bacterium
AGGTCGGCGAGCGCCGCGTCGAGGTGGGGGTTGGCCCCGGCGGCCGCGCCCACCTCCTCGGTGAACGCCGTCCGGGCGCCAGCGCCGCGACCCAGCGCGCGCAGCACGTCCAGCGCCTGCACGTTGCCCGATCCTTCCCAGATCCCGTTGAGCGGGGACTGGCGGAACAGCCGGGGGAGCCCCGACTCCTCCACGTAGCCGTTGCCGCCCAGGCACTCGAGCGCCTCGGCGACGTGTCCTGGCGCGCGCTTGCAGACCCAGTACTTGGCGATCGGCGTGGCCAACCGCGCCAGTGCCGTGTCGTGCTCGTCGTCGGCGTGGTCGACCGTCGCGGCCAGCCGGAGGCCGAGCACCGTGGCCGCGGCGACCTCCAGGAACAGGTCCGCCACGACGTTGCGCATCAGCGGCTGGTCGGCCAGCAGGCGTCCGAACGCCGACCGGTGGGCGACGTGCCAGGCCGCCTCGGCCATCCCGTGGCGCATTTGGCCGGCCGCACCCGTGACGCAATCCAGGCGAGTGGCCCCGACCATCGCCATGATCACCGGGATGCCCCGGTGCGGCTCACCGACCAGCCACCCCAGGGTGTCGTCGAACTCGACCTCGCCGGACGCGTTGGAACGGTCGCCGAGCTTGTCCTTGAGACGCTGCAGGCGGAACACGTTGCGGGTGCCGTCGGGCAGCCAGCGCGGGGCCAGGAAGCACGACGGCGCGGCGTCGGGGTCGAGTTTGGCCAGGACCAGGAAGGCGTCGTTCATCGGCGCCGAACAGAACCACTTGTGGCCGGTCAGGCGATGCAGGCTCCCCGGCCCACCCCCGTCGGCTGGCACGGCGCGGGTGGTGTTGGCGCGGACGTCGCTGCCGCCCTGCTTCTCGGTCATCGCCATGCCGAACAGGACGCCGGCCTTGGCTGGCCGACCGTCGTCGTCGATCGCCGGGCCCTCGGTCGGGTCGTAGTCAGTCGTGACCGTGAGGGGTTCCCACGCGGCCGCCAGTCCCGGTTGGTGCCGCAGGCTGGGGACGACCGCGTAGGTCATGGTCAGCGGGCACAACGATCCGTTGTCGACCTGGGGCCACAGGAGGTACTTGGCGGCCCGGGCGACGTGGGCACCGGGACGTTCTTCGACCCAGGGCCGGGCGTGCAGGCCGTGCGCCACGCCGGCAGCAAGCAGTTCATGCCAGGCCGGGTGGTACTCCACCCGGTCGACTCGGTGGCCCCAACGGTCGTGGGTCCGCAGGACCGGGACGTGCTCGTTGGCCAGTCGGCCGCGCTCGCGCCAGTCGGCGTCGGCCACCAGTCGGCCGACGTCGTGGAGGTCGTCGACCGCCCACCCGGCATCGTGGCGCACGACCGCGTCGGCCAGCACGGCGTCGTGGGCGAAGGCGTCACCACCGGTGGACGGTGGTGGCTGGTTGGCGACGGCGTGGGTCGGGGGCATCGCGTCCTGTTTCGGGTCGGGCGGTGGCGCCGACGATAGGCGCCGACGGGGCGCCGCCGTCGGCCGATCCGGGTCGCCGACGGATCGGACTCGGTCACCCCTGGTTTTCCTGGTCGCCCTCCCGGGACCGGTCGACCGTCGCGGCCAGGTCGTCCAGCCCGGACTCCAGTTGTTGGGCCAGCCCGGGGTTCATGCCGTCGTCGGCCGTTTCGTCGACGCGGCTTCGCTGGCCTGGCCGTTGTCCACGGCCCGGGCCACCAGTTGCCGCAGCGACACGATCGCCTCCTCCGGGGTCGTGGGTGCAGGTCCCGTGGTCGGCGGCGCCGTGCTGGGCTCCGGCGATGGCGTGGGGGACGGGGACGGGGCCGGTGTCGGTGTCGGTGTCGGTGTCGGTGTCGGTGTCGGTGTCGGTGTCGGTGACGGGGACGGCGTCGGTGTCGGTGTCGGGGACGGCGCCGGGGACGGTGCCGATGTCGTCGGGGCCTCGGTCGGGACGGCCGGGGCGGTGGTGGCCTCGGTCGGGGGAACGGTCTGCTCCTGTGTCGGCGCGGGCTCGGTCGTGGCCGGGACATCGGAGTCGACCGGAGCCGGGGTCGTGTCGGTGGGTCGCGTGAGCGCCCACACGGCCAGCGCGATCAGTGCGAGCACCAGCAGCGCCAGCACGATCCCGCGGCGGCTGCCACGTGGGGGGCGGTCACCGACAGTGGTGGTCGTGCGCGCCGACACGTCGTCGTCCAGCCGCGCGGTCGATGGCCCCGACGGGGTTGCGGCACCGGCCCCGACCACCTCGGTGGGGGCGTGGCGATCCACCGCAGCGGGAGCCTCGGCGGCTCCGACCACCTCGGTCGGCGCGTGCCGGTCGATGCCGGCCCCACCCGCGGCCCCACCCGCGGCGGCTCCGGCGGCTCCGGCGGCCGCGCCACCGGCGACCGGGGCGTCCCCGGCTCGGACGCGTCGGATTCGCTCGCGCAGGTCGGCGGCGTCGGCGGGGCGATCCGCCATGTCCTTGGCCAGCAGGCTCGCGACCAGCGCATCGACGTGGGGGCCGACCTCGGGTCGGTCGCGGCTGACCGGTGGCGGATCGAGGTGGAGGTGCTGGCCCAGCACGGCCGCAGAGGTGTCGGCGACGAACGGGGGCCGGCCGGTCAGGCACTCGTACAACACGCACCCCAGCGCGTAGAGGTCGCTGCGCGGATCGGCGCCGGGTTCGCCCTGCAGCTGCTCCGGGGCCACGTACGGGACCGACCCCATCACCACGGCCGTCTGGGTGGCCTCGGACGACACCGCCCGCGCGATCCCGAAGTCGGCCACCTTGACCCCTCCGCCACCCGTCAACAGGATGTTGGACGGCTTGACGTCGCGATGCACCAGGCCACGGTCGTGGGCCGCACCCAGCGCCGCGGAGACCTGGTCGGCCAGGGCCAGCGCGGCGTCGACCTCCAGTCGTCCGTCGTCGCGCAGCCGGTCGGCCAGGGATCGGCCCTCCACCAACTCCATGACCAGGAAGTGGACATCACCGTCGGAGGCCGCGTCGTGGACGCCGACCACGTTGGGGTGGTTGAGGCCGGCGGCCGCACGGGCCTCGCGTTCGAAGCGAGCCACCGAGCGGTCGTCGTCCAACAGGTGGTCGGCGAGGACCTTCAAGGCCACCCGTCGGTCCAGCACCTGGTCGTGGGCCTCGTGCACGACCGCCATGCCACCGCGGCCGAGGACGCCCAGGACGCGGTAGCGACCGGCGACGACGCGGTCCGGGGGCAACTGCACCGGGGGTCCTGTCCCTGGGGGAACGGCGTGGCGGCCAGGTCCCGGCACCGTGGTGCGGGGCCGGGTCACCCCACCACGGTAGGTCAACGGGTGCCGGGCCGACCTCGGGCACCCGGCCGACCTTGGGGGGCGGTCACGTGATTCGCGATGATCGGCTCCATCGCCGGATGGCGCCGGACGGTCGCGGACGACGGGATCCGGGGCGGTCAGGCGGGCTCGACCCGCAGGCGCACGTCGACGGCGACGACCCCCCGGCCGTCCGGACGCACGAACACCGGGTTGAGGTCCAGTTCGGTGATCTCGGGCAGGTCCTCCACCATCGCGTTGATCCGGAACACCAGGTCGCGGAGGGCGTCCACGTCGGCGGGTTCGCTGCCCCGGTAGCCGTCCAGCAGGGGCCGCATCCGCAGGCTGTCCAGCATCTCGTCCACGTCACGATCGGTGACCGGCGTGATCCGGACGGCCACGTCGCGCATCAGTTCGACCAGCGTGCCGCCCAGGCCGGTCAGGATCAGCGGCCCGAACGACGGGTCGTGGTTCACGCCGACCACCATCTCGATGCCGTCCACCATCTCCTGCACCAGCCACGACCCGGCATGCGCACCCAACCCGGCCTCCTCGAGCCGGGTGGTCATGGTCGCGACGGCGTCCGCGACGGCGTCGGCGTCCGCGAGGTCCAGTGCCAGCGCCCCGACGTCGGTCTTGTGGATCGCGGCCGCCACCTTGACGGCCACCGGGATGCCCCACTCCAACTGGGTCGCCGCCGCCTCGTCCGCCGACGTCACCAGTCGCGAGCGGGGCCGCGTCACGCCATAGGCCCGCAGCACCGCCTCCGCGTCGACCGGTGCGAGCCAGCGCCCGCCGGCCTCCGCGTCGACGCCTCGGGGATCGACCTCGTCGACGTCGTCCAGCACGCGCTCCACCACCGACCGGGCGGCCTCGGCGTCGATGCCGTCCGGCGTGACGACGTGGCCCAGCGGCGTCCGGCGCCAGTCCGCGTGCGCAGCCACCCGACCCAGCGCGCGGGCGGCGTCCTCGGGGAAGGTGAACGTGGGGACGTCGGCCGTGGCCAGCGCCGCCGGCACGCCGCTCGCCGACATGAACACACCCAGGACCGGCAGGTCCTCGACGCCCGCCTCGCGGAGGTGGTCGCGGGCGTCCACGACCGCGGCCGCGATGTCGTCGACCGGGGTGGCGCCGGTGGGGACCACGATCACCACCAGGACGTCCACCTCGCCCGACTCGCCCATGGTCGTCAGGACGTGGCGGTACCCCGCCGCGTCCGCCGAGGCCACCAGGTCCACCGGGTTGGCGGTTCCGGCCTCGGGTGGCAGGTGCGCGGCCAGCGCGGCCCGCAGGTCCGACGACAGCGATGGCACCGCCAGGCCGTTGGACTCCAGCGCGTCGGCCGCCAGGATCCCCGGGCCGCCGGCGTTGGTGACGATCCCGACCCGGGCGCCCCGCGGCAACGGTTGGCGGGCGAGCAGCGTGGCGACGTCGAACAGTTCCGACAGGGTGTCGGTCCGGATGATCCCGGCCTGGCGGAACAGCGCCTGCACCGCGACGTCGCCGGCCGAGATCGCGGCCGTGTGCGACGACGCGGCCCGCTCGCCGGCCTGGGTCCGTCCCGACTTGACCACCACGATCGGCTTGTGGCGCGACACCCGCCGCGCGATCCGCGAGAACTTGCGTGGGTTGCCGAACGACTCCAGGTAGAGCAGGACCAGGTCCGTGTGCGGGTCCTCCTCCCAGTACAGCAACAGGTCGTTGCCGCTGATGTCGGCCTTGTTGCCAACCGAGATGAAGGTCGACAACCCGAGCCCGCGGCTGGCCACGTGGTCGATGACGGCGAGCCCGAGCGCGCCGGACTGCGACGAGAAGGCGACCCGTCCGGCCGGCGGGAAGGTGGCGCTGAAGGTCGCGTTCAACCGGACGTTCGCGGTGGCGTTCATCACGCCCATGCAGTTGGGGCCCACGAGCCGCATGCCGTGGCTGGTCGCGATGTCGACCAGTTCCCGTTGGCGCTCGACGCCGGCACGGCCCGCGTCGGTCTCGGCGCCCCCGAGTTCGGCGAAGCCGGCCGAGATCACGGTGACCGCGCGCACCCCCAGCGCGCCGGCTTCGTCGACCACGTCGGCGACCGCCGGTGCCGGCACGCACACCACCACCAGTTCGGGTACCTCCGGCAGGTCGGACAGCCGGGGCACGGCACGAACCGACTGGATCACGTCCGCCGCGGTGTTGACGGGGTGCGCGACGCCGGCGAACCCACCCCGGAGGAGGTGGCGGAACACCATGCCGCCGATGGACGCCGGGTCGCGGCTGGCCCCGACGACGGCGACCGACGCGGGGGAGAAGAAGCGTTCGAGCGCGGCCCGGGCGGCCCGCCGGTCGGCGTCGTCGACCACGGTCAGGAACTCCTCGCCCAGTTCCAGGCGCAGGTCCGACTGGACGGTCTGGGCGTCGCGCCGGTCGGCATGGTCGAGCCCGAGTTCACGGATCAGGCGCAGCATGCGGTTGTTGTTGGCCAGCACGTCCCCGGTCAGGGTCGCGACCCCGCGGTCGGCGGCGATCCGGGCCAGTTCCCGCACCAGCACCGTGCCGACTCCGCGGCCCTGCTGGGCATCCTCGACCAGGGCGGCGAACTCGGCGTGGTCACCGCCGGGAGGCTCGATGTAGAACCGCGCCACGCCGACGATGCGCTCCTGCTCGCCACGACCGAGCGTGGCCACCAGCCCCACCTCGTCGTCGGGGTCGAGGTGGGTGAAGCGGACCACGGTGTCGGCGTTGAGGTCGTAGTGGCCGTGGAAGCGCAGGCGGCGGGACTCGGCCGACGTGCGCGCCCACATGCCCAGCAGGCGTTCGTCGTCGTCCGGGCGAATCGGTCGGATCCGCACCGTCGTGCCGTCCTTCAGCGCCTGGTCGAAGCCGGGTCGGTCGGTGATGGCCATGGCGGAGACCCTTCGTCACCTGCGGCCCAAGATAGGACCGCCGGGCCCGCCCGGGGTGGGCTCAGGTGGCCGTGTCCGGGGCACGGGCCGGTGCGGGCCGGGACACGCCGATGCCACCGGGCGTGTCGGCTCCCCAACGGGCGATCTCGGCGTCGAGGTCCAGCGGCGCGATCGTCGGTTCGCCGCCGGTGTCG
>JBBSMS010000175.1:0-6333 GCA_038233055.1 Nitriliruptorales bacterium
CCCGACCCATGCCACGCGGTCGGACTCGCCCGCGGCGGGCGCGAACGGCTGGCACGGGTCCGCCAGCAGCAGCCAGCGGGTGTCGAGGTGGGTGTGGCCGCGGCCACCGTCGTGCACGTGGACGTGGACCAGCCGTGGCCCCTCCGCCGGATGGCTGACGTCCAGACCGGTCTCCTCGCGGGCCTCGCGCAGGGCGCCGTCCTGGGCAGTCTCGCCGGGGTCGACATGGCCGCCGGGCTGAAGCCACCGCCGGAGGCGCTTGTGGAGGTGCAGCACGGTTCGATCGTCCGGACCGACGCGGGGCAACACGATCGCCGAACCCGTGACGTGCACCGGACCATCTTCCTCCGAGAACGGGTCGGCGAGGTCGACCAGGGCGGCGCGGACCCGGACGAGGTGGGCCGCCTCCACGGCATCGCCGGGCCGGTGCTGGGCCAACCGGCGGGCGAGGTCGACCGTGCGGGGGAGTGGGGCCACGGTCATCGGGCGACGCCCATGGTCAGTGGTCCCAGCCCAACAGCGCCATCGCGTCGTCGGGTTCGGCCCGCACACCCACGACGAACGGCCCGAATTCGGCGTAGCGCACCGACGCCTCGTCGTACCGCAGTCGGTAGACGATCTCCTTGAGGTCGGCGACATCGTGCGCCAACAGCGTCACGCCGAACTCCCAGTCGTCCAATCCAGTGGACCCGGACACCAACTGCAGCACTCGCCCGGTGAAGGCCCGACCCGAGCGACCGTGTTCGCCCATCAGGCGCTTGCGCTCGTCGTAGTCCAGCGCGTACCAGTTGTCGGCGCCCTCGCGCCGGTGGGTCATCGGGTAGAAGCACATCGTCTCCCACCGCGGCAGGTCGGGGTGCAACTTGGCGTTGGTGTAGGTCTGCATGCGCTGGTCGAACTCCTCGACGCGGCGATCGAGGTCGTCGCCGGTCACACCCTTTGCCGTCATCTGGTCGCGGTACTGCTCGGGCGTCGTGGTGTACTCCGACCCCTCGGTCAGCGACAGGTACGACCAGTCCAGGTCGAACGCCGCGCTGGCTGCGGCCATGATGGTCGTCTGGGCGGCCCGCAGCCGCACCAGATCCGCGTCCAGCAGTATGACCACC
The DNA here is from genome assembly GCA_038233055.1 of Nitriliruptorales bacterium. GTDB lineage: Bacteria > Actinomycetota > Nitriliruptoria > Nitriliruptorales > Nitriliruptoraceae > Salsipaludibacter. Next base: position 1,107 of record JBBSMS010000175.1, read on the forward strand.
AGGTCTGCCTTGTGGCCCATCCCGGCGAACACGTGCGCCTGGACCTCGCCGCCCACCTTCTCCAGGGCCGCGGCGACGTCGCGACCGGCATCGGGTGCCGCGGCCACGGCACCCGGACGCATCGTCAGGAACAGGTGCAGGACACCCCAGCCCTCGCCGGGGACGACGGGTTCGATCACGACGGTGCTCCGGAGGTCGATGGCGACGGTGCGGCCGGTTGCGCGGCACTGCCAAGGTACGCCTTGGCCCGTCGACCGCCCACGCCGGTGACCGGGACTCAGTCGCGCGGTGCAGCGTGGGACGGCAGGTCCAGGCGCATGACGTGGTGAGGCCCCGACGGCTGCAGGTCGAAGGCGTCCGACACCACCCGCCACCCGTTCGCCCGGTAGAAGCCCACCGCCGCCTCGCGGGCGTTGCACCACACCACCCGACCCCCGTGGTCCAGGACGTGGCCGAGGCAGCGCGTGAGCAGCCGGGCCCCCACGCCCTGGCCGCGATGGCCGGGCTCGACCGCCATCCCACGCAGTCGCCACGCCGATCCCGACGGCGGCGGCTCGGCGAGTTCCGGTCGGTCGGGCACGCCCTCGGCCAGCACGGTCGCGACCCCGGCGACGCGTTCGCCGTACAGGGCGGCGAAGTGGCCGGTGCCTGGGGAACCGTCGCCCGGGTAGGCCGACGCGAGCGGGCTCATCCCCGGCCGCAACACGGTCACACGCAAGGGTCGCACGGCGTCCGCCCCCACCCGATGGATGGTGACGTCGTCCAGCCCCGCCGGCCGGCTCACGGGGCGTGCCACGGACCGTCCGCGGGCACGCCGATCGCGTGTCCGCAGGGGTGGGCGCCAGTCGGCTCAGCCACGTGAGCGGATGACGTTCAGGGCGCTGCCAGCCCGGAACCATTCGACCTGCTCGTCCGAGAAGGTATGCGTGACCGGGAACGACTCGGTGCTGCCGTCGTCGTGGGTCAACTCGACCGTGACGGCCGAGCCGGGTGCGAGGTCGGCCAGGCCGGTGATCGCCATCCGGTCGCGCGGCCGGACCTTCTCCCAGTCCGCGGGGTCGGCGAAGGTCAGGGGGAGGATGCCCTGCTTCTTGAGGTTGGTCTCGTGGATGCGGGCGAAACTGCGCACGACGATCGCCCGGACGCCGCGGTAGCGCGGCTCCATGGCGGCGTGCTCACGCGACGAACCCTCGCCGAAGTTCTCGTCGCCGAAGACCACCGAGTCCACGCCGGCCTCGCCCCAGCGCTGCGCCAGGTCCGGCAACGCCAGTTCCGCACCGTCACCGACCACGTCGATACCGGTGCTGGCCCCGGTGAGGTTGTTGTTCGCGGACAGGTAGAGGTTGCCGCAGATGTTCTGCAGATGGCCGCGGTAGCGCAGCCACGGACCGGCCATGGAGATGTGGTCGGTCGTGGTCTTGCCCTCGGACTTGAGCAGGATCGGCAGCTCGTGGAAGTCCTCGCCGTCCCAGGCGGGGAACGGCTCCAGGCGCTGAAGGCGCTCGGAATCCTCGGCGATCACGACGTCCACGTGGTCACCCTCGGTGCGGGCGACGAAACCTTCGGCCCCCCGGCTGAACCCTCCGTCGGGCAGTTCCTCACCCATCGGCTCGGGCAGCTTCACCTCGGTGCCGTCGGCGGCGGTCAGGGTGTCGACCTTGGGGTCGAAGTCCAGTCGCCCGGCCAGCGCCATCGCGATCACCGTCTCGGGTGACCCGATGAAGGCCAGCGTCTGGGCATTGCCGTCGTTGCGCTTGGGGAAGTTGCGGTTGAACGACGTCACGATCGAGTTGACGTCGCCCTGCTCGATGTCGTCGCGCTGCCACTGCCCGATGCAGGGCCCGCAGGCGTTGGCCAGCACGGTCGCGCCCATGTCCTCGAGGTCGCCAAGCAGCCCGTCGCGTTCGATGGTGGCGCGGACCTGCTCGGAGCCCGGGGTGACCAGCAGTTCGACCTTGGACGCGATGCCGTGGTCGGTGGCGAAGCGGGCGATGGACGCCGCGCGGGAGATGTCCTCGTAGGAGGAGTTCGTGCAGGAACCGACCAGGGCAGCGGACAGCTCCAGCGGCCAGCCGTTCGCCTCGGCCTCGGGACCGATGTCGGACACCTCGCGGGCGAGGTCGGGCGTGTGCGGCCCGACAAGGTGCGGCGACAGCGTGTCGAGGTCGATCTCGATGACCTGGTCGTAGTAGTCGTGCGGGTTGGCCATCACCTCGTCGTCGGGGCGCAGGAACGCGGCGTGGGAGTTGGCCAGGTCGGCCAGTTCCTCGCGTTCGGTGGCCTTGAGGTAGCGCGCCATCGACGGGTCGTAGGCGAACAGCGACGTGGTGGCGCCGATCTCGGCCCCCATGTTGCAGATCGTGCCCTTGCCGGTGGCCGAGATGGACTCCGCACCCGGGCCGAAGTACTCCACGATCGCGCCCGTGCCGCCCTTGACGGTGAGGATCTCGGCGACCTTGAGGATGATGTCCTTGGGTGCGCTCCAGCCTGACAGCGTGCCGGTGAGCTTCACCCCGATCAGCCGCGGTACGCGCAGGTTCCACGGCATGCCGACCATGACGTCGACCGCGTCGGCGCCACCCACGCCGATCGCGACCATGCCCAGCCCACCGGCGTTGGGGGTGTGGGAGTCGGTCCCGATCATCATCCCACCCGGGAAGGCGTAGTTTTCGAGCACGACCTGGTGGATGATGCCCGAACCCGGCTTCCAGAAGCCCAGCCCGTAGCGCTGGCCCGCCGACTTCAGGAACTCGTAGACCTCGCGGTTGCGTTCGTTGGCGATCCGCAGGTCGGCGTCGGCGCCCTGGTGGGCCCGGATGAGGTGGTCGGCGTGGATGGTCGTGGGCACCGCGGCCTCGTCCCTGTCCGCCAGCATGAACTGCAGCACCGCCATCTGTGCGGTGGCGTCCTGCATGGCGACACGGTCGGGCCGATAGTCGGTGTAGTCGACCCCACGATCGAGGCCACCCTCCTGTGGGTCGTCGAGGTGGGCGAACAGCACCTTCTCGGCGAACGTCAGCGCTCGGCCGTGGCGTTCACGGGCCAGCGGCGTCAGGTGCTCGAAGCGCTCGTAGGCCGCGCGGACCAGCGATGTCGGGGTGGCGGCGGCGGGGTGGCGGTCGGACATGCCGTGGTCCTTGTCGGGGCGGGAGCGGACGTGCCGTGGTGGGCGAAGGCGAACACTAGCAGATAACCCATGCTGTTATCAACCAGCAACCCGTCAGGTGTCGTCACCGACCAGGACACGGAGGGCGCGGGTGATGGCCAGCGCGCCGCGGTCGCGGACGCGGCGGGCGATGGCGGGCTGGGTGACACCCAGGTCGTCGGCGATGTCGACCTGGCGTTCCGAGTCGAGCAGCCCCAGCAGGGCCCGGCGGTCGCGGGCGTCCATCCGTTCCAGCAGTTGGTCCTGCAGCACCAGGTAGGCGTTGACCAACGGCGCCCGCTCCGCGTCGGCGGCCACCACCGTGCGCAGGCTCGGTGGCCACTTGGGTCGTGCCGGCAGGTCCTCGGCCTGGCGGCGTGCCTCAGTCGCCCGGTCCCAGGTCGAGCCGGTGGCGGGGTCGTCGCGGCTGACCTCGCCGTCGGCCAGCCCGACCCGCACGTCGACCGGTTCGTCCTCGGAGTCGATCGTGGCAAGCACCAGGTCGTCGGTCACGATCCGCAGACGGACCGCCGCCATCAGCACCTCGGCGAGCGTGTCGAACGCGCCCGCGAACTGGTCGTCGTCGACCCGATGCAGCGGCACGGGCGGAGACATCGCGTCGTTGACGGCCGCCAGGCAGTGGTCCAGGCCGGCCAGCAGTGCATCGTGGTCCACGAACCTTCGCGATGTCACCACGTCGCCGGCGACCACCCAACCCTCCATCGCGCAGCTCCCGGTCGATTGCGTCACCGAACGGTAACACCCGCCCCCGACGACGGTTCGCGCCCCCTTCCGACCGCCCCCGGACGTCGTCCGAGCTGCGCAGGGACGAGATCCGGACGGTCGGAAGGAGACCGCGGCACCATGCGTTGTGACCACGAGCCGACCCCGAGGACCACATGTTCAACCTCCGACGCGCCCCGAAGATGATCACACCCGACCAGGCATTGCCCGGCCGGGACACCCCGATCGAGGTGCCGGGCGTCCATGACGTGCTCGGGACCTCCATGACCCCGCCGTGGCCTGACGGTCACCAGGTGCTGGTCGTGGCGATGGGCTGCTTCTGGGGGGCCGAACGGATCTTCTGGCACCTCGACGGCGTCCACACCACCAAGGTCGGCTACGCCGGTGGGTGGACCACGAACCCGACCTACGAGGAGACCTGCACCGGCCGCACGGGCCAGACCGAGTCCGCGATGGTGGTCTACGACCCCGAGGTGGTGTCGATCGAGACGCTGTTGAAGGCCTTCTGGGAGAACCACGACCCGACCCAGCTCAACGGCCAGGGCAACGACGTCGGCACCCAGTACCGGTCGGCGATCTTCCCCACGACCTCGTCACAGTTGGCCGCCGCCGAGGCCTCCCGCCGCCGCTACCAGGCCGCGCTGGCCGATGCCGGCTTCGGCGAGATCACGACCCAGGTCGAGTTGCTCGAGGCGGCCGGTGACGGCCACTGGTACGACGCCGAGCCGTACCACCAGCAGTACCTCCACAAGCACCCCAATGGCTACTGCAACCACGGCTTCTGCCAAGTCGCCTACGACGCCGAATCCCACGGCCAGGACGCCCCGACCCACGTCACCCTCCCCGACGCCTGACCCGCACCTGCAACCACCCCCCATCGCCACCCATCCCTGATCGCCACACACCCCACATGCCACACACCCCACGGCGGCAGGCACCCACGGCTGACCTCCCCGTGCAGCCCCACAGTGACGCAAACCACACAGTTCCCCGAGTGGGTGTGATTTCGGCAGCATGTTGCCGGAATCACACCCGCTCGACTGGTGTGGAGCGCTGCCGTCGGGGTGGAGCGGTGCCGTCGGGGTGGAGCGTGCTGTCGGGGGAGCCAACAACGGGGTCACGCGTCGGGCCAGGAGCCGGAGCGTTCGAACTCCAGGCGGCGGGCGATCTCGCGGGCGCGGTCGCGGGCCAGTTCGTGGCCGGTCTCGGCCGCGACCAGTGCCTCCAGTCGGCGGTACAGCGGCGTTCCGGCGACCCACGGGGTCCGCGGCTCGATCGTCTCGAGTTGGTCGTTGGTCCAGTCCGTCGCGGCCCGCTGGTGCAGCACGTCGGAGTTGC
>JBBSMS010000176.1:0-6267 GCA_038233055.1 Nitriliruptorales bacterium
GACGTGTGCGAGACCGACCCCGGCTTTGACGTCGACGTGACGATCGACTCGACCTTGCGGGCCCTCACCCGGATCTGGCGGGGCGACCTCGACTGGTCCGCGGCGCTGCGGTCGGGCGACGTCGTGCTGCACGGTGCGTCCACGCTGCAGGAAGGTCTCCGGCGCTGGCTCAAGCTGTCCCCGTTGGCTTCCACGCCACGGCCCGGCCACGAGCCCGTCCGCGTCCCCGAGGCCGTCGGCGCCTGATTCGGTTCGGGAACCTTCAGGCCCCCGTCCTCGCCTCGTCCGGGAGGTGCCCGACCTGCCGATCTCGGCATTGCGCGCAGGCGGACGACGGGCCGCGCCGCGGCGTCCATGGCCGCGAGCGCCGGCCAGGTGCCGCGACCTCAGCCGCCGTGGACGACCGCGAAGCCGCCGGGCTCGACCCGCACCGTGATGGTGTCACCCGCTGCCGTCCGCGACCAGGTCGGGTTGCCCAGGGCGTCGAAGGCCGCCGCGGTCACTGCGTCGGCCCCGTCCAGGGTCACGGCCTGGCGACGGGGGCGCTGGTCGAAGCTCCGCAGCACGGCCTGCCCACGTCCCGCGCCGTCGTCGGCCAGGACCAGCCATTCCAGTGCGGGCTGGACCAGCACCGCGTCCAGCCGGGCCGTCTCGCGGGCCCGCACCGAGCGGACCTCCACCGTCGTCGCGCCCGCGTCGACGCGTCGTGACAGTACGCCCCCGAGGTCGAAGTACCCGTCCGTGGGGGTGATGCCGGGCGGTCCGGCGCCGCCCTGGTCGACCACGCCGGCTGCCGCGCCGTCGATCCCGACGCGCGTCAGCGGGCCAATGCCCTGGTGGCGTTCGAACACCGGCTGGAGCCACTGGCGGTCGGTCGTCGGCAGGTTGACCGGGATCGACACGCTCGCGCGGGCCGGCAGGGACAGGTACGACCCGCCGCTCCACAGGCCCTCGCCGGTCCAGGCCTCGGCCGGGGTGACGACCGCGGCCCCCTCGCTCCACGTGCCCGACTCGGCCTCGACCAGTTGCCAGGTCACGTGGTCGCGGCGCTGGGCGACCATCGCCCACGACGCGACGTCGGGGTGGGCATCCAGTGCGAGCATCGACAGGATGCCGTGGATGCTCGACTCGGCCCCGCTGTTGCGGTTGATGACCCCGTCGGGGTTGATGCCGTCGAAGGTGCGCCCGGTCGCCGGGTCGTACATCGGCTCACCGGCCGGGTTGTTGCCGAAGTACCACGCACCAGCCAGGCCGGCGAGCCCGTCGAAGGCATCCGCGCCCCCGGCGTCGGCGACGGCGAGCAGGTTCTGCAGGGTCGCGTCGGCGCCGTAGGCGATCTGGGTCCGGTCCGACGGTGCCGGCAACCAGCCGTTCTCGGCACCGCCCTGGGCCAGCACGTGCGGGGTGAACGACCCGACCGTTCGGCGTGCGGTGGTCAGCAGCGCGCCATCACCCAGCGCCTGCGATGCCACGGCCAGTGACCCGGCCATCTGGTCCCCCCACGCGTGCCAGATGGTGCGCGAGCCGACGTAGGGGATCAGTGCGCGGTAGGGCCAGTCGTGGGTGGTCCCCAACTGCATCATCGCGATGCCTTCGGACAACTGCGCCAGCACCTCGGATGCTTCACCGCCGACGGTCGCGTCGCCGCCAGCCTGCACGAATGCGGACAACCCGTACACGGCCTCCGACGATGCGTCGGCACCGTCGGCGATCAGCCACGCGGGCCAGTCCAGTCCGTCCACGACCTGCGTCTCCCCGTACTCGCCCAGGACCTCGCGCTGGACGGCGTCGATCGACAACTGCATGCGATCGGCCAGGAACGCGGCGAAGTCCGGGTCGTCGTCGACGAAGGTCGCATAGCCCTCGCCCAGCGCCCAGATGGTCCGGGCGACCCAGTAGGCGTCGGCAGAGTCACTGGGATCGGGCAGTTCGACCGGGTCAGCGCTGGGGTTCAGGGTCCCGTCCGGCTGCATCCACAACACCACGTTGCCGGCATTCGGACCGGTCGTGGTCTGCATGAAGGTCAGCCCGCGCAGCAGTTGCCGGGCCTGGTCACGGCTGGAGGTGGACCCGGTCAGTTCCCAGTGGCGCAGGAAGGCGACTGCGTCGCGCGAGATGTCGTCGGCGTTGAACGCGCCCTGTCCCCACGTGTCGGTGGCCGGGTCGTAGGCCCCGCCGCCGACACGCTCGTAGACCCCGCCGTCGCGCCGGTCGGCATAGGTCCAGAGCACGCCGACCTCGGGCTCCTCGGACAGCCGGTAGGTGGTGTGGCCGGCCTGGGCCGGGGGAGCGACCACGTCGCCCAGGAACTCCAGGTGCGCCATGTTGGCCAGCGGCGCCGGGTCGGCCGCCAGCGGCGCCGGGTCGGCCGACTGGGCCGTCGACGTCGTCGCCAACGAACCCACCAGTGCGACCACGGCGACGGCGGTGGCGACCGCCCTGCCCGGATTGGCGGGTGTGCGCCGGCGTGCGGGCGGGGCGTGGGCACCCGGGGTGCCCGGCGGGGTGGGGGATGTCGACATGGAGGTTTCCTCGATCGGCCGTTGACCGACCGTACTTAAACGTGTAAGACTGTCAACGGCCGGACAGCCGAGCGGCCCTAACCGACCCAGGACCTCCATGCCCCGCCGCGTCACGATCGCTGACATCGCCGAGGCCACCGGCGTGTCCACGGCGTCGGTGTCCTATGCGCTCAACGACCGCCCCGGCGTGTCCGAGGAGACCAGGGGTCGGATCCGGCAGGTGGCCGACGAACTGGGATGGCGGCCCAACCGCGCCGCCCGGGCGTTGGTCAACCAGCGCTCCACCTCGGTCGCGCTGGTGCTGCGTCGGATCCCGGACACGCTGGCCCTCGACCCGTTCTGGCCGGCCCTGCTGGCGGGGATCGAGCGTCGGCTGAGCGCGGCTGGCCACGTCCTGCTGCTGCGGATGGTCGACGACGATGACGAGGTCGAGGAAAGCGTCTATCGCGACCTCGCACAGTCCGGCTGTGCCGGCTTCGTGCTGACCGACCTGCGCGACGACGACCCCCGCTGTGCCCTGGTGGAGGAACTCGAGATCCCGGCCGTGGCGCTGGGACGGGCGCGCCAGTCGCCCGGCGTCGCCGCCGTCGAACTGGACGACCGGCCCGGGATCCGGGCCTGTGTCCGCCACCTGCTGGACCTCGGCCACCGCCGGATCGCCCACGTCGCCGGACGCCCGGGCATGGTGCACGCCCGTTCCCGTGAACAGGCCCTGCGCGCGGAACTGGCCACGGCCGGACTCGAACCCGTCGAGGTGGTGTCCGGTGACTTCACCGCCCAGGGCGGTGCGGATGCCACGAAGCGGCTGGTGTCGGGGGACGGCCCGATGCCGACCGCGATCGTCTACGCCAACGACCTGATGGCCACGTCCGGGATGGCCCTGCTGGCCGATGTCGGCTTGTCGGTGCCGGGCGACATCAGTGTCACGGGTTACGACGACGCACCGCTGAGCGCCCACCTGTCCCCGGCCCTGACCACCGTCGCCACCGACGTCGTCGCCTGGGGCGAGGCCGCGGCCGACGCCCTGTTGCGCGGCATCGATGCCGGCCCGGTGCCACCGACGACGATGCCGCCACCACGAATGGTGGTGCGCGCCAGCACCGGTCCCGCCCCCGACGAGCGCGAACTCGACGCCACCGAACCCGAAGTCACCTGACCTGCCCGACTGACCTGCCCGACTGACCTGTTCGACCGACGCGGACGTGCACGCCACGGACGTGAGACATGGAGATCCGCATGAGGACGACCACATCCACCCGGACGGCAGTGCTGGCGCTGGCCGGCACGCTCGTGCTCGGGGCCTGTTCCGTGGGCCAGTCCGGCGGGGAGGGGGGCGGTGACCAGAACGCGACGGCCAGCGGCAACGAGGGCGGCGGCGACACCGGCGGCGACACCGGCGGCGGCACCGGCGACATCTCGATCTGGTACTCCAACAACCCCGAGGAGATTGCCTGGGCCAAGGAAGTCATCCAGGCCTGGAACGACGACCATGCGGACGAGCAGGTCAGTGCCCAGGAGATCCCGGCCGGAGACTCCTCCGAAGAGGTCATCCGTGCGGCCATCACCGCCGGCAACGCACCCTGCCTGATCTACAACACCTCACCTGCCGCGGTGCCGTCGTTTGAAAAGCAGCAGGGCCTGGTGGCGATGTCGGCGTTCGACGACGGGCAATCGTTCATCGAGGATCGCATGGGTGACCTGGCCAGCCAGTACACCTCCGCCGACGGCGACTACTACCAGATCCCGTGGAAGTCCAACCCGGTGATGCTGCTCTACAACAAGGACCTGTTCGAACAGGCCGGGCTGGACCCCGAGGACCCACCGTTGGGCACCTACGACGAGTTCCTGGACACCGCGAAGAAGGTCGTCGAGGGCAGTGACGCCACGGCTGCCATCTATCCGTCGCCCAGCGCGGAGTTCTTCCAGCCGTGGTTCGACTTCTACCCGTGGTTCGCCGCCGAGTCCGGTGGTGACCAGTTGGTCCAGGATGGCACCGTCCTGGCCGACGATCCGGATGCGCTCGCGGTCGGGGATGTTTGGGCCACCATCTACGCCGACGGCCTCGCTCCCAAGGAAGCCGCCCAGGCCGACGCCTTCGCCGACGGGACCTCTGCCATGAACTCGGCCGGTCCCTGGGCCGTGTCGGTCTACGGCGATGTCAACTGGGGGGTCGTGCCGCCGCCGACCTCCACCGGCACCGCCCCCGAAGACGTCTACACCTTCTCGGATGCCAAGTCGGTGGGCCTGTACACCGCATGTGACAATCGCCAGACCGCATGGGAATTCACCAAGTTCTCGATGTCGGAGGAAAACGACCGCCTCCTGTTGGAGACCACCGGCCAGATGCCCCTGCGCACCGGCGTGACCGACCTCTATGCCGACTACTTCGAGGCCAACCCCCAGTACGCCCCGTTCGCCGATCAACTCGAGCGGGTCGTGGAGGTCCCGGTCGTCCCCAACTCCATCGAGGTGTGGCAGACCTTCCGGGACGCGTGGTCGTCCAGTGTCATCTTCGGTGAACAGGAGGTCGAACCCGCATTCACGGATGCGGCATCGGAGATGAGTGACCTCATCGCGGAGGGCTGACGATGTCGGCCACCGACACCTCGCCCGCCGAGTCCGGGACCCACCACAGCCTGGGTCGGCGGGTCTTCGGCAAGCACCCGATCGGCTACCTGTTCGCCGGCCCCTACGTGCTCTTCTGGCTGGCGCTGTTCGCGTACCCGCTGTACCTGGCCGTCTACATGTCGTTCCGGGACTGGTTCTTCGCCGCTCCCGGCGCGGTGGTGGAGCGCCCGTTCATCGGCTTGCAGAACTATGCCGAGGTCATCGCCGACCCGGCGGTCCGCAGGGCCGCCCTCAACGTGGGCATCTTCATCCTCATCAACGTGCCGCTGACGGTGGTCGTGGCCATGGTCCTGGCGGCCGCGCTCAACCGGGCCCTGCCACTGCGGACGTTCTTCCGGGCCGCGTACTACGTGCCCTACGTCACGGCCAGCGTGGCCATGATCGCGGTGTGGCTGTTCCTGTTCAGCAACACCGGGCTGGTCAACGAGGTCCTGGGTCCGCTGGCACCGGAGCCGTCCTGGCTCATCAACCAGGCCTGGGCGATGCCCATGATCGCGTTGTTCGCGACGTGGAAGCAACTCGGCTTCTACGTGCTGCTGTACCTCGCGGCCATGCAGTCGATCTCCGAGACCCTCTACGAAGCTGCCGAGGTCGACGGAGCCACCACGTTGCGCAAGTTCTGGTCGGTGACGGTTCCCGGCGTGCGTTCCAGCACCACCCTGGTCGTGGTGCTTGCCACGATCACCGGGGCCAACTTCTTCACCGAGCCATACCTGCTGACCGGCGGTGGGGGGCCCAACGGCGCGTCGGTGTCGCCGGTCCTGCTGATGTATCGCGCCGGCATTGAACAGGGTGACGCCGGCTGGGCTGCTGCCCTGGGCGTGCTCCTGGCCATCATCGTGATGGCAGTGTCCGGTTTCAGCCAATTCGTCCTGGAGGATCGCGAATGAGCCAGACCCAGTCCGACGCTTCGTCAACGGACCCGACGGAAGGTCAATCCTCGAAGACGACCCAGGACGGCGAGGAAGGAAAGGGGAGTGCCGGCAGGCAGGAGCAATGGACGGCCGGTCGGGTCGCGAGCTTCGTCGCGCTGGCCGTCGGGGCGATCGTGTTCCTGTTCCCGTTCTGGTACATGGTGATCGGGTCACTGCAGGGCCAACCTGACACGTCCATCGCC
>JBBSMS010000177.1:0-6223 GCA_038233055.1 Nitriliruptorales bacterium
ACAACGACTTCCGCTGGTACTGGGTCGTGCTGGCCTGCGCGGCACTGGCCACCATGGCCGCACGCAACCTGTTCCGGGTCGGGATCGGGCGTGCCTTCATGGCCATCCGCGACCAGGACATCGCGGCCGAGGCCATCGGCGTGAACCTCACCCGCTACAAGGTGCTGGCGTTCGCGGTGTCGTCGGGGTTCGCCGGGTTGGCCGGGGCCCTGACGGCGCACTGGACCCAGATCGTGACCTGGGAGCGGTTCACGCTGAGCGTGTCGATCCTGTACCTCGCCATGATCATCGTCGGTGGGCTCAGCTCGATCGTGGGGTCGCTCATGGGTGCGGCGTTCATGATCATCGTCCCGGCGCTGCTGACCCAGGGCGCCCAGTCACTGCAGGGCAGCTTCCTCAGCCGCCAGCTCCCGGCCGTCGAACTGTTCGTCTTCGGCCTCGTGATCGTGTTGTTCCTGATCTTCGAGCCCCGCGGCCTCGCCCTCATGTGGCAACGCACCAAGGACTACCTGCGCCTGTGGCCCTTCCGTTACTGACCCCGACCCCAACCCCAACAGGGAGCACCACGATGAGAACCCAACGCACACTGCTCGCGACGGTCGCCGTCGCGGGCCTGGTCCTGTCCGCCTGCGGCGGCGACGGCGACACCGCCGCCCCGTCATCGGATGCCAGCGGCGACGCCGCGGCCACCGACGCCGCGGCCACCGATGCTGCGCCCACGGACGCCGCCGGCAGCGAGACGGCCAGCGATGACGGTGGCGGCGCGGCCTCCGGCGACCCGATCACGGTCGGGGCGATCTTCGACCGCACCGGCGCCACCGGCGACGTCGGTTCGGTGTTCGGAGACGGCGTGGTGGCCTACGTCGAGCACCTCAACGCCAACGGCGGCATCGAGGGCCGACCGATCGACCTCCCCAATGCCGACTACGCCTACGACGTCGCCCAGGCCGAGCAGCTCTACAGCCAGTACCTGTCCGACGGCATGGTGGCCTTCTCCGGGTGGGGAACCGGCGACACCGAGGCGCTCGTCCCGCGCGTGACCAGCGACGAGGTCCCGTTCATCTCGGGCTCGTACTCCGAGACCCTCCGAGACCCGGCCGAGGCGCCCTACAACTTCGTGGTCGCGTTGACCTACTCGGACCAGATGCGGATCGCGCTGAACCACCTCAACGAGGTGTCGGGGGGCGAACACCTCGAGATCGCCGTGTTCCACAACGACTCGCCCTTCGGGCTGTCGCCGGTCGAGGACGGTCGCACCTACATCGCCGACCAGGGCTACGACATGGGCTACGAGGCCTACCCGATGCCCAGTGGGGCCGCGGGCTTCTTCGGCGAATTGAGCCAGGCCCAGGAACAGGGCGCCGACTACATCATCATCCAGAACGTGTCCAGCCCGGCCGCGCAGTTGGCCACCAACGTCGCCGACCAGGGCATGGACGCCACCATCGTGTGCCTCAACTGGTGCGCCGACGAAGGCTACGTGGAGCTGGCCGGCGACGCCGCCGAGGGGACGCTGGGCGTGCCGCCGTGGACCCCGCCGTACCAGTCCGAGGAGGACCTGTCCGACGTCGAGGCCTACCTCGAGGAACAGGGCCAGAGCATCGACGACGTCAACGTCCACTTCACCCAGGGCTGGTACCAGTTCTCGGTGATGGCCGAGGGCATCCGCCAGGTCGTGGCGGCCGGCGACGAGGTCACCGGGCCCAACATCAAGGCCGCACTGGAGGAGATGGAGCCCTACGACACGCCGGTGTCCGAGCCGATCGACTTCACCGCCGACGACCACGCCGGCATGGAGTCGGGCGTGGTCTACGAGGTGCAGGACGGCACCTGGACGGCCGTGTCCGACCCGATCACGCCATGAGCGACCCGCGCCCCCAGGAGGTTGCCCGGTGAGCGACACCCCGCCCACGGCCGGCGAGACCACGACCGCCACCTCGACGGCCACCGGGGCCACCCGCGACCGCGCGGGTGGCCCGGAGTCCCTGCTCGCCATCAACAACCTCGAGGTGATCTACGACGAGGTGATCCTGGTGCTGCGTGGCCTGTCCATGGACGTCGCGACGGGACAGATCGTCGCGCTGCTGGGATCCAACGGCGCCGGCAAGTCCACCACCATGAAGGCCATCACCGGGTTGCTGCCGACCGAGCACGGCGAGACCACCGACGGCACGATCCACCTGCGGGGCGACGACATCACCCGGTCCGACCCGGCCGAGATCGTCAAGGCCGGTGTCTCGCTGGTGATGGAGGGCCGGCACGTGTTCGAACACCTGACCGTGCACGAGAACCTGGTCGCCGGCGGGTTCACCCGGCCGGCCGAGACCGACGACGGCATCGCCGAGGTCTACGAGTACTTCCCCGCGTTGGAGGAACGACGTGACCAGTCCGCCGGGTACCTGTCCGGCGGTGAACAGCAGATGCTCGCGATCGGACGCGCCCTGATGGCGTCGCCGACCCTGCTGATGCTCGACGAGCCGTCGTTGGGGCTGGCGCCGATGCTGGTCGAGGAGATCTTCTCGATCATCGAACGGCTCAACCACGACCTCGGCACGACGGTGCTGCTGGTGGAGCAGAACGCACGTCGGGCCCTGGACATCGCCGACCGGGGCTACATCATGGAGAACGGCCGGATCGTGCTGGACGGGTCGGCCGCCGAGTTGGCCGACAACCCCGACGTCCGCGAGTTCTACCTCGGCATGGTCGAGGCGGGGCGCAAGTCCTACCGCGACGTCAAGCACTACAAGCGACGAAAGCGGTGGCTGTGAGCGGAATCTCCCCAGGGAGCTCGTCATCGGGCGGTTCGTCCGGGCAGCATCCGCTGGACGAAGCGGTGGCGGCGACGGTGGCGCACGTGGCCACGACGGTGCCGGCGTTCGCGGCCCGTCTGGACGCCGCCGGACTGGCCGCGGCGGACCTGGACTCGGTCGCGGCACTGGACGCCCTGCCGCTGATGGGCAAGGACGACCTGCTGGCCGCCCAGCGCGACGATCCGCCCTTCGGCGGTTGGCTGGCCAGCGACGCCCGACCCGTGCGCGTGTTCCAGTCGCCGGGGCCGTTGTACGAACCGCAGGACGCAACCGACACGTGGCGCTGGGAGCCCGCGCTCCGGGCCGCCGGCCTGGGTGCGGACGACGTCGTGATGGTCGCGTTCAGCTTCCACCTCAGCCCGGCCGGGGCGATGTTCGACGAGGCTGCGCGGGCGTTGGGTGCGACCGTGCTGCCCGCCGGCATCGGCAACAAGTCGGCCCAGGTGACCGCGATGCGTGACCTGAGCGTCACCGCCTACGTCGGCCTGCCGTCCTACCTCCGGGCCCTGCTGGAGACCGCCGAGGACGAGGGCATCGAACTGGGCGTCGAGCGAGCCCTGGTCACGGCCGAACCGTTGCCGCCGTCGCTGCGAGCACTCCTCAAGGAGTCCGTCCCGGTCGTGCGCCAGACCTACGGCACCGCCGAGACCGGCCACCTCGGCACCGAGTGCGACGCACGGGACGGGCTGCACGTGCCCGACGACGCGCTCGTGCAGGTGTGCGACCTGTCCACGGGTGCGGCGATCACCGATGATCGACGGGGGCAGGTCGTCGTGACGCTGCTGCGGACGGACTACCCGCTGGTCCGGTTCGGCGTGGGCGACCTGTCGGCCTGGGACCTCGCGCCCTGTCCGTGCGGCAACGACGCCCCTCGCCTGCGCGGCTGGTTGGGACGGGTCGACGATGCCGTCAAGGTGCGGGGCCTGTTCCTCCATCCCGGCCAGGTCGCCGACGTGGTCGCGGGCGTCGATGGCATCACGGCCAGCCGGGTCGTCATCGACCGCCATGACGATCGCGACGTCGCGACGCTGGAGGTCGTGGTGGCCGACGAGGCGGCCACCACCGCCGTGACCACCGCCGTGGGAGCTGCCCTGCGGGAAACCGTGCGGCTGCAGTTCGACGTCGTGCCCGTCGACTCCGTGGCCGAACCGGCCTTCGAGGACCGCCGGGACTGGTGAGCCGGTCCGACGTCCGGGACCATTCGCCGGCGCGGCATCGTCCTTGGTTGGTTGGAGCTCGGAGGTCGGCCGTCGGCGGTCGGAGGTCGGCCGTCCGCGGTCGGCGGCCCTCCCAGCATGGCACGCCCGCGTCCACGCTTGCGCCGAGTGGTTCCTGCTCCCGCCAACCTCCCGCACGGTGCCCGGGCGCGGACCTACGGACACGCGATGGTGTGGCCCATGGCCTGGCAGACCTCGGACCAGCGGTCGCGTTCGATCACGCCGGCGCGCTGGAGGAGCCAGGCCACCGGGACCAGTTGCACGTTGTCGAGATTGACCACCGAGCCCTCGACCACCCCGTTGTCCGGCCCGAGTGGGACCTCGCCCGGGATGTCACGAACGGTGGTGGTCACGGGGGCGACGAGCACGCGGTGCAGGCGGTCAGCCACGGCGGAGCGCGTCAACACCAGCACCGGCCGGACCTTGTCCAGATCGGCCCACCACACCTGCCCGTGGCCCAGGCCCCTCACGCCCGCCGCCTCACGTGCGGTACTGCGCGCGACGCTCCGCGGCCAAGCGCTGGACGGCCTCGGGTACCTGGCCGTCGTACGGCAGGTCTGGGCCCGGCGGGGCCTGCCAGGCCACGTCTGGGTCTTGCTCGTACGGCCACGCGTCGATGGCCGCACGTTCGACAGCCCCCGACAACTCACGCAGCAACGCGCCCAGCGCATCGTCGACCAGTTGGCTGTCGGACACGCCCAGCAGTTCGCGGCACCGTTCAAGGCGTGCCGCGTCCACCGTCGTCGAGATCCGCGTTCGAGTCATGCCACGACTGTAGCATGACCATGCCATCGATTCGGAGGGCGGCCCGAGTGAGTGTCAGGACCGCTCGAAGGACGACCGAGTGCTGCGCGCGTGGGCCGCATATCCACGATCACGGCCCGCGTTGGGCCTGCGAGGGGCCAACTAGGGTCGCGGGCGGACCGACCACGGTTCCTCGGCCGCCACCGGCGGCGAGGCACGACCAACCAGCGAGGAGCACCGCCATGACCGACCACGGAGGCGAGCCGTACACCGTCGACATCGAGCAGACGACGCTCGACAACGACACCTTCCGCACCACCCTGTGGACCGGCGAGCACCTGCAGCTGACGGTGATGAGCATCGCGCCCGGCGACGACATCGGGCTGGAGGTCCACCACGGCATCGACCAGTTCCTGCGCCTTGAACAGGGACACGGCCGCTGCCAGATGGGTCCGGCCGAGGACGACCTGCCGTTCGACGAGGAGGTCGAGGCCGACTGGGCGATCATGGTCCCGGCCGGCAGGTGGCACAACGTCACCAACATCGGCGACGAGCCCATGAAGGTCTACGCCATCTACGGCCCACCGGACCACGAACCCGGCACGGTGCACGAGACCCACGAGGACGCCCGCACCGACCCGAACGAGGACTGAGCCCCGCCGGCGCGCCCCGCCGGCCGCGGTCCTCGGCCGGCGGGTCGCCGTGTCGTCTTCCTCCGGTCGTCAGCCGTTGAGGGCACGGGCCAGCGCGGCGAGTTGGTCGCGCAGGAAGCGGGCGCTGTGGTCAGCCTCGGGCGCGAAGCCCTCGGCGCCGTGGAAGACGCCCGGGTAGACGTGCAGTTCGGTCGGGACCCCGGCCTGCATCAGGCGGGTCGCGTACGCGATGTCCTCGTCGCGGAACACCTCGAGGTCGCCAGGTCATCCGCCGCCCGAACTCACGAGCTCACGATGGAGTCATCAGCTTCCGTGCTCGTGACCGTCCACACGGGAGTCACAGTCATTGCACGGAGATGCACTTCGTGTATTCTCACAGGGGACGCAACGGGCGCGCCCCAACCCCCGAGGAGCGGACATGCTGGCACCGCCCCCGGTGAACTGGGTGGACGTGACGTTCGACTCGGCGGCGGCTCGGAACGCCGCCGCGGAGTGCGACCGGTTCGTGGGCCTCATCGAGGAGGTCATCGACTGGAACCATGACGCCAACGTCGACCTGCAGACCACCTGGCAAGGTGGACTGGCGATGGAGTTCGAGGCCGCGGTCGACGGTGTCGCGCGCAACCTCCGAGCGCGCGCGGCCGAGTTGCGCATCCGCGCCATCGCGCTGCGTGACGCGGCCGATGCCGCCGATGACGAACAGCACCGCCGTGAGCGCCAGCGTGACGACTGGCACGACTGGGACGCCTCCCGTCGTCGCCTCCAGACCGCAGGTGTGTCGTGAACGATCACGTCGTGT
>JBBSMS010000178.1:0-6108 GCA_038233055.1 Nitriliruptorales bacterium
AGCGCGGTGGCCACGACGGCGGCGACGCCCAGCTTGGCGATCCCGCCGCCGGCACCGACCGTGATCGGACCGAGGATGTCCCGGGCGACGCGCGGCAGTTCCACGAACGATCCCCACACCGACAGGCTGATGCGCCAGATCGAGGTGTTGCCCGCAGCGGTGATCAGGCTGCCGACCGCGCCCTCCCACACGAACACGTAGGCCAGCATGACCATCAGCCCGCGGGGGGCGAGGTAGCCGACCATCGCGCCGACCGCCCCGTAGCCCAGCGCCGCCGACACGGTGAACGGCCATGTGGTCGCACCGGCGAACCCGGCGTCGCTCAGCAGTCCGGCCACCGTCAGCCCGACCGTGGAGACCAAGGCCAGTGCGAGGCAGGCCAGCACGGCCGCGCTGGTGGTCGCGGCGGCGACCTGCCAGCGCGGGACCGGGGTCAGGACCAGCCACGGCAGCGTCTGGTCGTCGCGTTCGTCGCGCAGCGTGGACGCGGCCAGCATCACCATCGCGGTGGCCACCAGCACGCCGGAGCCGCTCACGACCTGCAACAGCATGTCCGCAGCGGCCGTGCGGCTGGTCGGCGGGTCGGCGATCGACGCCAGCACCTGCACGGCAGGCTGGGCCAGCACCAGTGCGGCTGCCCCGGCCAGGCGCCAGCCACGCACCCGCGCCCGCACCAGGTGGCGCACCAGGGCGACGAACCCGCCCAGCCCGGGTGATGGCCGAGCGGCCATCTCTTCGACGGGCGGGGTGACAGTCGTGGTCGTCATGGTCAGGCCTTCCCGCCGGCGATGTCGCGGAAGATCGACTCGAGGGTCTCGTCGACCGGTTCGACGTGGCGCAGGTCGGCGTCGGCGTCCAGGGCGAGGTGCGGCAGTCGCCGTGCCAGGCCACGGGCGTCACGGGTGCGCACGGCCAGGCGGTCGCCGTCCACGTCGATCCCGCTGGCGAGGTCCTCGGCCAGCAGCGCCGCCGCCAGTGCCAGCGGTCGCCCGGCCCGCACCACCAGTTCGCGGGGGCGGTCGGTGATGGCGGCCCGCAGTGACGCGGCGGTGCCGATGGCGGCCAGGCGTCCGTCGACCATCGCCACGACCCGGTCGGCCATGCGGTCGACCTCCTCCAGCACGTGTGACGACACCACGACCGTGTGGCCGGCGGCACCCAGGCGTCGGAACAGTGCGATGAGGTTCGCGCGCTGGACCGGGTCGGCGCCGTTGAGCGGTTCGTCCAGCACCAGCACGGTGGGGTCGCCCACCAGCGCCGCCGCGACCTTGGACCGCTGCCGCATGCCCTTGGAGAAGGTCTTGAGGCGCCGGTCCGCGGCGTCCAGCAGGTCGACCGTTTCCAGGGCCGCGGTCGTGGCCGCGGTCGCGTCATCCAGGCCGAGGAGGTCGGCGCGCAACCGCACGAACTGGCGGGCCGTGAGGTGGTCGTGGACGTCCGGGGCCTCGGGCACCAGCGCGAGGTGGGCCTGGACCGTGACGTCGGACCGCGGATCGCGGCCCAGCACCCGGACCGTCCCGCGCGACGGCCGGTACAGGCCCATGACCAGCCGCAACAGGGTGGTCTTGCCGGCCCCGTTTGGACCGAGCAGGCCGGTGACGCCGGGTCGGATCGCCAGCGTCAGGTCCGACACGGCGACCTTGTTGCCGAACCACTTGCTGGCGCCGTCGACCAGGATCGTCGCGTCGGTCGGCGCCGCAGTGGTGGCCGGGGCCGACACGGGCGAGGTGGTCGTGTCGATGCTCATGCCAGGCTCCGGTAGCGACGGACCGCGATGGTCGCGGCCACCGCGGTCAGGACGACGACGGCACCCACCGACGCCCACGGGCCGAAGCCGGCGTCGACCAGCGCGAACTCCCCGCCGGTGGGTCGGTCAAAGACCCAGTTCGCGATGACCTCGGGGTGTTCGGGCAGGTTCAGCAGCGCGAGGAGACGGGCGCCGGGAAGGTCCAGTCGCGACAGTTCGCCCAGGATCGGGGTCAGCACGGCCCACGTCCCCAGGAACGCCGCCGCGGCCACGCCGGTCCGGTTGACCCAGGTGGTGATGAGCGCCAGCAGCGAGCCCTGCGCCAACAGGGTCACGACCGCGACTGCCGGTGCCTGCCACAGCACCGGCCACGACTCGGCCAGCCAGGTCCCGATCGAGTCGGCGACCGTGCCCCGACCGATCCACAGGACCAACTGCGGCAGCAACTGGATGGTCAGCACGACCAGTGCGAAGGCGGTGGCCTTGCCGCGCAGGTAGTCCATCACGCCCAGCGGACGTGACAAGGTCAGGGCGAGGGTCCCATGGCGCCGGTCGGGGACCAGGAACGACGGCCCGACGACCGCGACGAACAGCAGCGCGATGGCGCTGAACCAACTGAACAGGTCACGGTGCCCCGGCAGGTCGGGCAGGACCTCCGGCGGTAGTCCGATCGTGCCGGCCGCGACGTACAGGCCGGTGATGACCAGGGCGAGCATGATCCCGACGGCCACCAGGCCCCACGGGAAGATCTTGGCCCGGGCCCGGCGCCCCAGTCCGAAGGCACGGCGGAGCGCGTCGACCGTGACGGCCCACCGGATGGTGCGGCGACCCAGGCGTTCGCCGTCCCAGTGGCGGTAGCCACGGTCGACGATGACGGCCGCGTCAGCGGGACCGGACGGGATCGTGACGGCGGTCAGGTCGGTCATCGGCGGTCCTCCCCGGCGTCGACGGTCGGGGCGGGTGGCACGGTGGCGTGTCCGTTCGTCGAGCCCTCGGGCTCGGCGCGGTGGCGGGCGGCGTCCAGGAACTCGTCTTCGAGCGTGGCGACCTGGCGGGTCAACCGGACCAGGCCGGCATCGACGCGGGCGGCCGCGCTGACGACCTGTCGTTCGAGGTCGCCGCCGCCGGGACCGACCAGCAACCGCAGCCCGTCCAGGGCGACCGCGGTTCCCTCGGACCGGAGCAGGCCGGCCAGGTCGTCGGCCGCGCCCAGCACCTCCGCCACGATTGTGCCAGTGGCCTCGTCGGGGCGGGCGGGTCCGCTGCGCAGCAGGCGGCCCTCGTCCAGCAGCACGACCCACGACGCCGTGGCGGTGATGTCGGACAGCACGTGGGACGAGATCAGCACGTCGATGCCGAAGTCGCCCAGTCGCCGCACCAGGGCCAGCATCTCACGGCGACCCTGGGGGTCCAGCCCGGAGGCGGGCTCGTCCAGCAGGACCAGGTCGGGGTCGTGCACGATGGCCTGCGCGAGCTTGACCCGCTGGGTCATGCCCGTCGAGAACTCGCCGATCATGCGGAACCGTTCCTCCTCCAGTCCCACCAGGAACAGGGTCTCGGAGGCTCGCAGCCGCGCGGGCCGTGGTGGCAGGCCGGCCAGGCGGGCGCTGTGGGCGACGAAGTCGGCGGCGGTGACGTCGGGTGGGAGGCAGTCGCCCTCGGGCATCCACCCGATCCGCCGGCGGATGCCCCGCGGGTCGGTGGCGACGTCCATCCCCAGCACGTGCGCGGTGCCGGAGGTGGGGGCCTGCAGGCCGAGCAGGATCCGCATCAGGGTGGTCTTGCCCGCACCGTTGGCGCCGACCAGGCCGGTGATGCCGTGTGGGACCGACACGGCCAGGTCGCGCAGGGCCGTCACCGCTCCGAAGCGCATGGTGAGGTCCTGCACGATGATCGTGGCCGGACCATCGTGGGTCGGGGGCGAGTCGGTGTGGGTGTCCATGGAGGGCAGTCAACCAGCGCCGACGGTGGGGCCCGTCGTGGATGCCCCCCACCCACCCCCGGTTCGACCTCGTGGGCGTCAGGGTCGGCCGCGGTCCGCCCATGGGCTGTCGTCAGCGGACCCGGGTGCTCGCGCGGACCTCGTCCGGTCGGGGCGAGGGACGTCGGGCCAACCACACGCCCGCGATGACGTACCAAAGGTCGGCGACCGTGTTGTAGCCCCGTTGGATCCAGCCGCCGATGTCCTGCAACTGCGCGGTCGCCCCGACCACGAACGCGATTGCGGCCACCAGGCCCAGCACCAGCGACAGCTGCGCCAACCCCGGGTCATGGTCGCGCACCCGGCGGGCCACCAGCAACGGCGTGGCGATCAGGGTGAGGTAACCGGTGGCCGCGGCGGCCAGGTGGAGGCTGTCGGTCAGGGTGGTCCCGAACCCCGGGCACCCGGCCGTGCAGGGGGCCGCCGGGACCAGCATGGTGGCGATGCCGGAGACCATCGTGGCGATGGTCGGCGCGCGTCCGTGACCGGGCAGCAGGCGGTCCAGTGCCGGTCCGAACGCGACCAGCAGCGCCCCGGTCAGGACAAGCCCGGCGCTGACCAGCACCCGTGGTCCCGTGGGCGCCCCGATCGCGAACAGTTCGCTGATGGCCTGGCGGCGGGCGTCGTAGCCTGGGGTCCACAGTCCGGCCACGAACCACGAGGTGACGTAGGCGACCACCCCGGCCGCGCACAACAGGGCCCATCGACGGGCGCGATCAGCCGAGACCTCCACCTCGACCTCGATGCCTCGTCGCGCCCCCACGGCCAGTCCGCGAGCGTCGCCGAGCGTACGCCGGGCGCGTGGGTCCACCGGTCGCGGTCGCGTGGAAAGGGCCTAAAGCCCATGATCGGGAGCCGTGGCGCAACCATCGTCGGCCTCAGCCCACCACCGAGGAGTTCCTCAGGGCCAGCCCCACCGACCCGGTGCACCCGTCCGACACCGCCACCGACCGGTCCACGGTCCACGGTCCGGCCGAGGCGGTCGGCGCCTCGGTACTGCCACGCCGACGGTTCCTGGGCATCGCGCCCGGGGTCCTTCCGCACCCTTTCGCGTGACCCGGGGCCGGTCGCTGTTTAGAGGCCGGCTCGGTCGACGCCGTACCGGGCCTGCTCGGGCGTGAAGCCCTCGTACTCCAACTGCTCGATCAGGCCGCTACGCGAGAAGGACGAATACTCCAGGTAGTCCTCGGCCTGCAGCGCGGCCTGGTCGTTCCAGTCGACGTCCAGTGAGTCGACGGCAAAGGTCGCGTCGCTGTTGCTGAAGCCCTCGTACTCCAACTGCTCGATCAGGCCGCTGCGCGAGAAGGCCGTGTACTCCAGATAGTCGTCGGCCGTGCCGAGGGCGTTCTCCTGCGACCGGGTCAGCGACGACTCTGGCTCAGGTTCCGGCTCAGGTTCCGGCTCGGGCTCTGCGTCGGGCTCGGGTTCGGCCGCCAAAGTGACCGTCTCGGCGGGCTCGGGCTCGGCCGTCACGGTGACCGTCTCGGCGGGCTCGGGCTCGGCGGTCACGGTGATCGTCTCGGCGGGTTCGGGCTCGGCTTCGACGGCCTCGGCCTCGACGGTCACGGTCTCGGCGGGCTCGGCCTCGGCCGTCACGGTCTCGGTGACCGTGACCGTCTCGACCGGTGCGGCCTCGGGCTCGGGGGTCTCGTCGCCACTGGCGAGGCCGCTGCAGCCGCCGATCAGCAGCACGCCGGAGACGGCGCCGGTAAGCAGCCAGTGGCGGCGGATCGACGGGCGGGCGTCGGGGACCTCGGACAGGTCCGGGGCTTCCGTGGTGGGCTGGTTGGTCATGGTGATAGTCCTCTGGTTGAGGTCACCGGTCCCTGGTCAGAGGAGCCAGTCGCGTCCAACGGGTGAGATCATGACAAGCCTGCGAGCCGTGCGAAGTTCGCTGCGGCGGACCGACGACGAGGCTGGCCCAGCCCACGACGACACGTCGCCCGACGAGCACGACATGGCAGGCGCTGTGGCGACGGAGAACGAGACTCCCCGTCAGGAGTCTCCTTGACCATATTCCGACGGGTGGCGGGACCCGTAGGTCCAAGGTCCCGAAGGCCCGGAGCAATGGTCCCAAGTCGACGGTGTCGAGCGGGTAGCGGTCAGCGCGCGCCCTTCGGGCGCGTTGGAGTTGTTCGCTGCGCTCACAACGTCCCAGCGGGTGGTTGTCGATGTGTTGGACCATGGGGGTGAAGTGGTCGGGGTCGTAGTCGGACCAGATCGACCCGGACCCGTCCAGGCGCGGCATCACCACCGACCGGTTGTCCTCGATCGGACGTTGTTGGCGTTCCGTCCGGGCGTCTTCGACAAGTTGGGCGACGAGCCAGTCGATCTCGAACACCAACGCGTCGGCTTCCATGTCCACATAGGTCGGCGCCAG
>JBBSMS010000179.1:0-6029 GCA_038233055.1 Nitriliruptorales bacterium
CGGAGCGTGATCCGCGCGGACCGGACCTCGGACCGGGGCTGCCCGGCACGGACGTCCGGGGCCGAGACGGCGGGAACAACGTCGTCTCGGAGGTCCGTGATCCACACGGGGGCGGGTGTGGACCCGGGTGTCGCCTCCGTGCGGCATGCTGGGTGGTGGATCCCGCCCCTCGCGAAAGTCTCACCCATGTCCTCCTCCACTGCCGCGGCCCCACCGGTCGACGGGACCACCCGGGAACGTGCAAGTGACCTCCTGCGGCAGTTGGCGGGCGATGACGCGAAACTGCGCGACGACCAGGGCGAGGCGATCGCCGCGCTGGTGGACGACCGCGCGCGGGTGCTGCTGGTGCAACGCACCGGGTGGGGGAAGTCGGCGGTGTACTGGATCGCGACCGCGCTGCGACGCCAGCTTGGGTCCGGACCGACCCTGGTGGTGTCACCGCTGCTGGCGCTGATGCGTGACCAGGTCGCGGCCGCGCGCCGGCTGGGGTTGTCCGCCGAGACCATCAACTCGACCAACCTCGACGCGTGGCAGGACATCCTCGCCCGGCTGGACGACGACGCGATCGACGTGCTGCTGATCTCGCCCGAACGGCTCAACGCCGCGTCCTTCCGCGACCGGCTGCCGGCGCTGGCGGCCCGGCTGGGGCTGGTGGTCGTCGACGAGGCGCACTGCATCTCGGACTGGGGCCACGACTTCCGCCCCGACTACCGCCGGATCGCCGACCTGCTGGCCGACCTTGCGGACGACACGCCGGTGCTGGCCTGCACGGCCACCGCGAATGCCCGCGTGACCACCGACGTCGCACGCCAACTCGACCCGGGGGCCGCCACCCGCACCGGCGATGCCGACCCGGACCTCGACGACACCGACGTGGTGACGCTGCGCGGCAGGCTGGGACGGGACTCGCTGCAACTGGCGGTCGTGCGCCTGGACCGGGGAGAGCAACGGCTGGCGTGGCTGGACGCCTTCGTCCGGCACCACCGCCCGGCCCACGGCCGGGCCGGCATCGTCTACACACTCACGGTCGCCGACAGCGAACGGGTGGCGTCGTTTTTGGCCGGGCGCGGGCTGGAGGCGGTCGCCTACAACTCCAACGTCGACCCCGCCGGCCGCCAGACGATCGAGGACCGCCTGTTGGCCAACGACGTCGACGTGGTGGTGTCGACCTCGGCGCTGGGCATGGGCTACGACAAGCCCGACCTGGCCTTCGTGGTCCACCTCGGTGCCCCGTCCTCACCAGTGTCGTGGTACCAACAGGTCGGTCGTGCCGGACGCGCCATCGACACGGCCGAGGTCGTCCTGTTGCCCACCGGCAAGGACGAGGCCATCTGGCAGCACTTCGACGTGGCCGGGCTGCCCCGCGAGTCCGAGGTCTCGGCGCTGCTGGAGGCGCTGGACGGTGGGTCGCTGTCGATCCCGAAGCTGGAACGCGCCGTCAACGTGCGGCGCTCCCGCCTGCAGTTGTTGTTGAAGGTGCTGGACGTCGACGGGGCGGTCGAGAAGGTCGGGTCGGGCTGGCAACGCACCGGGGTCGACTGGGAACCGGACACCGGCCACTACCAGAGGCTGGCCGACCTGCGCCGCCGCGAGCACGCCATCATGCGCTCGTTCGTCGACGGTGCCGCCGACGGTGGTGACGAACGATGCCTGATGCAGACCCTGGGCGAGGTGCTGGACGACCCGGACGCCCGGCCGTGTGGCCGCTGCCAGGGCTGCACCGGCTGGGAGCCCGACGTCGAGGTCGACGACCAGGCGGTCGCCGAGGCACGCGAGCACCTGCGCACACGCAACGTCGTCGTGGGCCAACGTCGCATGTGGCCGTCCGGACTGGACGAGGTCAAGGGTCGCATCGACACCGGGCGGGGGGCGTTGCAGGGACGGGCGCTGGCGGGCGGCGACGGGTCGGGGTGGGACGACGTGGTCGATCGCCTGCTGGCGTCGTCCGAGGCCGGCGACCTGGACGAGGCCGCGCTGGACGAGGTCGTCGACGGGCTCACCAACGTCCTGGCGCGCTGGTCGTGGTCGCGACGCCCGGTCGCGTTCGTGCCGGTCCCGTCCGGACGCCATGGTGCCCTGGCCGCCGCGGTCGCACGGCGCCTGGGGGAACTCGGGCGCCTGCCGGTGATCGGTGCCCTGGTCGACACTGGTGCACCGCCCCAGTCGACCATGGCCAACTCGCCCCACAAGGCCTCCAACGCCCTGCGCGGACTGGCCGTGGACACCGACGCCGCGGCCGACCTGCCCGACGGCCCGGTCGTGCTGGTCGACGCCGTCACCGACTCCGGCTGGACACTGGTCGCGGCGGCGCACCGCGTGACCGAGGCCGGCGAACGCGACGTCCTGCCGCTGGTGCTGTCCGCCGGTCCCTGAGCCGACCCCCGTCCGTTGCATCCGCCGACCGCGTCATCCGCACCTCCACTTCGGGCATGGACCTTCTATGATGTAGAAGGTATTCCCTTCTCTGATGTAGAAGGTCATGGACAGGGTCGTGGCCACGACCCGCAGGGATGGACGCTCGTGGAGATCTCACCGTTCCCGTACCAGGGCCCCCTGGCGCCGGACGACGTGCGGGGCCGTGACGACCTGCTCGACGACCTCGCCCGACGGATGACCGAGCACCGGGTCACGGCGCTGTTGGGTCCTCGCCGGTACGGCAAGACCTCGGTGCTCCGCCGCCTGGCCGCGGACCTGTCGGAGGTCGAGACCATCTGGGTCGACCTCTACGGTGCCGCGACCCACGCGGACCTCGCGGTGATGTTCGCCCAGGCACTGACGGCAGCCGACCGACCGGTGCGCACGGTGGCCGACCGGCTCGCGGTCAAGGCCGGGATCAACCTGGGCGCGGTCAACCTGGAACTGTCGCGCCGGCCCAGCGAGCGCCACGATCCGCGGGCCCGCTACCGCGACCTGGTGGACCTGACCGTCCAGGCCGCCCGGAGCACGCCCGTCCTGCTGGTGCTGGACGAGTTCCAGGCCATCGGCCGCGTCGACCAGGCGGCCGCCGTGCTGCGCTCGGCGCTCCAACACCACTACCGCGACATGGCCCTCGTCTTCGCCGGCTCGGAGCCGTCCCTGATGCGCGACCTGTTCGCCCTCGACGATCAACCGTTCTTCGGCCAGGCCGACATCGTGACGATCGAGCCGCTTTCCCTCGAAGCGGTCCACGACATCGTCCACCGGGGCTTCGCCGCGACGGCACTGGACGCCGGCGGCCTCCCCGGTTCCATCTTCACGCTCACGGCCGGACACCCGCAACGCACCATGATGGCGGCCGACGCGGCCTGGCGACGGAGCCGCTCCGACGACCGCCCGGACGACGTGTGGCCGCTGGCGGTGGAGGACCTGCGCGCGTCGGTGGACTCGACCCTCAGTGCACGCTTCGTCGACTTCGGCACGGACCAACAGAAGGTGCTGCGACTGGTCGCGCACGGCGAGGCCCTGTTCGGGACGGGCGGCGACCGCCTGCAGTTGAGCAGTGGCGGTGGCACCGCGGCCCGCGACCGCCTGCTCGCCGAGGGCAAGGTGGTACGACGGGACGGCGACCTGACCGTGACCGATCCCCTTTTGGCCGACTGGCTCCGCCATCGGTTCCCACGGTGACCACACGTGCCACGCGCCGCCCGGTGCGGTGCCGTCGGTGTTCGCCGGCTCGTCGAGGCGGTGGTAGAGGTACACACCCCCAGCCCGGGACCGAGGCGTGGTCGGCGGCGACCCGTGTCCGACATCTCCGGGGCATCCCTGAGCCGGACGCCGCGCCCGACGCGCACCCTCGTCGTGGCCCCGAGGAGCACCCCGATGCACACCACCTGCCACCCGGAAACGGATCACCCGGCACGCTGGGGCGACGACGCTCGACATGGGAGGCGCTGGGTGGTCCCGACGCTGGTGCTGGTGGCCCTCGTCGGTGGCCTGGTGCTTCTGGCCTGGGTGGGCCAGCGCCGGTTGCTGTACTTCCCCTCGGACGTGGTCCCGGCTCGGTCGCCGGCGGACGTGGAGGAGGTGGTGCTGATGACCAGCGACGGCCTCGACCTGCGCGCGTGGTTCGTCCCGTCGGACGGCGACGGCGACCTGGCCGGCACCACCATGGTGCTCCTGAACGGCAACGGCGGCAACCGCGTCGGGCGCCTGCCCCTGGCACGACGCCTGTCCGCTGCCGGCACGGCCGTGCTGGTCGTCGACTACCGCGGCTTCGGCGCCAACCCCGGCCACCCGTCGGCGAGCGGGTTGGCGCTCGACAGCCGTGCCGCCGTGGACTGGGTCGCCAGCCGCCCGGACCTCGACCGGGACAGGGTCGTGTACTACGGCGAGTCGTTGGGCGCCGCGGTCGCGATCGAACTCGCCACGGACCACCCACCTGCCGCCCTGGTGCTGCGGTCGCCCTTCAGTTCGCTGGCCGACGTCACCGCGGTGCACTACCCGGTCGTGCCGACGTGGTTCCTGCGTGACCGCTGGCCGAGCGTCGAACGCATGGCCGCGATCGACGTTCCGACGCTGGTGGTCGCGGGAGGTTCCGACCGGACCATCCCGGTCGAGCAGTCGCGGCTCATCGAGACCGCGGCAGCCGGGCCGTCGATCCTGGTGGTCGTCGACGGCGCCGACCACAACGACCCAGTCCTGCTGGCGGGTGATCCCGTCCTTGACGCCGTGACCGACTTCCTCGCACACGATCTCCCACCACGTCACGGCGGTTGACGCCGAGCGGGACGCAACCGGCGACGAGCACCGGAGCACCACTGGTGGTGGCAACGGTGCGGCACCAGTCCCCCCGAACCGGTGCCGCACCGCGTCGACGGCCGAAGCCGCCGATCCTGACCACGACACGGCCGGGCATCGTGGTCACGCTGTTCCGCGGGCCTCACCCCCACGGACGCATGTGCGACAGTAGGCCCTCTCGGCTCGCGCCAACAACCGTTCGGCCGTGGCATCCGCTCGCCGCACACCCCCGGCGACGCCAAGGTCACCCCCCAGCGCACCCGCCACCGGGACGTCGTGAGACCCCCAACCCCACGTCGAGTGTGCGGCCCGGCCCCGGATGCGGGCCCGATCGGCACACTGACGAGGCGGAGTGGTCGAGGTGGAGGACACCGCACATGGGGAGTCGATGGCAGGACGTGGCCGGGGACGACACTGGACGGGACTACGCGGAGAGGATGGACGCCCACGTGGCCGCACGCGACGACGCCCACGGCGAGGCTGACCTCGTGAACGACCTCGCGCCGGCCGGGGGTCGGGTCCTGGACGCCGGATGCGGGACGGGGCGGGTGGCCGTCGAACTGGCCCGGCGCGGGTTCGACGTCGTCGGCACCGACCTCGATCGATCCATGCTGGCGGTGGCACGGGAACGCGGGCCGGACGTGGCCTGGCACCACGACGACCTCGCCACCCTCGACCTCCCCGACGACCTCGCCGGGGACGGCTTCGACGTCGTGGTGGCGGCCGGCAACGTGATTCCGCTGCTGGCCGCCGGCACCGAGGCCGACGCCGTCGCGCGCATGGCTGCCCACCTCCGCCCCGGCGGGCTGCTGGTCACCGGGTTCGGCCTGGACGCTGCCCACCTACCGCTCGACGAGGCCACGGTCACCCTTGCCGACCATGACCGCTGGTGCGCCGATGCCGGCCTGGAACTCGCCGACCGCTGGGCCACGTGGGACCGCGACCCCTTCGCCGACGACGGCTACGCCGTCAGCGTCCACCACCGGTCGCGACGGGCCTGACCAGGTCGACGGCCGCGAGGTCGCGGGTCCTCGCTGCGCTCGGACCCGTTGGAGTTGTTCGCTGCGCTCGCAACGTCCACGGACTCGATCCTGGACCGAGGTCGCGCGTCAGCGCAGGGGCATGTCGGTTGGGGCGACGGGGCGGGGCAGGGCGGTCTGGCCCATCAGTTCGGTGTCGACGGCGGACGCGCAGGCGCGACCCTCGGCGATCGCCCAGACGATCAGGCTCTGGCCGCGGCCCATGTCACCGCAGACCCAGACCTTGTCGACGTCCGTGGCGTAGTCGTCATCCCGGGCCACGTTGGTGCGATC
>JBBSMS010000180.1:0-5987 GCA_038233055.1 Nitriliruptorales bacterium
AGTGCCGGCAGGCAGGAGCAATGGACGGCCGGTCGGGTCGCGAGCTTCGTCGCGCTGGCCGTCGGGGCGATCGTGTTCCTGTTCCCGTTCTGGTACATGGTGATCGGGTCACTGCAGGGCCAACCTGACACGTCCATCGCCGGTGCGTTTCCGTCCCCGGGCAACATCACCCTCGCGAACTACGCCGACATCGACGGTCGGGTGGACCTGCTCCGGACACTGCTCAACTCCGCCATCTTCACCGGCGGCGTGATCGTCATGACCCTGGTGCTTGGCCTGCTCGCCGGCTATGCCCTGGCCGTGCTGGAGTTCCGCGGTCGTGGCTTGGTGTTCGGCGTCCTGCTCATCAGCCTCATCCTGCCCTTCCAACTGTTGATGATCCCGCTGTACGTGTTGCTCGTGCGGACCTACGGCCTGGCCGACTCCTACCTGGGGATGATCCTGCCCTTCGCCGTGAACGCCACCGCGATCTTCATCTTCCGCCAGTTCTTCCGATCCCTGCCCGTCGACATGTTCGAGGCAGCCCGCATCGACGGGGCCAGCGAACTCCAGATCCTGCTCCGGGTCGCCATCCCCATGGCGCGACCGGCCATCCTCACCGCCGTCCTGGTCACCTTCATCGGACCGTGGAACGAGTTCCTGTGGCCGTTCCTGATCACCAAGGATGCGACCATGCAGCCGCTGGCGGTCGCCCTCGCCAACTACATCAGTTCGGTGGCCGGACGCGCGGCCAACCCCTTCGGGGCCATCCTGGCTGGCGCCACCGTGCTCGCCGTCCCTGCCGTGGTGCTGTTCCTGGCCTTCCAACGCCACTTCCTGTCGACCAACATCGGCGCCGGACTGAAGGGTTGACCCGTTCCATCCACCGGACCGTCCGATCATGTCCCCCCGACCCGCGGGCCTCACCGCCCCGGGCACCCGGAGTCCCGCGTGGATGTCCAGCTGGAACGCCGGGGCGTGTTGATGGCCGCCGATCCCGACGAGCCGAACGAGGCGTGGGGGGTGCTCAACCCGGCCAGCCTGCGCGACCGTGACGGCCACCTGTTGCTGCTCCCGCGACTGGTCGCCGCGGGGAACGTGTCGCGCGTGGGACTGGCGCGGGTGCTGGCCGACGACGACGGCGACCCGGTCGGGGTCGAGCGCCTGGGCGTGGTGCTGGAACCCGACGAGGTGTGGGAACGCAACGGTGACGGCGGCGGCGTGGAGGACCCGCGGGTCACGTTCGTGGCGGTCCTGGACGCCTGGGTCATGGCCTACACCGCGTTCGGGCCGTTCGGACCGCGACCGGCCCTGGCGGTGTCGGACGACGGGCGGACCTGGCATCGACTGGGGATGCTGCGCCACCGCTACGAGCCCGACACCCTGGGCACCGACCTGAACCTGTACCCCAACAAGGACGCCATCTGGTTCCCCGAGCCGGTGGTCGGCCCGGACGGCAGCCCGTGCCTGGCCATGCTGCACCGGCCGACGTGGGACTTGGCCGGGATGTCGGTCGTGGACTACGACGCCACGCCGCCGACGGGCACCACTGACCCGCGACCGTCGATCTGGGTCTCGTTCGTGCCGGTGGACGAGGCCGTGGCGGATGTCCGGGCGCTGACCGACCTGCGCTGGCACCGCGAGGTGGCCGTGCCCGAACAGTCGTGGGAGGCCGAGAAGGTCGGTGGCGGCACCCCGCCGGTGCGGACCCCGGCCGGATGGTTGACGATCCACCACGGCGTCACCGGACACCTGACGCCGGGCACCGCGTTGCAGCAGCACGTCCGCTACTGCGCCGGGATGATGCTCCACGACCTCGACGACGTGACCCGCATCGTGCAACGCTCGGTGGAGCCCGTGCTGGAGCCGCTGGTGGACTTCGAACGCGACGGGATCGTCCCCAACGTCGTGTTCCCGACCGCCATCGACGTCCGGGGCGACGACTGGGCCGACGTCTTCTACGGGATGGCCGACAGCCGCATCGGCTGGGCCCGCCTCACCTGGTCGTGAGCGACGTCAGGCGACCCGAGCGCGGATCCAGTCGACCAGGTCGGCCATGACCTCGTCGCGGTTGAACTCGTTGAGGATCTCGTGGCGACCGCCCTCGTAGAAGCGCTCGTCCACGTCCACCCCGTGGTCGCGCCAGCGGCTGGCCAGTGCGTGCGCCCCGGGGGCACCGGTCCCGCCCCCGACCGGGTCCTCGTTGCCGCCGGTGACCAGGACGGGGAGGTCGGACGGGACCCGTGCCTCGGCGTCGTCGGTCCAGGTCTCGGCACACCCGACCAGCATGTCCTCGACGTAGCCGTTGGAGACCGGGAACCCGCACCAGGGGTCGTCCACGTAGGCCTGCACCTCGGCGGGGTCGCGGCTGAGCCACTCGAACCCGCTGGCGTCGGGGCTGTCGAAGGGCTCGTTGAAACCGCCGAACATCGCTCCGATGACCATCGACGGTTCGCCCTGCGCGTCGCCCTCGCCCAGGTCGTGGACCACCTTCATCGTGTCGGCGTCGACGGCCAGCCCACCGGTGGTGCCCGACAGCACCAGCCCCGCGTACTCGTCACCCCAGCGCTGCACCACGCCCTGGGCCAAAAACGACCCCATGCTGTGGCCGAACAGGATGATCGCCAGGTCCGGGTGCTGTGCGCGGGCGTGCTCGGTCAGCACGTGCATGTCGTCCATGAGCGCGTCCCAGCCACCGGGTCGGGCGATCCCCATCTCGCCGTGGAGGTCGGCCGTGCGGCCGTGGGCGCGATGGTCGGTCGCGTACACGTCGAACCCGGCCTCCACCAACTGTTCGCCGAAGCGCTTGTAGCGCAGCGCGTGTTCGGCCAGGCCGTGGGCGATCTGCACGACGCCGATCGGGTCGCGGTCGGCGGACCATCGGTAGCCCAGCACCTCCTGGCCGTCGGTGCCGCGGATGGTGAGGTCGGACTGGTCCATCGGGGGTCCTTGCGTCGGGTCGGTCCGGACGAGGATAGGTCCGACCCGGTCCGCCGGGTGCCCGTCGAGCGGCTGGTCGGGGTCCCTCGGATGCTCGGGGTGGCGAACCTCGCCCGGTTGCTCAGCCCAGCGCGGACCGGACGGCGCGGCGCCCACCGGCCACGACCGCAGGGACCAGGCCCGGGTCGCGGCGCGGGAAGCCGTCGAGGTGGTCGGCGACCTCGTCGTCCGGCAACACGACGGTCACCGACCAGCCGTCGGCCCGCAGACTCCGCACTTCCGCACGCAGTCGGCGCCGCGCGAAGCGCCGCATGGTCGTGTTCGGATGGCGCGACATCGGCGCGACGACCAGCACGTCGGGGGCTGGTCCGTCCGTGGCGACCCCGACCAGCAGGTCGGCGTTCGTGGGGGAGCGGGTGGCGCCGTCGACGTGGGCGTGGCCGTCGATGGTTCGTGGCGTGAACATGACCGGGACGGCCTGGCTCGCCTCGACGGCGTCCGCGACGTCGACGTCGGTGCGGTCACGGCCGAAGACCACGCGGTGTCCGTCCGACATCCGGACCGCCGGGATCCACAGGCCGTCCGGCCAGTCCCGGCCCAGGCCCTCGACCCCGGGTGCGCGCCGCAGGGGAGCAGTGGGGAACAGTCCGGTGGGCAGGATGCCGGCCAGCGCAACGCCGAGTCCGGCGCCGCCCGGCCGGACCTGGCCCAGCAGGCGCGGGGCCGCCGGCCGGACCCGCCGCCACCACGTCGCACGCGCGGCGGCCATCGTGGCCCGGAAGTTGGCGATCTCGTCCGGAGTCGGTGGCCGCAGCAGGGATCGGACCACCTCGTCCGGGTCGGCCCCGGCCAGGATCGACGCCGCGACCGGGGCCCCGGCGGACGTGGCCACGACGGTCGTGGCGGCCGACAGCGGGCGACCGGCCTGCGCGAGGCCGTCGACCACGCCGGCGTGGAACGCCCATCCGGCGGCCCCACCGGCCCCCAGCACGATCGCGGTCACGGGTGGCCCGACGTCGGCAGGTCCGTGCCCGGCGCGGTCATCAGGTGCAGGATCGTCTCCGTCGTGGTCGACGACGGCACGGTACGGGCGACGGGTCGGGTCGGGTGGGGGTGGCGCGTGCCGACCGCGAGGTCCATACTGGCGGGACAGTCCACGACGAAGGGTGTGCGATGGCCGACCTCGCTCCTGACCTGCTGCCCGTCCTGTCCCGTGGCAAGCATCGAACCCCGGCGGCCGGCGGTTGCTTCATGGAGTTCGCGTCGTGGCTGGCCGGCGAGCGCTGGAGCGACCACCCGCGCTGCACGCATCCGCTGCTGGCGTCGCTGGCCCGCCTGGTCAACGACGCCGTGTCGGACGACCACCGGCACCACCTCGCGCCACTGGTCCCGTCCGTGGTCGGCCTGGCCGGCAGCGACCTGCGCGTCGACGCCCTGGTGGCCCGTCGGTGTGCGATCACCGCGCTGCCGCTCGCCCGTCCCGAGGACCAGCGGGCCCTCGCGGTGGCGGTGCTGACAAGCGAGCGCGTGCTGGCCGACGTGGACGGTCGCCCCGAGCGACTGCTCGGGGAGGAGGCCGAGCGCGCCCTGGCCGCGACGCCGGCCGCGACCGCCTGGGCTCGTGACCTGGCCGGCGAGGTCGTGCCACCCTCCCGTGCGTTCCGTCGCCACGCCGCACCGACGGCCGTGCGGTGTGCCGTGGAGGCGATCCTGCGCGCCCACCTCCCCGATCGCGACCGGGTCCT
Source organism: Nitriliruptorales bacterium (assembly GCA_038233055.1). Taxonomy (GTDB): domain Bacteria; phylum Actinomycetota; class Nitriliruptoria; order Nitriliruptorales; family Nitriliruptoraceae; genus Salsipaludibacter. The sequence continues at coordinate 4,665 of JBBSMS010000180.1, forward strand.
CCACGACCTGCTCGCGGCGGCCATCGACGACGTGGGCGCGTGGCTGGAGCCCGACCCGGAGCCGGTCGATGCCGACCGCTGGGCCGACGGGTGCCGACTGCTGGACGAGTCGACCGTTTCCGCCTGACCCGCGCCGTCCGACCCGGCGCCGACCCCGCCCATGACGCCTGACCGCCCCGCCATGAGGTTCCTCACACCCGAACCCCTCGCCCGTTGTGAGTCCAACCGGCCGCATGTGGCCGGAATCCCGTACAACGGCCGAGCCCTGTCCGGTTGGGCGTGAAATCGGCCGGTCGTGGCCGCAATCACGCCCACCCGTGTGTCGTTGGTGGACGGCACGTGCACCCGGCAGTGGACGAGGGGTCGGTCAGCCGACGGCGTGGATCGCGGCGACCAGGCGAGCGGCGCCGTCGTCCAGTTCGTCGGCGGTGACGTTGAGCATCGGGGTGATGCGGATCACGTTGCCGTACAGCCCGCCCTTGCCGACCAGCAGGCCGCGGTCCTTGCAAGCCTCCAGCAGCGCCGCAGAACGGGTGGGGTCGGGCTCCAGCGTCCCGTCGTGGCACACCTCCACCGCCTGCATCAGTCCGCGGCCGCGCACCTCGGCGATCCACGGCGTGGCCTCCGCGACCGGGTCGAGCGTCGCGCGCAGGCGGGTGCCCATCGCCAGGGCGTTGGCCTGCAGGCCGTCGTCGCGCACCACGTCGAGCGTGGCCATGCCCGCGGCCGTCGACAACGGGTTGCCGCCGAACGTGGAGAAGTTCAGCACCTCGATGGTGTCCATCAGTTCGGCCCGCGCCACGCACCCGGCCAGGGTGATGCCGTTGCCGACCCCCTTGGCGAAGGTCAGGATGTCCGGGGTGACGCCGTGGGCCTGGTAGCCCCAGTAGTGCTCGCCGGTCCGGCCCCAGCCGGTCTGGACCTCGTCGGCGATGAACAGGATCCCGCGGTTCGCGAGCTCCTTGTGCATGGCGCCGAACAGCCCGTCGGGCGGCACCGCGAAGCCGCCGACACCCTGGATCGGTTCGGCGATCATGGCGGCCACGTCGCCGGACGACGTCATGTCCAGCAACTGGACCAGGTCGTCGACACACGCATCGGTGTAGGCCTGGTCGTCGAGGTCGGCGAAGGGGGACCGCAGCCGGTAGCCGCCCTGCACGAACGTGACCTGCAGCCCGGACAGCGAGGTCGACGACCACGACGAGTGCGAGGTGATCGCCTGGGTCGTGAACGAGCGCCCGTGATAGCTGTTGCGCATCGCCAGGACCTGGTTGGAGCGGCGGTACGAGGTCGCCAACAGGATGGCGGTGTCGTTGGCCTCGG
>JBBSMS010000181.1:0-5979 GCA_038233055.1 Nitriliruptorales bacterium
CTGGGACGACATCGCCCAGTGCGAGTCCAGCGGTCGCTGGGACATCACCGAGGGCCTGTTCGAGGGCGGCCTGCAGTTCCACCCCGACACCTGGGACTCCTTCAAGGACTCGGGCATGGCGGACGCCGCCTACCAGGCCTCCAAGGGCGACCAGATCCGTATCGCCGAACGGGTGCTCGACGCCCAGGGCTGGGGCGCGTGGCCGGTGTGCTCGCGCGAACTCGGCCTGCGATAGAGCCTGCCTCGCTTCGCTCGGCAGGTTGCAGAACTCGCTGCGCTCGTTCTGCGGCCTTCCTGCGCCGGGTTCCGCGGTCTTCCCCCGTCGTCGTGCGGGCGCCGGCCGTGTGGGGGGCGGCCCTATGCTCGCTCCACTCGATCACCGGAGCGCTCGGCCATGGACTTCGCCCTCTCGGACCGTGCCGCTGAGTTGCGTGACGACCTGCTCGACTTCATGGACACCTGGATCTACCCGAACGAGTCGGTGCTGGCGGCCGAGGTCGAGGCCTCCGGAGACCGCCACCACCACCCACCGCTGTTCGAAGACATCAAGGCCGAGGCCCGCCGCCATGGCCTGTGGAACCTGTTCCTCCCCGACGACACCCACGGGGCGGGGCTGACCAACGTCGAGTACGCGTCGCTGTGCGAGATCCTGGGCCGGTCGCCGCTGGTTGCGCCCGAGGCCACCAACTGTGCCGCACCCGACACCGGGAACATGGAGGTGCTGCACCTGTTCGGCACGCCCGAGCAGCAGTCGCAATGGCTCGAACCGTTGGTGGCCGGCGAGATCCGGTCGTCGTTCTTCATGACCGAACCCGACGTCGCGTCCTCCGACGCCCGCAACATCCAGTCCTCGATCGAACGTGACGGGGACGACTATGTCATCAACGGCCGCAAGTGGTGGTCGTCAGGGGCGGCCTCGCCGCGGGCACGCGTCGGCATCTTCATGGGCGTGACGGACGCCGACGCCGACTCCTACCACCAGCAGTCCATGATCCTGGTCCCGTTCGACACCCCCGGGGTCGAGGTGGTGCGCGAACTGCCGGTGCTCGGGCGCTACGACGGTCACGGCGGGCATCCCGAGATGCGTTTCACCGACGTGCGGGTGCCGGCGTCCAACCTCATCGGCAACGAAGGCGATGGGTTCCGGATCGCCCAGGAACGGCTGGGGCCGGGGCGCATCCACCATTGCATGCGAGCCATCGGCATGGCGGAGCGATCGCTGGAACTGCTGATCGATCGTGCCATCGAGCGGGTCGCGTTCGGCAAGCGGTTGGCCGACCAGGGCAAGATCCAGCACTGGATCGCCCAGTCCCGCGTGCGCATCGAGGCCGCCCGCACGCTGACGCTGAAGACTGCGTGGCTGATGGACACCGTCGGCAACAAGGGTGCGCGCATGGAGATCTCGGCGATCAAGTTGGCCGCGCCCGCCGCCGCCGAGTACGTCATCGACAAGGCCATCCAGGTCCACGGCGGTGCCGGGGTGTCCGACGACACGCCCTTGGCGACCTTCCACGCCCACATCCGCACCATGCGCTTGTTCGACGGCCCCGACGAGGTCCACGAGATGTCGATCGCCCGACGCGAGATCCGGGCCCGCGAGTGAGGCGGCCGTCCATGGTGGAGCTGGCGGCGAGCCTGGCGCGCAAGGGCTTTGAAGCAGCCGACGCGTCCGGGTCGACCCGGCGCCTGGTGCGGCGCCAGGCCGATCGCCACGACCACGTCGCGATCATCCTGGCCGGCCCCGGCTGGGTGGGACGGCTGCTGCGTCGCCCACAAGCCCTCGAGGAGGTGGTGGTCGGCGTGGTGTGGCCGATCGGCGAGATGGCGTTCTCGCGTCCGGTCCCGCCGATGCCGGTGCTGCCCCAGCAGGCCCACGCCGCCACCAGTTTCGCACGCCTGCTCGGCCGTGAGCCCACGGACGTGGCCACCCTGGCCGCGGCCGTGGACGACTGGTGCCGACGGATGGAGGACCCGACGACTGCGTTGGCGACCGGGGCGATCGCCGAACCGGTGCGGCGGCTGGAGTTCGCCGTCATCACCAGCCAACGCGGCCTGGGCTTGGAGGCGGCGGAGGCGGCCCGGGTCGAGGCTCGCGAACTGCCCCCGCAACCGCGTCGCCAGGCCATGAAGCGGATCGACCTCGCCGAGGCCCGCCTCCCGAAGGCCTGACGTGGACGACAACTCGGCCGAGACAGGCCCTAGCGCAACCAGGGAACCGAGCGGTCGAGCAGGCCACGTTCCTTCAACTCGGCGCGCAGCGGGATGGCGTCGTTGATGCCGCCGGCTTCGTGGATGCCCCAGTAGTCGGGGAGGTTCGGACCGGCTCCGACCAACTGCTGCTGCACGTCGGTGAGGTCGCCCCAGAAGTCCTCGGCCAGTTCAAGCGGCATCGGGTCGAGCGGGCGGATCCAGCGGTGGGTGTAGCCCAGGAACAGGATCTTGCGCGTGATGTCGGAGTGGTTGCGCGACCGCGAGTGCCACATGCGACGGTCGAACACCAACGCGTCGCCCGGGTTGCCGGTGACCTGGATGGTGCCCTCCGGGTGTTCGAAGTCCTCGGGGTCGTCGGGGCGCGTCAGGGTGTTGTCGAGGTGGCTGCCCGGGATGATCAGGGTCGAGCCGCGGTCGGGCTCGGACAGGTCCGAGAACAGCAGCGCGGTCTTGATCGAGAACTGCGGCCGGGTGACCTCGTAGCCGTAGTACTCGCCCATGTACTCCGCGTCGGAGTTCTGGCGCCAGCCGTCCTGGTGCCAGCCCCAGCGCTCGGGATCACCGGACTCGTCCAGCGGCGGGTTCACGTCGAGGTGGTTGTGGTGGCTGTAGATGTTCCAACCCAGCAGACCCCAGATCCAGCGGAATGCCTTGTTGTCGTCCAGCAGGCGTACGAACTCCGGGTGGCGGATGACGCCGCCCTGCAGGTGCAGCCAGTCACCCTTCCACAGGTCACCGGCAGCCTCCGCCTCGGCGTAGAACTCGTCGATGATCGCCTCGACCCTCAGGCGCCGGTCCTCGTCGATGGCGTTGCGGACGACGACGTAGCCCTGGTCGTGGAACTGGCGACGTTCGTCGTCGGTCAGTGGCGTCCAGCGGTCCGCGTCGGTGTCGGAGACCGACAACGGTCGGTCCAGCGGCGTGGCGGCCGGCGTGGCTGGGGCAGCGATGCTCATGGGGGCCTCGAGTCGAGGAGGTGGTCGGGTGGCAGGGGGGCCGAGATAGTGCTGACAGCCCGTGCAGGGGCGCTCGGCGTCGTGGCTCAGGATACGCCGTGGTGGTCACGGATCCGTGGATCCGCGATGCTCAATCGTCGGTGTCCGGCGCGCTGCCGTTCGGAGGTTCGGGTCGGCAGGGGGCGTCGACCGGGCGTCGTGGCGCGACGGGTCAGGCGGCGCCCGGTGCCCCGCCCCACTTGGCGCGCTTGGCTGCGCGGGCCCGGGTGGTCTGGTCGAGCACGACCTTGCGAAGTCGGACGTGCTCGGGGGTCACCTCGACCGCCTCGTCGTCACGGATCCACTCCAGCGCCTGTTCCAGCGACAGGTCGCGCGGCGGGGCCAGGCGGACCAGTTCCTCGGCGGTGGAACTGCGAACGTTGGTGGCCTTCTTCTCGCGGCTGGCGTTGACGTCAAGGTCCTCGCCGCGGGTGTGCTCGCCGATGATCATGCCCTCGTACAGCTCCGTACCGGGGGCGACGAACATCTCACCACGGTCCTGCAGCGGCAGCAGCGCATAGGTGGTCGCGGACCCGATCCGGTCGGCGACCAGCGAACCGTTGGGGCGCGTGCGCAGGTCCCCGGTCCACGGTTCGTAGCCGTCGGCCACGTGGTTGAGGATGCCGGTCCCGCGGGTCTGGGTCATGAACTCCGTGCGGAACCCGATCAACCCGCGAGCCGGGACGTGGAAGCCGATCCGGACCCAGCCGTCGCCGCCGTGCTGCATGTCGACCATGCGGCCGTTGCGAGTCCCGAGCAACTGCGTGACGGTCCCGACGTGTTCCTCGGGAACGTCGACCGTCAGCAGTTCGAACGGTTCGTGGGTGATGCCGTCGATCTCGCGCAGCACCACCTGGGGCTTGCCCACGGTCAGTTCGAAGCCTTCCCGGCGCAGCGTCTCCACCAGGACGGCCAACTGCAGTTCGCCGCGGCCCTGGACCTCCCAGGCATCGGGTTCCTCGGTGGGCAGCACGCGCAGCGACACGTTGCCGACCAGTTCCGAGCGCAACCGGTTCTCGATCAGGCGGGCGGTCAGCTTCGCTCCCTCGCGACCGGCCAGTGGCGACTTGTTGACGCCGATGGTCATGCCCAGGGAGGGTTCGTCGACGGTCAATCGGGGCAGCGCGCGGGCGTCGGTCGGGTCGGCCAGCGTGTCGCCGATCATGACGTCGTCCAGCCCGGCCACCGCGATCAGGTCGCCCGGGCCGGCCTGCTCGGCGCGGACCCGGTCCAGGGCTTCGGTGAGGTACAGCTCGGCGAGCCTGACGGTCTCGACCGTGCCGTTCTCACGCATCCACGCGATCGGCTGGCCCCGCGTCACGATGCCGTGCTGGACCCGTGCCAGCGCGAGCCGGCCCAGGTACGGGGACGCGTCCAGCATCGTCACGAGCGCCTGGAACGGGTGCTCGGGGTCGTGCTCGGGCGCCGGGATGGCGGTCAGGATGGTCTCGAACACCGGGTCGAGGTTCGGCTCGAGATGGTCGGGCGTGAGCCCCGCGTGGCCGGCCTTGGCGTTGGTGTAGATGACCGGGATGTCGATGGTGTCGTCGTCCGCGCCCAGGTCGATCAACAGGTCGAAGACCTCGTCGACCACGTCGGCCGCGCGGGCGTCGTGGCGGTCCACCTTGTTGACCACCAGCACCAGGGGCAGGTCAAGGTCCAGCGCCTTGCGCAACACGAAGCGGGTCTGGGGGAGTGGGCCCTCGGCCGCGTCGACCAGCAGCAGCGCACCGTCGACCATCGCCAGGGCGCGTTCCACCTCACCACCGAAGTCGGCGTGGCCGGGCGTGTCGACGACGTTGATGGTCACGTCGTCGCGCACGACGGCGGTGTTCTTGGCCAGGATCGTGATGCCCTTCTCGCGTTCGAGGTCGCCGGAGTCCATCACGCGGTCGGCGATGGACTGGTGGGCCTGGAAGGCACCCGACTGGTGCAGCATCGCGTCGACCAGCGTGGTCTTGCCGTGGTCGACGTGGGCGATGATGGCGACGTTGCGACGGTCGTCGCGGATGGCCGTTCGGGTGCTCATGGGTGGATCCTGTGCGGCGATGGGAGGTCGAGCGGGACGCCGGGGCGCCGAGAGTCATGGACGGTGGCGCGCATGGCGGGTGGGACCGGGGGGCGGTCGAGTGCCGATCGGCCGAGTGGCCCCGGAACGCACGACGGCCCCGTCACGCGGACGAGGCCGTCCCACAAGGATACCGCTTCGCTCACGATCACTGCGCGAGCGGGTGGTGCCGGGTCGGCCGTCGTACGCTCCGTGCACCCTCCCTCCCAGGAACGCTCGTGTCCACGACCTTCCCGTTCGACTTCGATCCCCGGTTCGCGCCGATGGTGCGGGTGACGGCGGGCGCCCATGCCGACAACTCGTCGGTGCGGCTGGACGACGACCAGTTGGTGGTCCGCTTCGGGTGGCTCGGCGTGCGCACGCCCTTGGGCAACGTCAAGGACGTGCAGATCACCCGGGACTACCGCTGGTTCAAGGCCATCGGCGCGCGCCTGTCGCTGGCCGATCGCGGAGCCACCTACGGCACCAACACCGCCGGCGGGGTGTGCGTGTGCTTCCACGAACCCGTGAAGGCGCTGCCGGTTGCGGCCAGCCCCGGCCTGACCATGACGGTCGCGGACCTCGAAGGTTTCGCTGCGGCCGTCCGGGACGCCGCGGGGCTGTGAGGCGGAGGCCGGGTCTGGTCCGGTCCGGGTGTCGCGACTGCGGGTCCGTCGGCCCGGAGGCTGCATCCCGTTAGCCTGCCCTCACGCGGGCCTGTAGCTC
>JBBSMS010000182.1:0-5946 GCA_038233055.1 Nitriliruptorales bacterium
CCGGCCACGCGGCCGCCGCGAGGTCCGTGCCGGGGACCGCCTGCTCGCGATCGGACCGGAGGAGGGTGCGCTGCGGCTGCGTGAACTGGCCGGCGACCGTCGTCCGGAGGGCGACGACGGCGAATGGGTCCAACCACCCGAGGATGCCTGACCGGCGTCCCACCAGGTGGGCTGTGCGGAACAGGTGGGCTGTGCGGAACGTGTTTGTGCGGATGGCGTAGGACAGGTCGCCACTGGGACGGCATTGCTTTTGCAGGGAACGTGCGCTGAACGCACGATCGTGGGCCGCGTGCATCCGATCACGGGGGCTCACGGCAAGTGGAGGTGGCAGGCCGGACCGGACCGGCGCGGCCACGCCATCACCACGAAGGAGCCTCCGCCATGCGACCACTGCCCACCTTCACCACCGCTGCGGCCGCCGCCGTCCTGCTGGGCCTCGGCGCTCTGGGGTTCACCGCTCGTCGTCGACCGGCACGCGACCACGCCTGACAAGCCTGGGGAAGGAGAGGGCCTCGCGGCCCTGCTCCCGACCCACCGCCGTGACCGGTCCGACGCCCGGTCACGGCGGACACCCTCCCCCAACGTGGTCGGGGGTCCGTGTTCCCGCCGGTCCCGGACCCCCGGCCTCCATCCCCCCGTGTCCCGGGGCGAGCCGCCCGCGCCGGCTCGCCCCGGGACCATCCACCACCAGATCCACGAACAGGTCGGACACCGACGAGTCGAGGACGGCCAATGGTCACGCGAGGGTTGGCCGCGGCGGTCGGGATCGCCTGCCTCGTGACCGCGGGCCTGGTGCTGCTGGACGGCCGCGACGACCTGGCAGGTCACTGGCCGGCGGCTCGTGGACAAGTCCGACCTCGACCCGACCGAGTCGTTCCGTCGCTCGGGCCGGCCGCAACTGGTGCTGGTGACGTGTGGGGGTGATTTCGATGGCAGCGTCCGTTCCTACCGTTCGAACGTCGTGGTCGTGGCTCGCCCGGTGTAGCCTCGCAGCCCCGCGCCACCCCTCGTCAGCGCCCGTCTCGCGCTCGCCACGAGGGGGTTGCCCGACAGCCCGGAGGATCGCGATCGGCCCATCGAAGCCTCGCCTCGGCGACCCCGCGGACGGCCCTCGTGAGCGCCTGCGCCGGTCGACGGCGGTCCCGCACCAAACCCCTGGCGATGCCGTGTCGAACCCCTTCGTGAACGCCGAGCAGGGGGCCGACGATGACACCGAAGGGCGTCGCATCGCCTCCGGCCTCGCCAATGATGACCACCAGGCCCTCGAAGACGCCTACCGCCGCTGGGGCGGCATGATCCACGCCCTGACCACGCGCTGGGCGGATGCCGACGCGGCCGACGACCTGACCCAACAGGTCTTCGTCGCCGCCTGGCAGGGGCGCGCCAACCACGACCCGGCTCGAGGTGACCTTGGCGCTTGGCTCGTGGGCATCGCCCGGAACCTGACCAACCGCTCGTTCCGTGGCGTCCACGAGATCCCGACCGACCCGACCGAGGTCACACGCGAGGTCCGCTGCGAGGACGACCGCGCGGACGAGGTGGTCGACGAACTGTTGCTGGCCACCGTGCTGGCCAACCTGCCCGACCACCAACGACGAACCCTGGAGTTGTCCTACTGGGACGGACTGACCCAGGCCGAGGTGTCCGATCGACTGGACATGCCCCTCGGCACCGTCAAGAGCCACCAGCGTCGCGGACTGCGACGCCTCAGACGAGCACTGGAGGTGCACCATGGACGGCGATGACGCCACCCGTCCTTCGGCACCTCGAGACCTCGAGGCCCTGTCCGATGCCGACCTGCTGGCCCTGGCTCGCGAGGGTGCCGAGGAACTCGACCAGACCTCGTGGGACCACCTGGCCAGCCTCTGGGACGGCATCGCGGCGGCAGCCTTCGGCGACGACGCCCAGGACCGACCGAGCCCGCCGAACCTGGTCGCGGTGGCCCCCGACGCGGATCCGGACGCGGATCCTCACGCGGGTCCCGACACCGGCCGTGCCCGGCGGGCCCGGACCCCATCGATGGTCCGCAGCGTCGAGGCCCGTCAGCGTCGCACGGTGGCCGGCGCGCTCGCCGGCATCGCCGCCGTCCTGTTGGCCGTCGTCGGCGTGTCGTGGGTCGTGACCCGGGAACCCGCACCGGCACCGGTCGCCACCTTCCGGATGGATCCGCTCGACGACCGGGCCCCGTCGCCCGTGTCCGGCTCGATCGTCGCGGCCGACGCCGGCCAGGCCGTCGACGTCGACCTCGACTCCCTGCCCCCGCCGCCCGGCGGCAGCTTCTACGAACTGTGGCTGCTCGACCTCGACCAGGGCCGTCTGGTGAGCCTCGGCCCGGTCGGACCGGATGGCACCTTCACCGTCCCGATCGCGGTCGCGGACGGCACCTGGCCCACGATCGACGTGTCGATCGAGCCCGCGGACGGCGACCCGGCACACTCGGGCGACAGCGTGCTGCGCGGCCCTGTGACGGCGGCACCGGCGACCTGACCGCCCCCGCGCCGGGCGCTCGGGCCGGAAGTCGTCACAGGTCGTCCAGGACCCCGGCGAAGTCGGTCCGGTAGCGCCCGAACCGGGGCTTGTGCAGCACCGACAGGGTGGCTCGGGGCCCTTCGAGGCCCGGACCGCGCTCCTGGCCGGCGCGACCGATCCCCGGCCACTCCAGTGGGAGGTCCTGCCACGCCTCCAGCACGGGGACGAGGTAGATCGGTGTCCCCGACGCCAGGGCGAGATCGGCGCGCGTGAGCCCACGTTCCAGCAACTGCCCATGGACATGCGCCAGGGCGGCCACGGCCCCGTCGACCTGGTCACGATGCAGGCCGTAGAGCTCGAGGTCCGGGACGTCCAGCCTCGCGGCGCCGTGGGTGGCGACCCAGTGGGTCCCCTCGCCGTCGTCGTGGGCCACGACCACGTCATCCTGCTGCACCGCGCCGATGGCGATCCGGTTCAGCCACGCGACATCATGATCGATGCGTGCCGACAGGTCTCGCACGCCGCTCACGTGCCCCCGCAGTTGGCGGGCCAGCGCCTGCAGCAGTTGTCCCTGGCGCTGCAGGCCGTTGGCCAGGCCGTCCGCACCGATGTAGGCCTCGACCCGGACCAGCGATTCGCCGTCGTCGTCCAGACGCCGAACCACCGCCTTGGCCATGCGTCCGCCCCAGTTGACCTCGGCGGCCTCGGCCACGTCACGGACCGCCCGGCTGCGATCGATGTCCCCGGCCTGGATCGCGGCCGCGACGACGTCACCGACGTGAACGGGCTCGTCCACGACCAAGGCGAGGCGCGAGGTGTACCGATCAGCCATGCGGTCCTCGGACGTCGGATCGGGGGTGGGATCGGCCCACGATCGTATGGCTCCGCCGGGAGCGCAGGCCCGGACCCCTCGGCCCGGAGGCCGGAGGGCGGAACCCGGGCGACGTGCGTTCAGCTCACGAGTGCCGGGCACGTGGAACGCGTGGCGGTCCCCGGACGTGGAGTGGACAACGGACGACCGCACGATGTCCCATGACAGACCACGCAAGGCCCCATGTCATCCGAGACCGAGACCGAGACGACGCCGTCGAGATCCGCTCGACCAGGGGAGCCCACCAGGTGCAGGGGAGCCCACCAGGTGCCGCACGCCGGACGACTCGGCTCATGGATCGGACGCGGTTCCTCGCACCTGCCGGGCGCACAGGGCAGCCTCGTGCACGTGGCCGACATCCCCCCGACTCCCGCGCGGCCCACGTCCCTGACGTCCCGTCATCGCCACGCCAAGTCGTGCGCTGAACGCACGAAGCGAGGACTCCGCGAACCCGGACGGTGGCCCCGTGCGTGGGTCCCCCGAACTGAGCCGCGACGACCCGAGGCGACAATGACGAGTTCACCACCAGTCACGGCTGGGGCGGACGTCCCCGTCCACCGAACCGCTGGATCAACCCACACGACGACGGAGGATGCCGTGGAGGCCGACCTGGGGTTCGAGGAGTTCCACCGACTGCACCGCGATCGACTGGTGCGCACCCTCGCGCTGCACCTGCGCGACCTCGACCTCGCCACCGAGGCCATCGACGTCGCGCTTGGGCGGGCCTGGCAGCGCTGGAACCGGTTGGACGACCACGGCGACGCCGGCGCGTGGGTCTACCGGGTCGCCATGAACTGGGCAACCTCGTGGTTCCGCAGCCGCCACTGGATCAGCCGCGAACCGGTCCCCGAACTGCCGGTCGAGCCGACCCTGCCCGAGGTCCGACCCCGCCTGCGCGAGGCCATCGACGACCTCGACGACTCGCTGCGTGCCGTGGTGATGCTGCGCCACTACGCCGACTTCTCCACCGCCGACACCGCGACCGCCCTCGGCATCCCCGCGGGGACCGTCAAGTCCCGGCTGTCCCGCGCCCTCGACCAACTCCGCACCGACCTGGAGGGATCCCGATGAACGACGTCCCGAACGACGACCTGACCAACGACCTGCGACGCCAACTGGCGATGGACGGTGACGCCCTGCCGGTCGACGAGTCCGACGCGGCCGCGTTGGCCGAGGCCGGACGCCGCCGCCACCGTCGCAACGTGGTGCTGGGCTCCGCGGCCGCGGTGGTGTTCGTGGCCGGGGCGTCCTGGGCGGGTTCGTCCTGGCTGCTGGGCGACGACCAGCCACCGTCGGTCACCATCCAGCCGCTCCCGTCACCCACCGGCACGCCGGTCGAGCCCCTGACCGAGACGCCCACCCCGACGCCCACGCCTGAACCGTCGGCGACCTCGGCCCCGACACCGACGTCCGAACGGACACCGACGAGCGCTCCGACGCCGACCCCCGACCCCGGCGCGACCGAGCCCGGGCCGCTGCCGACCACGCCCAGCGAGCCCACGGAGACGACCTCGCCGACCCCGACCCCGACGACTCCCAGTCCCGACCCCTCGCCGAGTCCGTCAGCCGATCCCGCCCGTGACGGACCCAGTCTCGTGGTCGCCACTGACGATGGCGTCATGCTGAACGGCAGCCGGGTGGCCAACCTGGATGGCCCCGTCCTTCGTGCCTTCGACGATGGCGTCGGGTCCGTAATCTTCCAACGCAATCCCCGTGGCATCGGAGGCTTCCCGGACCGGGGCGGACCCGTGGAGACGCTTGTCGCTCTGGCGGACTTCGCGCCACGTTCGTTTGAGGACACCACCGGCGGGACCGAGCCGATCACCCTTTCGCCCACCGCCCTCCGGCTGTTCGACGTCAACGTGATCACCCGTCAGCCCTACTCCGGCTTCATGGTCTTTGGCGTCGAGTACCGCGATCCCGAGGGTGGTCCCGGCCCCAACGATCAACTGGTGATCGTGGAGTCCGACGTCTCCGGGGGCAATCGTCGCGACATCGCCGTCGACGCGACCTGGGAGGGCGCCACGTCGGTCTCCCTCGGTGGGCCGAACCGCCTGTTCAACCGATCGAACGAAGCCGGCGGTGCACTCACGGTCGTCCCGAAGGACGCCGACCCGTCCGGGCCCACGGTCGAACTGCCCTACAGCTTCGTCGAGGACGACGGCCCGGTGTGGCGGGGCGGCCAGTTGTCGACGGATGGCTCGCGGCTTGCCGCCACCACCGTGATCGACGGATCGTGGCACTTGCTGGTTCGGTCGGTCGGGGACGACGAGGCCGGCACGTTGCAGCCCTTGCCCGACGACGTCACATTCGACACCGCAGTGGTCAGCGACCTGCACGGCGACTGGGTGGTGGTCACCGGCCGTGCCTCGGACACGATGAAGCGCGTGTCACTGGTCCTCAACCTTCGGTCCGGGTCCACCGAGGTGATCCCCGGCACCGCGACCATTCTTGGCTGACGGTCACTACAGGCCGAGGTCGCGGGCGATCAGCATGCGCTGGACCTCGGAGGTGCCCTCGCCGACCTCCAGGATCTTGGCGTCCTGGTAGAAGCGGCCGACCCGGTACTCGGTCATGAAGCCGTAGCCACCGAACACCTGGCTGGC
>JBBSMS010000183.1:0-5874 GCA_038233055.1 Nitriliruptorales bacterium
CATCGGTCGGATCCGTAGCGCCGCTCGCGGGTTCCAGGACCCCAAGGCGTTCATCACCATGATCATGCTTGAACGTGCCGACCTGGCACCCGACATGCCCTGGAGAGCCGCCGCATGACCCACGGCACCGACAGTTGTCCCCGATTCTCCTCGAGGCTTCGGTCGAGATCGTCCAGGAGGTCGCCCACGTTCGTGCACGCAGGACGGGCGACCGCGGGGAAGCGGTTCGTCAGGCACAGCGCATCATGGCCGTCGTGACATGCCACTCGGTGGATCCGCCGGACGTGGAACGCGCGCTGGTGTTGTTCGCCGCGTACGACCACCTCGACATGCTTGATGCCATCCACGCGGCGAGTGCACTCAATCGAGGGATCGCCACGATCGTGACCGCAGACCACGCGTTCGACCACGTGCCCGGTCTCCAGCGAATCGACCCGGTCGACGCGCACTCCCTGATCGATCACTGAGGCACGCCGCGCAGGGTCACGGGGGAACGCGAACGTCCCGCCCTCGGACCGGTCGAGAAGTTCTCAGTCCGGAGCCAGGTCAGGTCCGAGGACCTCGGCAAGGCGGTCCAGGAAGACCTGCTGGTTCTTCGCCAGCGCGAGGTGGGCGTCGTCCAGCGGCAGCCACGCGGCCCGGTCCACCTCGGGGAACTCCTGCTGCTCGCCGGAGCGTGGGGGCCACTCCATCGTGAAGGTGCCGCCGGTCGCGGCGGTCGGGTCGAGGTCGCCGCGGCGGGCCAGGACGTGGACCACCTTGCGGCTGGCTCGATGGGTGCCGAGGTCGAGGTCGGGGACGTCGTCCGGCGGGGCGGGCGCGGGTTGTCCCAGTTCCTCGGCGAACTCGCGCTCGGCGGTCGCGAGCGGTGACATGTCGTCGGGTTCGGCGAGGCCCTTGGGGATCGACCATGCACCCAGGTCCTTGCGCGCCCAGAACGGCCCGCCCATGTGCCCTAGCAGCACCTCGGGACCGTCCACCCCGTCGCGCCACAGCAACAGGCCGACGCTGGTCACGGGGTCGGTCACGACGCCGCGCCGGCGCGACGGCCGTGGAGTCGGACCCAGTCCATGACCCCGGCCGCCGCCGGTCGCATCATGGCCACCACTTGACGAAACCCGTCGTTGCCGCCGTAGTAGGGATCCGGGACCTCGTCGCCGTCCGCGTCCGGGTCGAAGGTCCGGAACAGCCGGATGGTGGCGGTCGCGCCCTCGCGCTCGGCCAGGGCCTGCAGGTCGTCGAGGTTCTCGCGGTCCATGGCCAGCACGAGGTCGTACGACGACAGGTCGTGCGCGACCACCCGCCGGGCCTGCCCGTCGACCACCATGCCGACGTCTCGCCCCGCGGCGACCATCCGTTCATCCGGGGGGTTGCCGACGTGGTAGGCACCGGTCCCGGCCGAGTCGACGTCGACGTCCAGGCCAGCCTCGGCCGCGGCCTCGCGAATGGCGGCCTCGGCGACCGGCGAGCGGCAGATGTTGCCCAGGCAGACGGTCAGGATGCGGGTGGACACTCGTGGCCTCCGGGGGTTCGCCGGCCGCGAGCATATGGCTCGCACCTCGTCCTCCCCATCCCGCCCCGCCCCCGACCCCGCCCGATCCCCCAACCCGGGTGGGCGTGGATCCGGCAACCTGTTGCCGGTTCGACACCCGGTTGCCGGGTTGGGCCGGGGAGGGATCGGGTGGCCGCGGGGGTAGGGTCGCTGGCCGACCGTCAACCCGAGAGGTACCGCGTGCGCGCCATCCAGATCACCGAGTTCGGGGGTCCCGAGGTCCTGACCCTGACCGACCTGCCGGACCTCGAGCCCACCGACGGGATGCTGCTGGTCGACGTGTCGTCGGCCGGGGTCAACTACGCCGACACCCACCAGGCCGAGGACTCCTACCTCGCCCCCCAGGAACTGCCCATGGTCCCGGGTTCGGAGGTCGTCGGCACGACCGCCGACGGTCGCCGGGTGTGCGGGTTCTCCGGGACCGGTGGCTACGCCGCACAGGCGCTGGTCCCGAAGGCGATGGCCTTCGACGTGCCCGACGAGGTCGACGACGGCCAGGCCCTCGCCCTGCTGGTCCAGGGCCTGACGGCCTGGCACCTGCTGCAGACCTCGGCGCGCATGCGCGAGGGCGAGTCGGTCGTGGTCCACGCCGCTGCCGGAGGGGTCGGCACGCTGGCGGTCCAACTGGCCCGCCGGTGGGGCGCCTCTGCCGTGATCGGTGGTGCCTCGTCGGCCGACAAGCGCGACCTCGCCGCCCGCCTGGGTGCCACAGCCACCTTCGACTCGCGGGCCGAGGACATCAACGCGGCCATCCGCGAGGCTGCCGGTGGCAAGGTCGACATCGTGCTGGACATGGTCGGCGGCGGGACGACCGACGGGTCGATGCGTGCCCTGGCCCCCTTCGGGCGCTTGGTGCACTTCGGCATGGCCTCCCGCCGCGCGCCGTCGCCGGTCCAGCCCGGGGAGTTGATGGGCCGGTCGCAGGGCGTCATCGGCTTCTGGCTGGCCCACGCCATGTCGAACCCCGCCGGCATGGTCGCGCCCCCGATGGAGGCCCTGCTGAGCCTGGTCGCCGCCGGCGAACTGGAGGTGGTCGTCCACGGCAGTTACCCGCTGTCGGAGGCCCACCGGGCCCACGAGGACCTGCGCTCACGCGCCACGACTGGCAAGGTCATCCTCGACTGCACCGCCTGACCGGGAGCCCGTCGCTGCGGGCGTCCGCTCGTCGCCGGCCTCGTCCGACATTGCGATGGCCAGCCGCTCGCCTAGTCTGGTCGCGCCCGAACGAGAGCCTGCTCGTGACCGACCCCGCCGAACCGACCACCGACCTGGACGACGTGGTCGCGGCCAACGCCAGGTGGGCCGACGACCACCACGACCCGTCGTCGCCGAAGGTGCCCGGCCGTGCGCTGGCGGTCGTCACCTGCATGGACGCCCGGCTGGACCCGCTGCGGTCGCTCGGGCTGGTGGTGGGGGAGGCCCACGTCGTCCGCAACGCGGGCGCGCTGGTCACCGACGACGTCGAGCGGTCGCTCCTGCTGAGCCAGTACGCGCTGGGCACGCGGACGATCCTGGTCATCGGCCACACCGACTGCGGACTGCTCGGCCACGACGAGGACGTCACGAACGCCCTGGTCGAGGCAGAACGTGGCACGCGACCGTCGTTCGCCCTGGGTTCGATCGCGTCGTCCGAGGGCGGGGTGCGAGCCGGCGTCGAGCGGCTGCGCACGTCGCCCGTGCTGCGCCACCGAGACGCCGTGCACGGCTTCGTCCACGACGTCGCAACGGGTCACCTCACCCCCGTGACGTGATCCCCACGCTCGTCGGCCGGGTCAGGCCAGCCACGCCCGGCCCTCAGGCCAACCAGAGACCGGCCCTCAGGCCAACCAGAGACCGGCCCTCAGGCCAACCAGAGACCGGCCCTCAGGCCAACCAGAGACCGGCCCTCAGGTCAACCAGAGACCGGCCCTCAGGTCAACCAGGACCGGCTCTCAGGCCAACCAGGACCGGACGAGGCCCCGCAGCAGCCCGATGTTGACGTTGCGGTCCGCGCTGGTCCACACCACGGCGCGACCGTCGATGCGGCACCCCTTCGCGAGGTCGCGCTTGCGGCGGACGCGCGCCGACGACTTGACCTTGTCGTGCTTGGTCGCCACGACCGTGAACGCGATGCCGGACTCGCGCAGCCAGTCGAGCATCTCGACGTCCAGTGGCGTGGGCCCGACCGCGCCGTCCACCAGCACCAGGGTCATCACCAGCCCGGGCCGGTCGAGCAGGTACAGGTCCACCATGTCCTGCCAGCGCTCGCGATCACGCTTCGACGACTTGGCGTAGCCGTAGCCGGGACAGTCCACCACCGTGCCGGCGGTGGTCACGTCCGGCTCAGGGACGTCACCGCCGGACTCCGGGTCCTCGACGACGGTCGCCACTGCGAACAGGTTGAGCAGTTGCGTCCGGCCGGGGGTCTTCGAGGTCCGGGCCAGTCCCTTCTCGCCGGCAACCGCGTTCATCAGCGACGACTTGCCCACGTTCGACCGGCCGACGAACGCCACCTCGGCGCGGGTCGGCGGCAGGTCGTGGTGGTCGGTCGCCGACTGCACGAACGACAGGCGCAGCGGGGCGGTGGACGTCGCGTCATCGATCATGGCGGGCACCGTAGGGCGTGTCTCCCGAATCCAGTTGGCATTCGGCCGCCGCTGTGCTCATCGGGCTTCGCGCCGCGCACGATCCGATCCGCTTGACTTCGGATGACAACGATGGAGGATGGCCCATGGACCCGGCCGAGTTCGCCACACGCAAGCAGTCGTTCGGTGCCGCTGCGGACGTCTACGACCGGACGCGCCCGGACTACGCCGGCGACGCGGTGGCGTGGTGCCTCGACCCTGCCGGACAGGCCCCGCTGCGGGTCGCCGACGTCGGGGCCGGGACGGGCAAGCTGACCGCTGTCCTGCTGGCCCTGGGCCACGAGGTCGTGGCGATCGAGCCGGACGAGGCCATGCTCGGACGGTTGCGGGACCGCCACGGCGGCGACGACCGTTTGTCGACGGCCACCGGCGCTGCCGAGGACCTGCCACTGCCCGACGAGGCGGTCGATGCCGTGATCTGCGGGCAGGCGTGGCACTGGTTCGACGAGGCCGTCGTCGGCCCCGAGTTCGCGCGGGTGCTGCGTCCCGGTGGGGTGGCAGCCGCGATCTGGAACACGCGCGACGAACAGGTCGACTGGGTCCGGGCCTGGTCCGACGTCGTGGAGGAGGGCGCCCACCCCACCGGGCGCACGCTGGTGGCGTCCGAGGGCGGGCCGCGCTTCGGCCCGGCATTCGGGCCCCGCGAGGACGCCACCTTCCCGCACGAGCACCTGCTCGAGCGCGACGACGTCGTGCGGTTGGCGGCCTCGCGGTCCTACACGATCTCGCTGACGGCGGACCGGCGCGTGGCGTTGTTGGACGCGGTCGCCGACCTGGTGGACAGCCACCCCGACCTGGTGGGTCGGGAGGTCGTGCGGGTGCCGTACGTCGTCGAGTGCCACCGCGCGGTCCGGTGTCCCTGAGGCCGCCGGTCCGCTCGGTCAGCCACCCGGTCAGGCGTGCACGCCTGCGATGTCGAGGATGTCCACGATCTCGTTGACCCTGCCCCTCGCGCCCGGCACCACGTCGATGAAGGTCTTGTTCACGGCGACGTCGTCCCGGTTGGCGAGGTAACTGTTCGGGTCGTGCTTGACGAACCCGATGATCGTCTCCGCGACGATCCGGCTGCCCAGTTCGCCCAGGCGTTGGCCGCCCTGTTGGACGGCGGCTTCGCGCAGGACGTAGTACCACAGCGGCGTGCGGCGGTGGAAGCCGTACTCCTCCAGCACCTCGGCGATCCCGGAGTCCTCCCCGTCGGTCAACTGGTCGGCGGACAGCGGGAACAGCCGGAACGCGTGGCTCATGGCCTGTGCGGTCGGGATGCACAGCCGCTTGCCACGGAGCAGGTTCGCCCGGGCGAGGTTGCCCAGTACCGGGTCGTTCCTGCGCGACTCGAAGGGCAGCGTTCCCAGCCCGGCGGCGATCTTGGTGTCGATCCTGCGTGCCTTCTGGACCGTGCTGGCCGTACCGGCGTAGAAGTCCCAGTCGATGACGAACTCCTCCTTCAACTGGTGGTCGGCGTCGAAGAAGTCCTCGTCGGCGGCGAACCCGAGCAACTCGTTGATGGGGCGGGGCGGGGTGGTCGCGTTCGGTCGGTACTCGGGCCGGACCATCGAATGCGCGAACCGGAAGGCCGCGACCGAGTACTCGAGCGGCATGAAGGCGTGGGCGCGACCGGCCATGGCACCCACGAAGCGGGGGCCGTTCGCCAGCGTGGCTGCAACCACGCCCGGGTCGCACACCGTGGGCAGCCAGTCG
>JBBSMS010000184.1:0-5863 GCA_038233055.1 Nitriliruptorales bacterium
CGTCGTGGCGCAGAACGAGCCGCAGCGAGTTCTGCAAACCTGACCGAGCGCAGCGAGGTCAGGCGAGGTCAGCCAAGATCACCGCGCTGCCGGGCGCGCTCGACCAGGCGGCGGACGTTGTCGATCTCGCCGCAGTCGTCGTCGAGGTGGCCCTGGCGGGCAGCGCTGAAGGCCCGACCCAGTTCGTCCCGCACGTCCTGCTGGACGTCCTCACGCGCCGGGTTGAGGATGGTGCGCTCCTCCTCGTCCAAGTGGTGGCTCAGCGCCTCGGAGAGCTCGTGGACGGCCTCGCTGAACGCGTCGGAGTCGACGTCGTCGACCTCGAGCAGGGCGAGCAGTGCCTCGTGGCCCTCCGCGTGTTCCTCCGCCCCGTGCTCGGCCTCGTCTTCGTCGATGGCGTCCGTGCGGCGCAGGTTGGGGTAGACCTCGGACTCCTCGGCCTCGGCGTGCGCGACCAGCAGGGCCGACAACTCGTCGCGGACCGCGGCCCGGTCGGCCTCGGTGTTGCGGACGTCCCGCAGCAGCGCCTCGAAGCGGCGGTGGTCGTCCAGGATCAGGTCGATGACGTCGGTGTCGGACATGGCGGTGCTCCTGGGTCGTCGGTCACGGGTGGACGTGGGGGCACGGTCGCCGTCGAGTGGGGTTCGAGCGGTGCCGTCGAGGGGATGGTGGCGCATCCGGCGTCCGGGCGGCGCGGCCGACCGGACACCTCGCCGAGAACCCGCCGGCCGTGCTGGATTCCCGCCACCGGTGGCCGGATCGGCTCACACTGTCGGGTGTGGTGGGGCGCGGTGGCTGGGCGGTGCGTCAGACGGGATCGTGGCGCTCGGTCAGGCGGAATCGTCGCGCAGGGTCGGGTCGATGCCCAGGGCGGTGACGATCCGGCCGGTCTGTTCCATGACCCCATGCTCGAACTCGACCACGTCGTCGCCCAGGTCCTCGGTGGCACCGATTGCGGCCGCGACCTCCTCGACGGTGGGGGTGGTGTCGAAGGTGACGGGCGTGCCCTCGAGGATGGCGACCCGGGCGATGTAGCCACCGCCGACCGAGTAGATCCGCCCGGTCGTGGTGTTGGCCTCGCTCACCAGCCACGCGACCAGCGGCGACACCTCCGCGGGCTGGAGCTTGGCGAGGAACGCCGCCGGCATGATGTCGGAGGTCATGCGCGAGGCCGCGACCGGCGCGATGGCGTTGGCCAGGATCCCGTACCGGGCACCCTCCAGCGCCAGCGTCCGGGTGAACCCGACCAGCCCGAGCTTGGCGGCCGAGTAGTTGGACTGGCCGAAGTTGCCGTACAGGCCCGACCCGGACGCAGTGTTGACCACGCGGCCGTATCCCTGGTCGCGCAGGTGCGACCACGCTGCGCGGGTGACGTGGAAGGCGCCGTAGAGGTGCACCTTCAGGACCGCGTCGAGTTGCGCCTGGTCCATCTTGTGGAGGGTGACGTCGCGGAGGATGCCGGCATTGTTGATCACGATGTCGATGCGGCCCCAGGTGTCCAGCGCCGTGGCCACGATCGCCTCGCCGCCCTCCCAGGTGTGGACGCCGTCGTAGTTGGCGACCGCCTCGCCACCGGCGTCGGTGATCTCCTCCACGACCGCGTCGGCCATCGCCGAGCCGGATCCGGAGCCGTCCCGGGCGCCGCCGAGGTCGTTGACGACCACGCGCGCGCCGCGCCGGGCCAGTTCGAGTGCGTGGGCGCGCCCCAGCCCGCCCCCGGCGCCGGTCACGACGGCGACCCGGCCGTCGAAGTCGATCGGGCTGGTTCCCGTGGTCGTGGACATGTGGGCGTTCCTCGTCGCGGACGGTGGCGTGACCCGGCACGGTATGCCGTGTCGCGAACGGCCAATTCCGGTCCGCCGCGCGCCCCGGGCGGGTCGCGCGGCCTCGCCCGACTCCGTGGAGCACGCCGCTACCGTCCCCGGTCCGGCACCGGTCGGGACGCTGCCACGGCGGCAGCCCCGGGGTGCCACGACACCACGGCGACCGAAGGACCAGGCGATGGCCAGCCAGCGGGTGCTCGTCCTCTACGGCGGGCAGTCCAGCGAGCACCCGGTTTCGTGCCTGTCGGCGCGCTCGGTGCTGGAGGTGATCGACCGGGACCGGTTCGACGTGGTCCCGGTCGGCATCACCCGGGACGGTCGTTGGCTGCTGACCGACGGCACGATCGAGCCGGCCCCCGGGTCACCCCTGCCGGAGGTGCCGGCCGGCGGTGGCGACCCCGTCACGCTCGTGCGGCAGGAAGACGGGGCGCACCTGCTGCGGCTGGACGGCGACACCGCCCATGACCTGGGACTGATCGACGTCGCCTTCCCGGTCCTGCACGGACCGTTCGGAGAGGACGGGGCGATCCAGGGCTACCTCGCCACGGTCGGCGTGCCCTACGTCGGTGCCGACGTGACCGCCTCGTCGGTGGGGATCGACAAGCGGGCGATGAAGCTTGCCTTCAAGGCGCGGGGCCTGCCCCAGTTGCCGTACCTGCCGGTGACCTGGGCGCGCTGGCAGCGGGACGGGGCCGCGGTGCTGGACG
Organism: Nitriliruptorales bacterium; assembly: GCA_038233055.1. Lineage (GTDB taxonomy): Bacteria > Actinomycetota > Nitriliruptoria > Nitriliruptorales > Nitriliruptoraceae > Salsipaludibacter. Next base: position 2,531 of record JBBSMS010000184.1, read on the forward strand.
AGGTCGAGGCTGCGCTGTCGTACCCGATGTTCACCAAGCCCGCCCGCCAGGGGTCCTCGATCGGGATCACGCTCGCGCGCCACCGCGACCAGTTGGCGGCCGGGCTCGACGAGGCCTTCTCCTACGACCGGGTCGTGGTCGTCGAACAGGGACTGGACCGGCCGCGCGAAGTCGAGGTCGGCATCCTGGGCAACGACGAGATCACCATCACCGCGCCCGGCGAGATCGTGCCGTCGGACGAGTTCTACACCTTCGAGGCCAAGTACATCGACGACTCCGCACTGCACGTGCCGGCCGACGTCGCACCCGACGTGGTGGACCGGATCCACCGCCACGCGACCCAGGCGTGGCTGGCAATCGGGTGCCGAGGCATGGCGCGCGTGGACTTCTTCCTCGAACGCGACGGGTCGCTGTGGCTCAACGAGATCAACACGATCCCGGGCTTCACCCCGTCGTCCATGCTGCCGATGCTGTGGCAGTCCGAGGGGATGTCCTACGCCGACCTGGTCGAGCGCCTCCTGGACCTGGCCCTGGAGGCCGCGCAGGACCAACCCGGCGCGTGACCCGGGCGAGAGATCCGGGCGCGTGATCCCGGTACTCGGGCGGGCAGTGCTGCCGCGCGGGACGGCCGTGGACCGGGTTCTGGTAGCATGTCCGTTCGCGCCCGCTCGGTGGCGCCGTCGCGTCCCGCGACCTCCAGACCCCGTTCGACCACCCTGCGCCTCGGCCTGGCCACGCACGCCGTTGCCCCGACCGCCGCAGCGACACCACACCTCAGGAGCATCGCCATGGCCTCCAAATGTGACATCTGCAACAAGGGCCCCTGGTTCGGCAAGCAGGTCAGCCACTCCCACCGCCGGTCCAGCCGTCGGTGGAACCCCAACATCCAGAAGTTGCGCGTGCAGCACGAGGGGCGCCCCCAGCGCCTCAACGTGTGCACCTCGTGCCTCAAGGCCGGCAAGGTCCAGCGCCCCGTCGTCAAGAACTGACGCGGCCCGGACCCACTGGTCCGACCACTCCTCGACCGCCACCCGTCCGGGTGGCGGTCGCGTCGTGTTCCGGGAGTGCCGCCTGTGGGCCGCATCGTGAGAAGATCAAGCCCGGCCGCCGGCCACTCATCGCGTGTCCCGTGTTGCCTTCCATGGCAGGGATCAGTCGCCCGCTGGTGACGCGAAGGATGCAATGCCGACTGAATTTCCCAGCATTGGGTGGGAACTTCTTCGCGCCTGCGGCCATGAACTGGGTGACACTCGCGAGGTGGGCGGCCCGCCCGCCAACATGGAGAAATCTGTGACCGAACCAGGCCGGCACCCAGACGCCACCGACGACACGACGGACTGGCCGCGCGTCCGCGACGGAGATCACGCCGCTTTCCGGGGCGTGTTTGACCGTCACGTCGGCGCGATCCATGGGTTCCTGCTGCGCCGGTGCGGTGACCTGACGCTTGCCGAGGACCTGGCCAGCGAGGTGTTCCTGCAGGCGTGGCGGCAGCGCAGCAGGGTGCAACTGCACGATGCGTCGCTGCGACCGTGGCTTTACGGGGTTGCGTCGAACCTGGTGCGTCAGCATTGGCGGTCCCGGAGTCGGTTCGGTCGCGCCCTGGCTCGCCTCCCCGTCGAGGTGCCCGATCATGGCCACGACGACCTCGTGGCCCGCGGCCTCGACGACCGCGCCCGGCTGCGCGACCTCCGACGCGCCATCGACCAGCTGCCTGCCGACCAGGCCGAGGTGTGGTTCATGCGGGTGTGGGAAGAGTTGGAGTACCAGGCCATCGCCGTGGCCCTGAACCTGCCCGTGGGCACCGTGAAGTCTCGGCTGTCGCGCGCACGATCACGGTTGCGCGAGCTCATGCCGGACGACCACCACCATGAAGTTGTTGCCGGGATCCGCCGTCCTCCGATCCCCCGCATGGCCAGTCCTGCCGCCACGACGAAGGATCAACGATGAGTTCCCCTTCGCAGAACAGCCATCTCGACTCCGCCACGAATGCTTCGCGCGATCGCCACCTGGACCAACAACTCTGGGAGCTCGCCCCGACGCATGAGCTTGACGCGGCCGCCAGGGCCCGGATCCGACGGACGGTGACGAGCCGAATGGCTCTCCACCCACGTCAGCCGGCGTCGTCGCGTCGTCGCGGCGTTGCCGTGGCCCTGGTTGCACTGGTTGCCGCCGGTTCGATCGCCGCAACGAGCCCATGGTGGCTGGACATGGCGCGCGGATGTCACGAAGACGTCGGGTCGCCCGTCGCCGAACAGACCGTGTCGGACGGAGTCGTGGAAGTGATGGCCCTGCGTGCCGACCCGGACGCCCCACCAACCGGATCCATGCTGCGCCATCGCACCAACGACGGATCCACCGGCATCATTGGCTCTTGCACGCCGACCGGCCATCCGGTGCCGAACACGGGCCTGACGATCGATCCCGTCGACGACGCCAGCCTCGGCGGCGCCACCGTCAACCACGATGCGGGCACCGCCAGGACCTTCGACTATGGGCCGGTCCAGGACGACATCACCACCGTCGAACTGGCCTGGTCCGACGGCCATCGCGAGACCGTCGAGGTCGACAACGGGTGGTGGCTGGCCGTCCGCGAACTCACCGACATCACCGTCGCCGACAACTGGGAGCTACCGCACGTCACGAGCATGGTCTTCGTCGATGCCTCCGGGACGAAGACGGTCGGCGAGCTCGCCCAGTGACCTCACCCCGACGACCGGCGAAGCCATCGGGTGATGGCTGACACTGACCGAGAAGGCGACAAGTTCGAGGGGTAGTGACGTGCGGGTTCCAGCGTCCGTACGCGTCGACGTGGCTGGCTCTGACGGACGCCAGTTCCGGGGCCGTACCGTGGGGCTCAGCGTTGGTCCGGCCGCCACGGGGCGACATGCGCTCCAAGCCGCGGTGTCTGATCCCCAACCTGCCCTTGCGCAATACACAAGAGGTTGCCGGACGCGCTGGAACTCGTCGACGAGATCCCCACCACCTCGGTCGGCAAGCTCGACAAGAAGGCTCTCCGCCAGCGCCTCACCATCGAGCTCGACCGACCACGCCACACGTTGTCAGCACCCCCCGAGGAGCCACCCGATGTCGACCGAGCCGACCATCACCACCACCGACGCCAGCGCCGGACGCGGCGTCCCCGACCACCGTGGTCCGGATCGGGTCGATGAGGTGGCGGTGGGGGACGGGCAACTGACCATCGGTCGCTGGGGCGAGGGGCCGGTCCAGGTCGTGTTGAGTCACGGCATCACCGCCAACCTGCGCTCCTTCGACGCCGTCGCGACCGCGTTGGCCGACCGTGGCAGCGCCGTGGTGGCGGTGGACCACCGTGGC
>JBBSMS010000185.1:0-5855 GCA_038233055.1 Nitriliruptorales bacterium
CAGGTCGGATGTTCCGATCACCTTGGCGACGACGGTTCCCTGACGGTCGATGAAGAACGTTTCGGGCACCCCGAAGACGCCGAAGTCGATGGCCGCTCGCGAGCCCGGATCGGTGAGGTGGTCGTAGCCCCGACCGAGTTCGTCGAGGAAGGCGATCGCCTGGTCGGGCTGGTCTTGGTAAACGACTCCGAGAAAGGTGACATCCTGTTCGCGGTAGCGTTGCGCCGCGGTGACGAGATCGGGATGCTCCTCTCGGCAGGGCACGCACCAGGACGCCCAGAAGTTGACCACCACGACCTGTCCGCGCAGGTCGGTGAGGGAAAGTTCGCCGTCGCCTTCAAGTTGGGGCAGGGTGATGTTGGGGGCGGGTCGGCCGATGAGGGGAGAGTCGACGACGCCCGGATCGGTTCCGAACCGGGTACCGAATGCGGCGGCGATCCCGATCAGTGCAGCCAGGACGAGCAGGGCGATTCGGCGGGGCCACCGGCTTGGGGGTGTCGAACGGTCAGTGTCGCCGGTTGCCTTCCCGGGATCGGGATGCTGGACCGTGGAAGTTGGATCGTCGAGGGGCCGTCCATCGTCGTCGGTCATGGTTTCTCCTGGCTTCGTGCGTTCCGGAGCGCCTGCTCGACCTCGTCGAGCTGTGGGCCAAGATCGTCACGCGTGGCCAGTTGCTCCAGCAACGGCAGCGCCGCCTGGGGGTCGTCGCGGCCGTAGAGGTGCACGTTGGCCAGGAACCACAGTGTCTCGGCGTCGTCGGGGTCGCGTTCACGGCTGGCTTCCAGGAGCGAGACGGCCAGGTCGACTTCGCCGTCGTTGAACACGATCCAGGCGAGGTGGGACATGGCTTCTGGAGCCTGTTCTCGCTCGAGGACCGCCATGTAGTGCGCGTAGGCCTTGCGTGGTTGCCCGTCGTCGAAGTATCGGTGCGCGAGCCGCAAGCGCATCGGCACCACGTCGGGGTTGGCCGCGACGACTTGCTCCATTTCCTCGTTGGTGACCTCGGACAGGTCACGACCCTGGACGGCCACGGCCTCGTTGCCGGTCACGAAGCCGCCGTCGGGTCGTTCGGTGACAAACCGCGGCAGCAGGATCGCTGCGCCGATCGCGACCATGACCGCCACTCCCCCGGCGGCGGCGAGCCCTCGACGCCGCGGGCTGTGCTGTGGTGCGTCGTCGTGGGCCGACTCGTCGGCCTCGTCCAATTGCGCCAGGGCCTGAATGGCGGCCACCGCGTCAGTCTCGTAGCGGCCGCGGAGCCGCATGGCCGTCTGCTCGTCGAGATCCCCGGTGTCGACCTGTGCTTCAAGCTCGGCCAGATCGTTGAGCGCGAGGTCGCGTCGTTCCTGCAGGACTCCCCGCCGGATCACGTCGCGTCCTCTGCGCGGCGCAGTGCCGACACCTGCCGCTGGAGTTCGGCCCGCTCGTCGTCTGTCAGCGCCGGGGTGGGCCGATCGCGGCGGCGATGCGCAACAATGGCAGCCGTGCCAGCCACGAAGGCGATGAACGGCAGCAACCACAGCAGCAGGGTGTCACCTTGCGCCGGGGGATCCAGCAGTACCCAGCGTCCGTAACGGGCCACGTAGTGGTCCAAGATCTCGGCGTCGGTGCGTCCCGCGGCAACCATCTCGTCGATCTGTGCCCGGATCGCGGTGGCGGTGTCGGAGGGCGAGTCCGCGACGGACTCGCCCTGGCAGACGGGACAGCGCAACTGGGCGGCCAGCGCGTCGGTGCGGTCCCTGGCCGGTGACGACGTGGTCGCCAGCCCGACCACGGTGACGCCGGCCAGGACCACCATCGCGACGACCAGGAGCCAATGTCGGAGTCGGTCATCCATCGGTCAGCACCTCGACCTGGTCCGGTTCGCCAATTGGTTCTGCGTCCCGGGTCGGCGCCGCGCGGACGCGACGATCCCGGTGGCCGGTCAGCGCCCATCCACCCCCGGCGACGATCAGGGCCAGACCGGCCCAGAGCAGCCACATGAACGGGTAGCGGTAGGCCTCGATGCCCACTTCGTCGGGTGTGAGCCGACGCAGCGCGAGGTAGAGGTCTTCAGTCGGGGTGGTCCGGATGGCCGGGCTGGCGATCGGCTGCCGGCTGTTGCGATACCGGTTCAGGCGAGGTTGGAGCGTGGCGACCTCGACATCGTCGCGGAGAACCACCACCTGGGCTGCGTCGACCGTGCGGTTTGGTTCGTCACGCCGCACGACCCCCTCGTAGCGCAGGGTGTAGCCACCCAACGCGGTCGTCTCCCCGATCCCCAGCGTCGCGGAGATCTCGGTGCCCATCGCACCGGTGACCGCGATCGCCAACGCGGTCACCGCCACACCCAGGTGGGCGAGCTGTCCACCCCACCAGCCTCGGTTGCGCCGTGCCAGCCGCCACCAGGCCGTCACTCGCCGACCCGGGAGCCCGTCGGTCGAGCGCACGGCATCAACCACGATCGAACTGACCACGATCGTGGCCAGGATCGCGACCGCGACGACGCTGGCCACGGCCACACCGGTGACCACGAGCGCCGCTCCGGCCGTGAGCCCGGCCAACAGCGGCCATCGGAGACGCTGCCACACCACCCGGGGCGAGGCGGCACGATAGGGCAGAAGCGGGCCCACGGCGACCGCAGCGAGCAGCAGCAGCGACAGCGGGATCGCGAACCGGTCGAAGAACGGCCGGCCAACCGACACCTGGGCGCCGGTCATGGCCTCGAGCACGATGGGGTAGGTCGTGCCGACGAGCACCACGAACGTGAACACCGACAGCAGGAGGTTGTTCACCAGGAACGCGCCTTCGCGGCTGATCAACCGGTCGATCCGACGGGTGCCGGCCACCAGGTGTGCGCGAGCGGCGAACAGCCCGAGGCTTCCAGTCAGTACGACCAGCAGGAATCCGAGCAGTGCCGGCCCGACATCTGATTGGGTGAAGCTGTGCACGGACGCGACCACGCCCGACCGGGTGAGGAATGTCCCCAGGATCGTCAGCGCGAACGTGGAGATGAGCAGGGCGATGTTCCAGGTCTTGAGCACGCCGCGGCGAGCCTGCACGATCGCCGAGTGCAGAAAGGCGGTGCCGGCCAGCCAGGGCAGGAACGAGGCGTTCTCCACGGGATCCCACGCCCAGTAGCCGCCCCATCCGAGCACCTCGTAGGACCACAGCGCACCGACCGCGACTCCGGCGGTCAGAAACGTCCACGCGAACAGCGTCCAGTGACGAGTTCGTTGCAGCCATTCGGTTCCCGCGTCGCCCAGGCCAAGGGCTCCCATCCCGAACGCGAAGGGAACCGACAGTCCCACGTAGCCGATGTAGAGCAGCGGGGGGTGAACGGCCATCAGAATGTGGTTCTGCAGCAGCGGGTTGGGTCCGGGCCCGTCCGCCGGGACGGGGACTACCATCTGGAACGGGTTTGCGACGGAGGCAACGAGCACGGTGAAGAACAGGGCGATCGCGCCGAGCACGGCCAGTGCGGACAGTCCAAGCCGGTCGTCACGACCGACCGTGCGGGCGACGGCGGCGGTGAACGCCGCCAGCACGAGGACCCACAACACGATGCTGCCCTCGAGCGCCGCCCACGCCGTGGCGACGTCGAAGGGGAACGGGGTGGCTCGTGAGTGGTTCTCGGCGATGTAGCGCACCGAGAAGTCGTCGGTGAGCAGCGCCCCAACCAGCGCGAGCATGGCCACCGCCGCGCCTGCCAGCAGGACCCTGGCCGCAACCCGGGCGACCGCGCCCATCCGTCCGCTTCCGGCCGCGCCAACCGCACCGCTGACCGACAGCACCCCGGCCGCGACGGCCGCGACCACGATCCCGACGTAGCCGATCACCCCCGTCATCTCGTCCCCTCGGCGGCGACCTCGTCGGGCGGGTAGTAGTTCTCGTCGTGCTTGACCAGCATCGTGTCGGAGCGGAAGACGACGCCATCCCATGTCCCCTCCACCACCACGTCGATGCCCGCCTGGAACAGTTGCGGCGGCACGCCGGTGTGGGCGACCGCGACGTCCGTCGTGTCGTCAGTGACGTTGAACTCGACCGTGTCACCAGCCTCGACAACGCTGCCCGGGACGACGGAACCGGCGAGGCGAAACCGACGGCCGTCGTCGAAGTCGGCACGCTGGGCGACGGCCTCCGTCGGCGTGAGGTAGTACACGAGGCTGCCGTTGAGGTCACCGAAGGCCAGCACCCCGGCTAGGACCACCGCCAGTCCAGCGAGGGGCACGGCCAGGTGGCGCACCCTCATGGCCGTGCCGCATCGGCGCGACGTGCTGCACGGCGACGGCGGGCGTCGAGGATGACGGCGTAGGTCGCGGTCGCCCCGTACACAAGGCCGAAGCCGGCAACTACCCAGGTCAGGTCAGACATTGGCACTCCTGGAGTGTTGCGGGGCTGACACGGCCTCGCCGGCCAACGCGACGTCGTCGCCGAGTTGGCCCTGTTCGACTGCTCGATCGGCCGCGGCGATGTCGCGGCGTCGGCGGACCAGCGCGCCGTAGACCAGCGTGAAGGCCACGACGTTGACCATCAGCGCAGCCAGCATGGTGTGGTCCATCGACGGGTCGCCTGGTTTGAGAACCGTGGGCGGTTGGTGCAGGGTTCGCCACCAGACCACCGACAGATGCACGATCGGTACCTGGACGAACGCGACGATGCCGAGAATGGCCGACCGCCGGGCGCGTACCTGCGGGTCGCTCAGGCCACGGCGCAGTCCCAGGTAGGCGAGGTAGATCAGGAACAGCAGTGCGGTCGTGACCAGCCGCGGGTCCCAGGTCCACCACACCCCCCACACCGGTTTGCCCCACAGCGACCCGGTGGCGAGTGCCAGACCGGTGAAGAACACGCCGACCTCGGCCGACCCGACCGCGAGGTCGTCCCAGGCGTCGCGGCGGGTTCGCCACCACGCAATGGAGCCGATGAGCGTGACGGTGAAGGCGAGATAGGCCAGCCAGGCGGTCGGGACATGGACGTACATCAGGCGCTGGAGATCACCTTGAAGCCGGTCGGCGGGTGCCGTCGTCGCGAACACCAACCCCACCGCGAGTGCGAGGAGGGCGGCGGCGTCGAGTTGCCGGGCACGGCGGGTGACGGTCATGTGACGGGCTCCTGGAGTGGCCGGGCCGTGAGCAGGCCCGCGAGGACGACGGACAGGTCGAGGAGCGTCGCAAGCACCAACCAGGGCCACGGCGACGCACCGTAGGCGGCTCCTTCGTGGAGCTGGACCGCGGCGATCACCAGTGGCAGCGCCAGGGGGGTGACGATCAACGGGACCAGCGACGTGCTGCCCCGCGCACTTGCGTTCAGGTCGGCAGCGAGCGTGCCCAGGGCGCCAACCCCGATTGCCACCAGGACGACGGCAGCGCCTTGCGAGGCGAGACCGTCAAGACTCGGGTCGTAGACGACGATGGCCACAGGGGCCAGGACCAGCTCGAAGGCCAGCAGCAGCACGGTCGCGGCGGTGGCCCGGCTGGTCCACTGCACGGCAGGATCGATCCCGAGCAACGCGAGCAGGTCACGCCGCGCCGGTCGGTCCGCATGAGTCTGTCGAAGCGTGACCAGCGAACCGAACAGCAACACCAGGGCCCAGTACAGGCCCGGGCCGAGGCGGCGCAGCAGCGGGACGTCAGCGCCCACCGCAATGGCCACGACCAACAGGCCGGCTGCGGCGAAGGGCAGCGTTGTCAGCAGCACCTCACCGGCGCGGAGTTCCACGCGCAGTTCCGCGCCGACCAGCGCTTGCCAATGGACCATTGTCATCGTGTGGCCTCGATGGCCGCGAGCTGGCCCTGCGACAGATGCATGATCCGGTCCGCGAGTGCGGCCACCGCCGGCGGGTCGTGGGTGACCAGGACCGCGGCGCCACCGCGCGC
>JBBSMS010000186.1:0-5834 GCA_038233055.1 Nitriliruptorales bacterium
CCACCCCCAGCGCACGAGGATCGGGAGACCGTGGACGGGCTGTTGCTCACCCCCAACCAGTACGAGCGCCTGCTGGAGGGGACCCTGTTCACCGTGCAGGTGCTGGCCTACGCGTTCGCGCTGGGGATCGTCCTGTCCCTGCTGTTCGGCGTGGCCCGCCTGTCGGACAACCGCCTCGCCCGGGGGGCGGCGCTGACCTACACCGAGTTCTCGCGCGGCATCTCGTCGATCGTGTTGCTGTTCCTGATGGCCTACGCCGTCCCGATCCTGATGGGCCTGCCGCAGGCCAACCTCACCGCGCTGGCTGCCGTCGCGCTGGGAATCAACATGGGTGGCTACGGCGCCGAGATCATCCGGGGCGCGATCCTGTCGGTTCCCAAGGGCCAGACCGAGGCCTCGATCGCGCTGAACCTCACCAACATGCAACGGCTCCGCCACGTCGTGCTCCCCCAGGCCCTCCGGGTGATCCTGCCGCCGATGGGCAACCTCACGATCGAGATCCTGAAGGGCACCGCGCTGGTGTCCCTGATCGGGCTCACCGACCTGGCCGGCGCCGAGAGCCTGAGTTTCAACGCCCAGGCCGCACCAACGTTCGAGGGCGTGCGCTCCAGCCGGGCCGTCTTCGACCTCAACGTGCTCGTCATCTATTTCATCCTGGCCCAGGCGATCAACCTGGCATTCCGGTCCGGTGAGTCCCGCCTGGACGCCCGCTTCCGCCGGCGCACCGGCGAGGACCCACCCGAGGACATGATCCCGCCGCCGAAGGTCGGCGGCGTCTCGGCGAGCGGACTGTGAGCACCGCCGACGCCACCGTGCCCACCGCCGACCGACGCTCGCGGTGGCAACAGCCCACGACCTGGATCGCGGTCGCGATCGCCCTGGCCGTGCTCATCGGCCTCTACCAGCTCGGGACCCGCGAGATCACCTTCGGCACCGACGTCGCACCGGACGCCGCGCTGAAGTGGGACTGGGCGTTCGTCCTGTCGCTGGTCCCGGACATGCTCAACGGGTTGAGCGTGACCGCGTTCGCGACCGTCTACGGCTTCATCGTGGCGGTCGTCCTCGGCTTCTTCCTCGCACTGGGGCGACGGTCCTCGGTCCGGTGGATCAGCTGGCCGGTCACCGCGTTCATCGAGTTCGTCCGGTCGACGCCGCTGCTGATCCAGCTGTACTTCCTGTTCTACGGGTTGAGTTCCGCCACCTCGTTCCGATTGTCGTCGAACCAGGCGCTGATCGTCGGGCTCGGGATCCACTACGCCACCTACTGTTCCGAGGCCTACCGCGCGGGAATCAACAGCGTGCCGCGCGGGCAGTGGGAGGCCGCAACCGCGATGAACCTGTCCCCCGGCACCACCTGGTTGCGCGTCATCATCCCCCAGGCGATCCCCAACGCCCTGCCGGCCCTGGGCAACTACCTGGTGGCCGGCTTCAAGGACGCGCCGCTGGGCTTCGCAATCAACGTCACCGGCCTCATGTTCTTCGCCACCACGATCCGGGCCCGCGAGTTCCGGCCCATCGAACCCTTCCTCATGATCGGGGTCGGCTTCCTGCTCGTGAGCCTGCCCGCCGCCTGGCTGATCCGTCGCCTCGAAAGGCGCATCTCCTATGACCGCATCTGACTCCGCCAACGGCACCGAGATCGACGGGGCCGCCGCGGTGACCCTGCGTCACGTCACGAAGGCGTTCGGTGACAACCTCGTCCTCGACGAGCTCGACATGGACGTCGACCCGGGCGAGCGAGTGGTGATCATCGGGCCGTCGGGGTCCGGCAAGACCACCATCCTGCGGGTCATCATGACCCTGGAGCGCATCGACTCGGGCTCGATCACGATCGGCGACCAGCCGCTCTACCACATGCCCGACGGCACCACCCCTGCCAACGAGAAGCGCATCCGGGAGGTCCGCTCCCACATCGGGATGGTGTTCCAGCACTTCAACCTGTTCCCCCACATGAGCGCCCTGGAGAACATCACGCTGGCACCGATGAAGGTGCACGGGGTCGGGCGCGACGAGGCCGAGGACCGCGGCATGGCGTTGCTGCGCCAGGTCGGGCTCGCCCAGCACGCCAACCACACGCCCGGAGAACTGTCCGGAGGCCAGAAGCAGCGCGTGGCGATCGCCCGCTCCTTGGCCACCCGGCCCGCGGTGATGCTCTTCGACGAGGTGACCTCGGCGCTGGACCCGGAACTGGTCGGCGAGGTCCTGACCGTGCTCAAGGACATCGCCGAGGAGGGCCAGACCACGATGATGCTGGTGACCCACGAGATGGGCTTTGCCAAGGAGGTCGCGAACCGGGTCGTGATGTTCGACCACGGCAAGATCCTCGAGTCCGGGACCCCCCGCAAGATCATGGAGGATCCCGACCACGACCGGACGCGGGCCTTCCTCAAGGCGGTGCTGGCGCATTGAGCCGGCTGCCGGCATTCGAACCCGAGGAGTACGCCGATCGCCTCGAGCGGGTCCGCGCGGCGATGGCCGAGCGCGATCTCGACGTGCTGGTGGCGGCGGATCCATCGAACATGGCGTGGTTGACCGGCTACGACGGGTGGTCGTTCTATACCGACCAGGCGGTGGTCGTCACCCATGACGACCTGCCGGTGTACTGGGGCCGACACATGGACGCCCAGGGGGCCAAGCGCACCGTCTGGATGGACCACGACCACATCGTCGGCTACCACGATGACTGGGTCCAGGCCACCGACCGCCATGCCTACCAGCACCTCGCCGCGTGGCTGGCCGACCGGGGCCACGGCCGCGCCCGCATCGGCGTGGAACTGGACAACTACTACTACTCGGCCGCCTGCCATGCCCACCTCGGTGACGGCCTGCCCGGGTCGGACCTGGTGGACGCCACCGGGCTGGTGAACTGGCAGCGGACGGTCAAGTCACCGACCGAACTCGGCTACATCCGCAAGGCCGCGCAGCTCGTGACGCAGATGCACGAGGTCGTCCGCGAGCGGATCCGGCCCGGCCTGCGCAAGAGTTCGCTGGTCGCCGACATCATGCATGCCGGCATCTTCGGCTTCGACGGGCCTGACGGCTTCGGGGGGGACTACCCCGCGATCGTGCCGTTGGTCCCCAGCGGCGTCGACGCCTCCGCCGCGCACCTGACCTGGGACGACCGTCCGTTCGAGCCCGACACGCTGACCTTCTTCGAGGTCGCGGGGTGCTACCGGCGCTACCACGCCCCGCTGTGCCGGTCGGTGTACCTGGGCACGCCACCACCCGAGGTCCGCCGGGCCGAGGAGGCGCTGCTCGCCGGGGTGGCCGCCGGCATCGACGCGGCCCGCGCCGGCAGCCGTGCCTGCGACGTCGCCAACGCCCTGCACGACGAACTGGCGGCGGCCGGGATCCACCGCGAGGGTCGCTGCGGGTATCCCATCGGGCTGTCCTATCCCCCCGACTGGGGCGAACGCACGATCAGCCTGCGCGCCAACGACCAGACGGTGCTCGAACCCGACATGACGTTCCACTTCATGCCGGGCCTGTGGACCGACGACTGGGGCCTGGAGATCACCGAGAGCATCCGCATCACCGCTGACGGCCCGGCCGAGGTGCTGGCCGGGGTGCCCCGGGAACTCGTCGTCGTGGACGCGTGACGGTGGCCCCGCCGGCGACCACGCCACGCGGCGGTGACCGCGACCCGGGACCACTGGCCGACACGCTCGACCTGCTGGCGCGACTGGTCGCCCAGGAGACCACCGAGGACCACTCCAACCTCGCCGTGATCGACCTGGCCGAGGAGGTCCTGGGCGGGGTCGGCGCGTCGTGCGTGCGGACCGGCGACCCGGCGTCCGGCAAGGCCAACCTGTTCGCCACGATCGGTCCCGCCGTCGACGGCGGGGTCGTGCTGTCAGGCCACACCGACGTCGTGCCGGCCAACGACGTCCACAACTGGGGCTCGCCCCCCTTCACGATGACCCACCGAGACTCCCGCGTGGTCGGGCGCGGCACGGCCGACATGAAGGGCTTCATCGCCGCCTGCCTCGCGATGGCGCCGGCCTTCGCGGACGCAGACCTCGTCCGCCCGGTGCACCTGGCGCTGACCTACGACGAGGAGGTCGGGTGCCGCGGGGCGCCGTGGCTGCTCGCCGACCTCGTGGCCGGCGGCCCCCACCCAGCGGCCGCCATCATCGGCGAGCCCACCATGATGGACGTGATCACGGCACACAAGGGCTGCCACGAGTACCGGACCACGATCACCGGCGTGCCCGGCCACGGCTCGACCCCCGACCGGTCCGTCAACGCCATCTGGCACGCCGCCCGCTACGTCGTCCGCCTCCACGGCCTCGCCGAGCAGCTGCGCGAACGCGCGCCGGCCGACAGCCCCTTCGACCCGCCCGAGTCGACCTTGAGCATCGGCACGATCCACGGCGGCCAGGCCCGCAACATCATCGCCGGCTCGTGCTCGTTCGACTGGGAGTTCCGCCCTGTCAACCACGCCGACGCCGCGTGGGTCGCCGCGGAGGTGGCGGCGATGGAGGTGGAGGTGGCCGCGCAGTTGGCGGACCTGTCGCCCGAGGCCGGAATCGAGCGAGTCACCGACGGCGAGGTCCGCGGGTTGGAGACGCCGCAGGACTCCCCTGCGGTCGCCCTCGCGCGACGACTGCTCGACGAGCCCCGGCTCGACGTCGTGTCCTACAACACCGAGGCCGGGCTGTTCGACGCCGCCGGGATCCCGGCCGTCGTGTGCGGGCCTGGCAGCATCGACGTCGCACACCGTCCCGACGAGTACGTCGAGGTGGACCAACTCCGGTCCTGCCTCGTCATGCTCGATCGCCTGACGGGCGACCTCGCGACCTGACCTCGGGGCCGACCCGGCCGGTCAATGTCAGCCCGCCACGTCCGCCTCGCCCGACCAGTGTCGGCGACGTTGGCGCAGGAACCGCTCCTCGGCCCAGTTGTCGACCAGGGCCAGCGCGCGATCGGCGGCGGCCACGGCGGCGACGGGGCGTCCCATCCGCGCCAGCATCTCGGCCCGGGCCGCGTGCCAGTAGTGCCACTCCTCAAGGTCGAGGTCGTCGATGCATGCCAGTGCCTCGGCAGCGCCCGCGACCTCGGCCAGCGCCAGCGCGCGGTTGAGGGCGACCACGTCCGTGGGCTCCAGGAGGGTGAGGTGGTCGTAGAGCGCGAGGATCTGGTGCCAGTCCGTGTCACCGGACGCGGCCGCGTCGACGTGCACGGCCTGGATGGCGGCCTGGACCTGGTACGGACCGGGTCGGTTGCGATCGAGGCGGTCCCGCACGAGCTGGTGCCCCTCGTCGATGGCGGCCCGGTCCCACCGCGAGCGGTCCTGCTGGTCGAGCGGCACCAGCAGGCCGTCCGGTCCGATCCGGGCCGCACGACGCGACTCCGACAACAGGAGCAGGGCCAGCAGGCCGGTGGCCTCGGGCTCGTCCGGCAGCAGGCCCACGGCCAGTCGGGCCAGCCGGACGGCCTCGCGGCACAGGTCGATCCTGGCCAGGCGCTCACCCGAGGAGGCCGTGTGGCCCTCGGTGTAGACCAGGTAGATCGTCGCCAGCACGCCAGCCACGCGCTCCTGCAACACGGCCTCGTCGGGCAGGCGGTAGGCGATCCCGGCGTCGCGGATCTTGCGCTTGGCACGTGACAGGCGCTGGGCCATCGTCGGCTCGGGAACCAGGAACACGCGCGCGATCTCGCGCGTGGTGAGGCCTCCGACCAGCCGCAGGCTCAGCGCGACCTGCGCGGGATGCGACAGCGCCGGATGGCAGCAGGTGAAGAGCAGGCGAAGCTGATCGTCGGGCACGGGCTCTCCCACCTCCTCCAACTCCTCGCGGGGTGCACGTGCCAGGGCCGCCGCGATCGAGCGCGAC
>JBBSMS010000187.1:0-5745 GCA_038233055.1 Nitriliruptorales bacterium
TTCGCCGACACCGTCCTGCGTCAAAGCGGAGCCGGCCGGGTCGTGGACGCCCCCGGCGATCTCATCGGTGTGCTCTGACCGGGCGATGGGCCAGAGCTCGTTACAGAAGTACGGCTTTCGCTTGGTTGGCCAAGGGCCCTGCAACGATCGGCCCGAGTGGACCGGCCACTGGGCCTCGTTGCGACGGGGCCTTCAGCACTCTCGGTCGTTGGCGCCGCGCCCTGACTCGGTATCTGGAGGTCAACCATGAAGAAGCGACGACCGGTCATCTTGGGCGGAGGCACCGACGGCACGGTGGCCGCGAACCGCCTGCACAGGGATCTTCCGTACTGGGGCGCCGCTGCCCGGTAGGTGGAGACCGGGCGGGCCGTATGACACGAGCGAGAGTGCTTGCTGTTGCAAGCGCCCTGTTCTGCAACCCAGAACGGATGGTTTATCGCACACCGGCGTTGTGCAGGACCCCGGAACCCGCGTCCTCGACCGCCCCGTGGTGTCAAACTCGTTCCCGGAGTGCGTCGAGCGTGGCGCCGACCACCAGGAGGGCGTCCGCGACGCCATGGTCCTCACCCTTGTCGAAGTCGTTGTCGACGGCGGCCATCTGGTTGGTGACGTGGGCGAAGCACACCACCGGGTTGCCGGTCGCGGCTGCGAACGCGTACAGGCTGGCAGCCTCCATCTCGACCGCAGCGACGCCGTCGGCGACGTGCCGGTCGATCGCGCCTCGGGTCTCGCGAAACGGCGCATCGGTAGTCCAACTCACCCCGGGCTGGACCTCGACACGGGTCGGATCCAGTGGTACCAACCGGCGCGCCAAGCTCGGCTCGAGCACGGCGTCGACGTCAGTGGGGAGGTAGTGGCGGCTCGTTCCCTCGTCGCGGATGGCGCGCACAACCAACACGAAGTAGGGCGGCGGTCTGGTGGCTGCGAGTTGGCCTGCCGACGTCATGCTCAGCAGCAGTCGACACCCCGAAGCGAACAGCTGCTCGGCCACCAGCACCGCGTATGGTCCACCGACTGCTCGCGGGACCACGCCGACCTGTCGTCTCGCGATCGTGGTGACCAGCAGACGGCTGTGATAACACGGCCAGGTCGTCGACCAGTCCGCCAGGCCATGATCGACCAGATGATCGGCGATGTCACCGTCGGGATCCAGCAGGCACACCTCCGGGACGGCCTCGACTGGGAGATCCCTTTGGCGTCTTGCCTCGCGCAACAACCCGGCCGCGGTGAACACCGACGGCTCATCGTGGTCGTGACAAACTGACACGGCAGCGTCGATGACAGCTCCGATTCCAACGAGGTGACCGGAAGCGTACGGGCGGCAGTTTGCAGCCATCAGCTCCGACAATGAACCCCACCCTCTTCCTGCCTGGCAGCGCCCCCAACGTGTGGCCGGGCGAGGCCCTGGCGGAGACCTCCGGAGTTCTTCCAGACGACGACGAACAAGACCCTGCATGACTATGCGCCCTGTGTTGCACAACCCAGAAAGGACCGTTTCTGGGCCGATTCAGCGACATGTGCCAGAACTCGTCCAACAACCCCGCCACAAACCCATCCTTTCTGACTGGTAGTTGATCAGTCCCAGAATCGGGGTAGAGGCCGACCTCACGGAAGTTTTGCAAAAGATCCGTGCAGTTGTAGGCTCAGGGCATGGCTACTCATGATGATGACCCGTCCGATGGTGCTGGCTTCAAGCAGCCGCCCTATTCGAGTGTCGAGCTCGATCAGTCGATGCTGCGTGCTCTAGCGCACCCGTTGCGGCTGCGATTGCTTGTGGCGTTGCGGCTGCGCGGTCCGAACACGGCCAGCGGGTTGGCACGCGAGCTGGGCACCAACAGCGGCCACACCAGCTATCACCTGCGCCAGTTGGCCGAGGTCGGGCTGATCGAAGACGACGAGGTCCATTCCACGGACCGTGACCGCTACTGGCGGGCGTCGCACCAAGGGATGTCGTGGGCGGTGCCGAAGTTTCGTGACGATCCCGACGGCCGGGCCGCCGAGACCGTGCTGCGCGGTCAACTTGTCCGGACCCACATGCGCTGGGTGGACCAGGCACTGGACGCGCGCGACGACTGGGACTCGGCCTGGCACGACCAGGCCACGGCAATGTCGGACTGGTCGATGCCGCTGCGCCCCGCCACGGCCCGGGCCATGCTGGGCGAGGTGTGGGAGGTCCTGGCGCGCTATCACGCCCTGGAGGAGGTGGATGCACCTGACGCGGAAGACGTCACGGTGCTGGTGTATGCCTTCCCCAACCCCAACCCGGTCGTATGAGTCGGCTCGACGTCGCCGGTGTCCGGCGACGCTTCCTGATGCTGCGAGCCAGCAGGTGGTTGCCCACCGGCCTGTTGATCCCCGTTCTGGTGTTGATCAAGACCGACCGCGGACTCACGCTGGCCCAGATCGGGTTGGTGTCGCTGGTCACCGGGGTGACCACCTTCGCGTTGGAGCTGCCCACCGGCGGGTTGGCTGACTCGCTGGGCCGACGTCCGGTCATGATGGCTGCAGGGATGGTCGACGCGGCGTCGCTGTTCCTCGTGGCCGTCTCACAGACGCTGACCGGGTTCATGATTGCAGGCTTCTTGCAGGGGATCTACCGGGCCCTGGAGTCGGGCCCACTCGACGCGTGGTACGTCGACGCCAGCCACATCGCCGACCCGGACGCCGACATCGACACCGGGCTCGCGCGTGGTGGTGCCGTCCTGGGGGCATCGATCGCGGCCGGCAGCCTGGCAGCGGCAGGCCTGATCGCCTGGGCACCCCTGGGCGACCCACTCGCGCTGCCGGTCTTCGTCGCTGTCGCGCTCCGGCTGGCTGATGTCGTGTTGACCCGGATGTTGGTCGTGGAGGTCACCGACGTGACTGGGTTGGCCGGCTTTCGTGAGTCCGTCCGTGAGGTGCCGACGGTGGTGCGCACAGCCGTCCGCACCGTCACGTCATCTCGAGTGCTGCTCACCCTGGTCAGCGTGGAGTTGCTGTGGGGGTTCGGGATGACGGGCTGGGAGACCTTCTACCCCGTTCGCCTCGCTGCCATCGAAGGATCCAACACCGCCGCCGGCGCAATCATGGGGCCTTCGGTCACCGCAGCGTGGCTGATCTCGGCCGGTGCGGCACTTCTGGCGCCAGCAGCCATCCGACGGTTCGGTGCCGGCCTGACCGCAATCATCCTCCGAATCCTGCAGGGCGTGACCGTCGCCATCATCGGACTCGCGGGCGGCACCATCGGCGTCGTGATCGCATTCCTGGCCACCAACGCCATCCACGGTGTCGCCAACCCGATCCACCAGACCCTGCTCCACCGACAGATCACGTCGGGCGCCCGCACCACGGTTCTGTCGGCCAACTCCATGTTGGCCATGATCGGCTTCGCGGTCGGGGGGGTCGCCCTCGGCGCCGTCGCCGACACCGCGGGGCTGACAACGGCGATCTCGATCGCGGCCATCGTCGTGGCCGCAGCAGCCGTCCTGTACCTGCCGGCCCTCCGGCAAGAGCGCCACGTCGATCACGCCGCCGCGACCACTCCTTGACGAGACGGCGGGATCCTTGGCCGCAACGCACACCCTTGGCCATCCTTGATTCTCGACGAGGGCCGATGTTGTTGGACGAGTTCTGGCAGCCCAAATTCGATCCGTTCTGGTTGTGGTCCAGTACTGCTTGCTGTGGCAAGCAGTACTGACGCTCACCTGTCCGACGTCGTGCCCAGGGTCGTAGTCCGCGTAGAGAGGTTCCGTTGTGCACCGACCGTTCCGATTTGCCTTCCAGCCCGGCGATAGCGACTTGGAGGACCCGGCGTCAACGCCGGCATCGTTGGCCTGCAAGGCCTCGGTCGCACGCTGGCTGACGGTCACTCCCACACGGTGAAGTGGGACCCCGCGTGGCTGGACATCCAGGTAGAACAGATCCGGGCGGGCGCCGGAGACAGGTTCAGCCAGGTCGAGCTCAATGCTCTGGTCCAGGTCGTGGACCTGACCGATCACCGCGACGCAGCACTCGCCGAGATCTGCGCCGACGTCGACGGACTCGAGCCGGAACACGCCGCGGCGGCTCCCTACCTCCTGATCGGGACGGTCGACGAGATCCTCGACCAGCTCCACGACGCCCGGTCACGGTGGGGCATCAGCTACTTCGCCGTCCGCAACCTCGACGGATTCGCTCCAGTCCTGGACGCGGTCCGCGACGCCAACCCGCCGGCCCCTCAAAGTGACTGAGATGCTCGGCACACCGTCAACGACGCCGTGAACGCCTACGGTCGACCGCTGGTGGATCCCCCCAGCCCTCCAGCACCCGCTGGGTCGTCAGGCGACGTGACGGGCCACCACCTCGTGTCGCGAGCGCCACCGGGTCCGCACGGCCGCCACAAGGACCGGGACGACGAGCAGCGTCGCCAGGATCGCGGTTGCCCGGTAGCCCGGGCCCGCCAGCAGCAGCCCGCTGCCGAAGCTGGCGACCGCGCTGGTCACCCAGACGAGCGAGTCGACCCGACCCTGCACCACCGGCCGGATCCCGGCCGGCACGGACACGCTCAACAGCGTGCTCCCGGCCACGAACGACAGGTTCCACCCCAGCCCCAGCAGGAACAGCCCCACGGTGAGGATGGTCACGTCCTGCACCGGCGCGGCGGCCGAGACCACCGTGGACACCCCCAGGACCACAGCACTGGCCGCCAGTGTCCGCCGTGGACCGACCCGGTCCACCACCCGACCCACCAGCGGCGCGAAGGCGAACATGCCCAGCGTGTGGGCGGAGATGACGCCCCCGACGACACCCAGGTCGAAGCCGTGGTCCTCGACGTGGATCGGCGTGGCGGTCATCACCAGCACCATCACGAACTGGCCCAGAACCATGCCGACGATGGCCAACGACACGCCCGGCAGGGACGTCCATGCCCCGGCCCCCGTCCATCCCGACGATCCTTCGGCTCCGGCGTGGTCCCCCGGGTCGGCCGGGTCCGCGACCGCCAGCGTGGACGGGTCGGGCCGCAGGGCCATCAGCACGATGGTCGCCATGGCCATGGCGACCATCGCGACGAGGAAGCCACCGGCGTAGGTGGCGCCACCCAGGCCGTCGGCGACCACCCCGGCTGGGCCGATCAGTCGCGGCCCCACCACGGCGCCGATGGTGCCGGCCCACACGACCAGGCTCACCGCGCGGCCGCGCCGCTGGGCAACGACGAGGTCGGCCGCCGCGTAGCGCGACAGGTGGGACGCCGCATAGCCCAGCCCGAACAGTGCCATCCCGGCCAGCAGGACGGGCAGGGATGACAGGAAGACCCCGAGCGTCGCGACGGCCGCGCCCAGGGCCGAGACGGCAGCCCCGGTGACCAGCGACCGTCGCCGTCCCGACGCCACGACGATGCGTCCCAGCAACGTCGTGCCGACCGCCGTCGAGACCACCGCGACGGCACTGGGAAGGCCCGCCAGCGTCGGGCTCCCGGTGATGTCGCGCGCCGCCAACGGCGACACCGTCAACGCCGCGAGGTACCCCGTCGTCATCACGCCGACGGCGGCGAACAAGGTCCATCGCAATCGGATGCGGCGGCGCTCGTCGCGGTCGGTGGCGGTCATCGTCGAGACGCTACCGAACCGCCCCGAGTCTGGTAGACCAGCGTCAGGCGTCCGCAGCATCGGCTCGCTCCAGGGGCGGACGGCCGTACCGCCACTGGAGCTTCCGCGGGATCAGATCGTGCTCCCGCAGGCCGATCAGGGTGCGGTCGGCGAATTTGGGGCTGGCAAGCCGGCGCCCGAA
>JBBSMS010000188.1:0-5744 GCA_038233055.1 Nitriliruptorales bacterium
ATCATCTGGACCTGTGGAGCAGTTTGGAGTGCTCGCCACCCTGTCAAGGTGGAGGTCGCGGGTTCAAATCCCGTCAGGTCCGCGTTTCGGCTCGTACCGGGTTCGCCCGGTCGGCCGACTGGCGACGTCGCCCCGGGGGCCACCGCGACGGTCCACCCCGGGGCCGACCGCCACGGTCAGGTAGCTCAGTTGGTAGAGCACACGACTGAAAATCGTGGTGTCGGCGGTTCGACCCCGCCCCTGACCACTAACCGGCCACGTCCCCCCATCCCGATCCTGTCGACCCCCGAGCCTCCCCGACGCCGTCGCTGGACCGGGGGTCTTGACGTGTACGCGGGATGCGCCCGGCCCGGATCCACATCACCGGCCCGGCCTCGTCACGGCCGTGGTGGTCGTGCTGGGGATCGCCGGGCTGGCACTCATCGGCGCCGAGATCACCGCGTCCGGGTTCGAACGCTCGACGGCCGAACAGGCCGTGGACGACTGGTTCGGCGACGACACCGACCTGCTGGACGCCGACGGGCTGGCCGGGTCGCTGGCCGATCGACCGGGCCGCGAGATCACCCTCGACCTGCGCCAGCAACTGCAGGAACACACGGTCGTCGACAGCGGCTGACCTCTCGCGCCCGCATCACCACCCCCTGCCTGCGAAAGGCCGCCCCATGGTCACCGTGCGACCGTTGGAATACGACGACGAGCAGGCGGCCCTGGACCTGCGCGTGGCGACCTTCTCGACCGCGATGCACGTCGACCTGGCCGACGTCGAGGTCGACGACTACGTCCCCGCCGACCACCGCGTGGTGGCCGAGGACGGCGGTCGCATCGTCGGGCACCTCGCGGTGTGGCCGTTCGCGCAGCGCTTCGGTGGACGGTCGGTGCCGATGGGGGGCGTCGGCGGGGTCGCGGTGGCGATCGACCGGCGCGGTCGCGGCATCGGGTCGCTGCTGCTGGCCGCCGGGCTCGACCTGATGGCCGACCGCGGGCTGGTCGTGTCGACCCTCCTCCCCAGCGTCCCGCTGCCGTACCGACGATGGGGCTGGGAGGTGGCGGGCGACCACGTCCGTCGGCGCCTGGCCCTGCGTGAACTGTTGGCGCTGCCGACACCACCCGACGACGTCGTACTGCGGCCATGGTCCGACGACGACCTGCCCGCACTGCTCGCCGTCCACAACGCCGTCACGGACACCGAGCCCGGTGGGCTGGTGGCGACCGAGCGGTGGCTGCGGCGGGCGGAGGTCGACGACGGCCACACCCGGCTGACACCCGGCGGGGCCGGACGGGTCGCCGTCGACATCGGTGCGTTTGTCGTCGATGTACACCGGCTTCGCGACCCCCCACGCGATGGTTCGCGCCGGCCGCCTGCGGGGCGTGGACGACGACGACGACATCGCGGCCTTGGCGGCCCTGTTCGCCGGCCCGAGCCCGTTCCTCCGCGACTCCTTCTAACCTGCATCGGGCGGTCGTCGTCCCGCTGAGCCGGGACACCGCCATGGAGGCCGGCAACGTGGACGATCTTCGCAGTTCGGAGTGGTATTCGGGGACCGATCGCAACGCCTACATCCATCGGGCGTGGATGCGGCGCGGCGTTCCCTCGACCGCGTTCGAGGGGCGCCCCCAGATCGCGATCGCGAACACGGCGTCGGACCTCACACCGTGCAATTCGCACCTCGACGAGGTCGCGCAGTCGGTGAAGAACGGCATCTACGAGGCCGGTGGGATCCCGCTGGAGTTGCCGGTTGTCTCGCTCGGCGAGACGCAGGTGCGGCCGACCGCGATGCTGTGGCGCAACATGGCGGCGATGGCGACGGAGGAGATGCTGCGGGCCAATCCGATCGACGGCGTCGTCCTGCTGGGCGGGTGCGACAAGACGATCCCGGCGCTGCTGATGGCCGCGGCCTCGGTCGACCTGCCGGCCGTGGTCGTGCCCGGCGGTCCGATGCTGACCGGTCACTTCCGCGGTGAGGCGCTGGGATGCGGCACGGACGTCTGGCGGCTGAGCGAGGAGGTGCGCGCCGGAACGCTCTCCAACGAGCTGTTCCTGCAGTCGGAGTCGGCGACGATCCGCAGCAAGGGCCACTGCAACACGATGGGCACGGCGTCGACGATGGCGCTGGTCGCGGAGGCGCTGGGCATGATCATGCCCGGCCTCGCCGGCACGCCCGCGCCCGATGCCCGTCTGCTGGAGGCCGCGCACGAGACCGGCCGGCTCGCTGTCGAGCTCGTTGCCACCGATCGCCGTCCGAGCACGCTGTTGACCGCGGCATCGTTCCACAATGCGATCGTGGCGTTGGCGGCGATCGGTGGCTCGACCAACGCGGTCGTGCACCTGCTCGCGATCGCGGGCCGACTCGGCATCGAACTGACGATCGACGACTTCGACCGGGTCGGCGCGAACGTCCCGTTGTTGGTCAACCTCCAGCCCGCGGGGCAGTACCTGATGGACGACCTGTACCGAGCCGGCGGCTTCCTCGCGGTGTTGCGCGAGGTCCGCGATCTGCTGGACCCGTCTGCGCTCACCATCACCGGCCGGCCGCTCGTCGACTGCCTGGATGACGCACGGATCTGGGACCCGGACGTGATCACCCCGCGTGGGTCTGCGCTGCTGCCGGCAGCCGGGATCGCCGTCCTGCGCGGCAACCTTGCTCCCGGTGGCGCGATCATCAAGCCAGCCGCAGCGTCCCCGCACCTGCTGGAGCACCGGGGTCGGGCAGTCGTGTTCGACAGCATCGAGGACTTTCGGGCTCGCATCGACGACCCCGGCCTCGACGTGGACGCCGACTCGGTGCTGGTCCTGCGCGGCTGCGGGCCGAAGGGCTATCCCGGCATGCCCGAGGTGGCGAACATGCCGCTGCCGAAGAAGCTGCTCGAGCGAGGCGTGCGCGACATGGTGCGCATCTGCGACGGCCGGATGAGCGGCACCGCCTACGGAACCGTCGTCCTGCACGTCGCGCCCGAGGCTGCGTCCGGCGGACCACTCGCCCTGGTGCAGACCGGCGACCACATCTCGCTCGACGTTCGCGGGAGGCGCCTCGAGCTCCACGTGTCGGCCGAGGAGTTGGCCGCGCGGGTGCCGAATGCCGCAACGATCGACGGCTTCGCCAATCCCCGGCGCGGCTGGGAACGCCTCTACGTCGACCACGTGATGCAGGCCGACACCGGTGCCGACCTCGACTTCCTCCGCGCTGCGAGTGGATCGAAGGTGAGCCGTGAGTCACACTGAGCCCGCGGATGGACGACGCCACGACAGGAGATCGGACATGACCGACAGACTCGTCGCCATCGTCACCGGGGGTGCCAGCGGTATCGGCGCCCACACGATCGAGCTGCTGCGGGAACGCGCGGTCGAAGCCGTCATCCTGGATCGCGACATCTCCGCGGCGCCCGACGGCATCCCCGCGTTGGTGTGCGACGTCACCGACGACAGCGCGGTCGAGTCCGCCGTCAGCGCCGTCGTCGACCGCTTCGGTCGCCTCGACATCGTGGTCAACAACGCGGGGATCGGCGCGGCCGGCGACGTCGCCGCGAACGACCCCGCGGAGTGGCGCCGGGTCCTGGACGTCAACGTGATCTCGATGGCGCGGGTCTCCGCCGCCGCGCTCCCCCACCTGCGGAAGTCCCCGAGCGCGGCGATCATCAACACCAGTTCGGTCGTCGCGTTCGTTGGCGTCAGGAACCGCGCGCTCTACAGCGCGAGCAAGGGGGCCGTTGCCGCGCTCACCCTCGCGATGGCCGCCGACCACATCGACGACGGCATCCGCGTCAACGCGGTCGCGCCGGGCACGACCGACACGCCCTGGGTGGGACGCCTGCTGGATGCCGCGGACGACCCGGCGGCTGCCTCTGAGGCCCTGCGCCGGCGCCAGCCGATCGGTCGGCTCGTGTCCGCCGACGAGGTCGCGTCCGCCGTCGCCTACCTCGCGTCGCCCGACGCCGGTTCGACCACCGGCCTGGTGTTGCGGGTCGACGGCGGGATGGGTTCGCTGCAGGTGTGAGCGAGACGTCATCGAGTTCTCCCCGGGGCGCGCCGGACCACGGTCGACCCCGGCGTCCGCGGCCGTGGCTGGCCCCCGGCCCGTGCAGCCGTGCCCGTTCCTCCCACCACCCACCGAGGACCTCATGAAACTCCTGCGCATCGGCCCCGTCGGGGCAGAGAAGCCCGCCGTGCTGCTGAACGACAACACGTACATCGACCTCTCCGATGTCGTGACCGACTTCGACGAGGCGTTCTTCGGGGGCGGCGGTCTCGACCGCATCCGCCCGGTCGTCGCCGAGCGCATGGACGACGGCACGTCGGCGACGCCGCTCGGTGACCAGCGCATCGGCGCCCCGTTCGCCCGACCGCACCAGATCCTGTGCATCGGCCTCAACTACCGCGACCACGCGGCGGAGACCGGCCAACCGGTCCCGGCGGAGCCGATCCTGTTCACGAAGTCGCCGAACACCCTGGTCGGACCCGACGACGACGTGCGCATCCCGCGCGGCGCGACCAAGCCCGACTGGGAGGTCGAACTCGGCATCGTGATCGGCCGCCGCACGAGCTATCTCGATTCAGTCGACGAGGCTCGGGAGGCGATCGCGGGCTTCACGGTCGTCAACGACGTGAGCGAGCGCGCGTTCCAGATGGAACGCAACGGACAGTGGAGCAAGGGCAAGTCGGCAGAGACCTTCAATCCGGCCGGCCCGTGGCTGGTCACCCCGGACGAGATCGACGACGCGCACGCGCTCGACCTGTGGCTCGACGTCAACGGGGTCCGGCGCCAGACCGGGACGACGGCGACGATGATCTTCGATCCGTACGCCATCGTCCACTACCTGAGCCAGTTCCTCGTGCTCGAGCCCGGCGACCTCGTCAACACCGGCACCCCACCGGGGGTCGGCATGGGATTCACGCCCCCGATCTGGCTGCAACCCGGCGACGTGATCGAACTCGGCATCGATGGCCTCGGTCGTCAGCGGCAGCACGTGCTGGCGCCACGATGAAGGCGTTCGTCGTCACGGGGCCGGGCGAGGCCGGCGTCCAGGACCTGGAGCCTCCGGTCGCCGGCCCCGGCGAGGTCGTCGTCGACGTCGCGCGCGCGAGCGTCTGCGGCACGGACATGGAGTTCTTCACGGGCGAGATGCAGTACCTCGAGGAGGGGTTCGCCGAGTATCCGATTCGCATCGGACACGAATGGATGGGCACCGTCACGACGGTCGGGGAGGGAGTCGACCGTCGCTGGCTCGGACGACGCGTGACCGGCGACACCATGCTCGGCTGTGGCACGTGTCACCGATGCCGGGCCGACCGCCAGCACGTCTGCGAGTTTCGCACGGAACTGGGCATCCGCGGCGGACGAGCCGGAGCGTTGGCCGAGCAGGTGGCGATTCCCGAGCGCGCGTTGCGCGAACTGCCCGACACGGTCGACGACGCGCTTGGTGCACTGGTCGAACCCGGCGGCAACGCCCTCCGGTCGGTGTGGGGCGCCGACCTGGCGCCGGGCGACCATGCACTGGTGCTCGGGCCGGGCACCATCGGTCTGCTCGTCGCGATGTTCGCCCGCGCGGCCGGCGCCGAGGTGCACCTGATGGGTCGCAGCGAGCGGTCCCTGGCATTCGCTCGCACGCTCGGCTTCGACGGGGTCCTGACCCGGGACGAGCT
Source organism: Nitriliruptorales bacterium (assembly GCA_038233055.1). Lineage (GTDB taxonomy): Bacteria > Actinomycetota > Nitriliruptoria > Nitriliruptorales > Nitriliruptoraceae > Salsipaludibacter. Next base: position 5,639 of record JBBSMS010000188.1, read on the forward strand.
CCCCGACCGTCCCTGGGATGCCGTGATCGACTGCTCGAACGCCCCGGCCCTCCCGGCGATGGCGCTCGACCTCGTCGAGCCCGGCAAGCGCGTCGTCTACGTGGGA
>JBBSMS010000189.1:0-5579 GCA_038233055.1 Nitriliruptorales bacterium
AGCGCGACCTGCGCGGGATGCGACAGCGCCGGATGGCAGCAGGTGAAGAGCAGGCGAAGCTGATCGTCGGGCACGGGCTCTCCCACCTCCTCCAACTCCTCGCGGGGTGCACGTGCCAGGGCCGCCGCGATCGAGCGCGACGTGCAACTTGACTCGCGTCGGAACCGGTCGATGGAGCGCCGGCGGGCGGTCGTGATGATCCACCCGGCCGGGCTGGGTGGCACGCCGTCGACCGGCCAGCGCTCCAGGGCCACCTCGAAGGCCTCCTGGACCACCTCTTCGGCGACACCGATGTCGCCGACGAGGCGAATCAGGGTGGCGACCGCCCGGCCGTACTCCTCTCGGAAGACCTGGTCGACCGTCGCCATAGAGGCCGCCGGAGCGGCCCGGTCGTCGCTGGTCATGCCTCGTCAACCTCGGACACGTGCTGGAACGGACGGACCTCGATCCGTTCGCGGCAGGCGACGGAGGCACGCGCCGCCAAGTCCAGCGCGGCATCGAGATCCGGTGCGGTCACCACCCAGAAGCCGCCCAACTGTTCCTTGGTCTCGGCGAAGGGGCCGTCCGTCATCACCGCGTTGCCGCCGGTGGCGTCCACCGTGGTCGCGGTGTCGGGGGCCTGGAGCCCACCGGCGAAGACCCATGAGCCCGAGGCCTGCAGGTCGGCGTTGAACTCGTCGACGGCGGCGAAGGCGGCCATCATCTCGTCCTCGCCGGGGGGCGGGGCGTCGAAGTCGGTGTGGACGGCGAGCAGGTACTGGGTCATGGCGAGTCTCCTCGTTGATCACGCGCCGGCAGTGTGCCGACCTCACCCACCACACGATCGAGACGATCGTTCCTCGACATCGGGGCCTCCTCGATGCGCGCTTGCCGCACACGCACGCCTCACGAGGTCGGCGGCGCGGATCACGCCGACAGGTCCGCCAGGGTCGTGACGGTGCGCCAGTTGCGGACCGTGCCGTCGACGCCCAGTCGTCGCGTCAACAACGCCAGCGACAGCGGGCTGTCGTGGCTGGACGTGTCGTAGGCGAGGTGGACCTCGCGGCCCACGACGCGGCACCGGTCCGCGCCGAAGGTCTGGTCGTGGAGGTCGTCGACGCCGTTGCCGTCGGGACGGTCTGCCAGGAAGGCAACCATCGTCAGCTTCGGGTCCGGGTCGGGCCACGGGTGGGCGGCCACCACCGCGGCGAGCGCGTCGTCCCTACGAGCGATCACCGGCACGTCGACGTCGGCAACCGCCAGCACGGTGTCGTGCACCAGTTCGGCGATGCCGTGCTCGGTGCGATGCCGGGTCGTCAGCACGACGTTCCCACTCTGCAGGTGGGTCCGGACCTCGGGATACCCCCGCCCCGCCAGGCCGTCACGCAGGTCGGCCATCGACACCCGGTTGTGGGCCCCGACGTTGATCCCACGCAGCAGGCACACCCAGGTCGGCATCGGTCAGCCCCCATCGACGACGTCGTCGCGCGACAGGTCGTCCGAGAAGTGTCGGTCGGGCAGGAACGCCAACTGCGACCGCACCTCGGCCACGGCGTCGGTGTCGACCGCACCCATCACGAGCCCGGGCTGGTCCGCCATCGCCGCGACGGTCGCACCCCACGGGTCGACCAGCATCGTGTCGCCGCCGTAGGGCAGGTCGCCGCCGTCCACCCGTCGACCCACACCGACCCGGTTGACGCCCAGCACGAACGCCTGGTCCTCGATCGCCCGGGCCGTCAGCAGCGCCTGCCAATGGCGCCGACGCCGGGTCGGCCAGTTGGCCGGCACGACATAGAGGTCGACGTCCGGCGCGAGTTCCCAGAAGACGTTGGCGAACCGCAGGTCGTAGCACACGAACAGTGCCACTCGGACGTCCTCGACGTCGACCACGACCAGACGTCGCCCCGGCGCGAAGTGGTCGGCCTCACCGCCGTGTGAGAACGGGTGCACCTTGTCGTAGTGGTGCAGGTCCCCGCCCGGCGACGCCAGCAACAACCGGTTGGTCGGCCGGTCGTCGGGGCCTCCGTCGCGACAGGCGAACGATCCGGCGGTCCAGGCGCCGGTCATCATCGCGGCGTCCCGCAGGAAGGTCGCGGACGGGCCGTCGGCCGCCTCGGCAGTCACCTCGGTGTGCATCGAGAACCCGGTGGGGAACATCTCCGGAAGGACGACCAGCCGGGCGCCGTTCGCGGCGGCGCGCGACACCTCGCGTCCCAGCAGGGCCAGGTTCGTGTCGCGGTCCTCCCAGGCCAGGTCGGCCTGCACACCCGCCACCTGCAGCCGGGCCATCACTCGCCGCCAGGACGGCCGTTGGCGTGGGTGCCGGCGGCCAGGATGCGCAGGGGCGGTGGCTCGGACTCCAGGCCCTTCAGGCCGTTCCAGAGCAGGTTGACCAAGTGGCTGGCCATGCGGTCGCGATCGGGCTTGCCGGCCTCCAACCACCACTCCCCCACGAACGCCACGGCCCCGATCAGCATGCGCGCGTACATCGGGGCGGCCTCGGCGTCGAAGCCGCGGTCGGCGAACGTCGCCAGCAACAACTGCTCGACCCGGACGGCGACATCACCCATGACGGTCGCCAACGCACTCTCGCCTCGGCCAACGGGGGCGTCGCGGACCAGCACCTTGAAGCCGTCGCCACGCTCGTCGATGTAGGTGAGGAAGGCCAGCGCGGCCTGTTCACCGGCGATCCGGGCCTTGTCGGTGGAGATGGCGGCCGTCATGCGCGCCGACAACTCGTCGATCTCGCGATCGACCACGACGGCATAGAGCCCGTCCTTGCCGCCGAAGTGCTCGTACACGACCGGCTTGGTGACGCCTGCCCGGTCCGCGATCTCCTCGACGGTCGCCGCCTGGTAGCCGCGCTCGGCGAACAGGGCACGACCGACTTCGATCAGCTGCTGGCGTCGCTGCGACCCCGTCATGCGGGTCGTGGGCATCGCGCAACCTTCCGCTCAGGAGCGTGCGGGTGGCGCCGGCGGGCGACGCGGCGCGTCGATGGAGGTCAGGTCTTGGCGGGCCGTGGCAGGCGCTTGCGCTCCAACTGGGTGGCACTCGGCAGCTTGACGTTGCGGGCGATCCCGACCATCTTCATCGTGCGGATCGTGATCCACGACAGGTCGACCTCCCACCAGCGCAGCCCATGGCGGGCCGAGGCCGGGAAGGCGTGGTGCGCGTTGTGCCACGACTCGCCGAACGACACCACGCTCAGCCACAGGTTGTTGCGCGACTCGTCACGGGCCTTGAACGGCGTGGACCCGTAGAAGTGGCAGATCGAGTTGATCGACCAGGTCACGTGGTGGAGCAGGAAGACGCGCACGAGGCCGCCCCAGACCAGCCCGGTGACGGCCCCGGCGAACGAACCCGCCCACAGGCCGCCCAGCAGCGCCGGCGTCCCGAAGGTCACCAGGATGAGCCACGGGAAGGACCTGTGGACCCGCACGATCCCCGGGTTGTCGAGCAGGTCGGGGGCCCAGACCTCGGCCTTGGTGCCCGACGGGGCGAACATCCAGCCCAGGTGGGCGTGGAGCAGGCCCTTGACGACGCCCTTGACGCCGTCGGCGGCCTCGAGGTGGGGCGAGTGCGGGTCGCCCTCCTCGTCGGAGTAGGCGTGGTGGCGACGGTGGGTGGCGACCCAGTCGATGACGCCGCCTTCGATCGCCAGGGAACCCGCGATCGCCCAGCCGACCCGCACCCAGTTGGGCACGTCGAAGGACTTGTGGGTCAACAGGCGATGGAACCCCACCGTGATGCCCAGTCCGGTCAGGACGTAGAAGGCCCCGAACAGCACGAGGTCACGGCCCGTCAGGCCCCACCCCCACACCTGCACGGCGGCGAACAGGATCCCCAGCGGCGGGATGATCGAGATGGCCAGCATCGAGCGGCGCTGCCACTTGACGGTGTTCTCGGTGGGTACCTCGACGCCACGGATGGTGGCGGAGACGGCGCGCATGTCGCTGACGACATCGGCAGGTGAACGCATGGAGACCTCGGCGGGACGGATCGTCGGGGCGGCTGTCGGACAATGGTGCGGGTGGGGGGTTCGGTGGGGGGTTCGGCGGGGACGGGCGATCGGTCGGGACCGCGGGCCAGTCCCCCTCGCGAACCATCGCAACCTACGCCAGCGTAACCCGGTCGCCACCCGGGTGTCGGAGGTCGGGGGTGGCCGCCCGGCCAGGCGCGGCCAGGATCGCCCACGGACACGCGACGAACCCGGTGGCCATCGTGTTGTCGGGGCTGGCCGAGCGCAGGAGCGGTCTCCGTGGGACGACGATCGCCGCCACCCCGTAGCGTGGGGGCATGCCACCCGACGTCGACACGCCTGCCCCGCCGGTGCCCGGCCCGCCGGGGGCCGACGCCGCCGCGATCGTGACTCGCGCCGCGGCCCTCGCCAAGGCCACCGTCGACGATCTGCAACCCCGCCTGCTGGCCGGCACAGGTCGATCGCGGCGCCACGACAAGCGCGACGGCAGCCCGGTCACCGAAGTGGACCTCGCCGTGGACGCACTGCTCGTCGACGCCATCGCGGCCGAGTTCCCCGACCATGCGATCATCTCCGAGGAGGGTCGCACGACCTGGGACGGGTCGGAGTGGACCTGGATCATCGACCCCATCGACGGGACGACCAACTACGCGGCCGGGTTGCCGTGGTGGTGCGTGTCCATCGCGCTGGCCCACGCTGGCGAGGTCGTGTGGGGCATGATCGACGCCCCCACGCTGGACCGGCGCTGGACCGCAACGCGTGGCGGAGGGGCGTTCCTCGCCGGCAACTCGATCGAGGTCAGCCCGGCGTCGGACCTGACGGACCGGTCGACCCGCCACGAGCCCATCGCGGTCACCCCCGGGACGATCCGGCGGTGGCGTCGCGGCACCTTCTTCAAGGCCCGTGTCATGGGCTCGTCCGCCCTGGAACTGGCCCTGGTCGCCGACGGCAGCCTGGCTGCCGTCTACCAGCGCGTCCCAAAGGTGTGGGACGTGGCCGCCGGCCTGGTCCTGGTCACCGAGGCCGGCGGCAGCGTGGTCGCCGTCGACGACGACGGCCACTTCCCGCTCCGGGAGGGCATCGAGTACCGCGACACCAGCGTGGTGACGGCCGCCGGGCCGTCGGAGGCCTGGTGCCGCGACCTCGCCCGGCGCCTGTGGCAGGATCCCGACGACTGAACGGCCGCCAGCCACACCCCCGTGATCGGCCAACACGACCCGTCGCGCGACGCCATGACCAGTCCATGACGTCCCGGGCGGGGACGTGGACAGGCCCGAGGCCGTGCGGTCTGCTCGACACCCTGTGCACGCAAACGATCCGCGACCATCGAGGTGCCATGGACGCCACCGACCACTCGACCACCACCGGTCCCGTGCCAGTCCTGACACGACGCACGCTGTTGTGGGACCTGGGTGCCGCCGTGGCATTCCTCGCAACGGCGTCCTGCACCGGCCGCGAACCGACCGGGACAGCGTCCACGGAACATGTCAAGCTTGGTGGGACAAGTTCTTTGAGAATCTAGTGAGCCATCTCCTCCGTGCAGTCGGGGTCGTCGGCGGGTCGGTTGATCCAGCTCGCGTCAGCGAGCCGGGGTGGGATCGGTGCGTGACGTACGAAC
>JBBSMS010000190.1:0-5506 GCA_038233055.1 Nitriliruptorales bacterium
CAACGGCTCCATCCACGCCCAGATCTCATCGGTGATCACGTCCCGCTTGGCCATGCCCGTTCTCCAGATCGACTGGCCTTACCCAAGCCGATGCGCCCACCGAAAGCCCGGAACCAAGACCATCCGTCAGACAGCACCTAGCGCGAAGGCAGGCGTCAACCGACCCGTCGGACCGTGGCGAGGTCGCTGCCGACCACGGCTGTCACCACATCGCCGTCACAGGTGATCGTGCCGGCCCGGTCGCGGCCGGCCCAGGCCTGCGCTTCCCCACCTTCCGCCCTGGCGGGGGTGGCGTCCGGGAACGCGGCGTCGGCCCAGTCCTGGAGCGCCGGGCACAGGCCAGCGCCCGATCGCCGCGCCGCCACCCGCAGCGCCACGACGGTCTGGCCGTCGACGTCCCATGCCGCCAGTTCACCACCGGCCCAGTCCTCGACCAGGTCGGTCGCGTCGTCGGGGCCTGCGGACGGATCGTCGCCGGGCGCCTCCAGCAACCACTTCAGGTCGACGGCACCCCAGGTGCTGCGCCGCAGTTCCGTGGCCCCGTCCAACGACGGCGGCGCGACCTTGACCGCCGCCTCCCGATCCTCGTAGCGCTCGGGGAACAGCACCTGCGCGGTGGTGGTCGGGAGGTCGTCGTACATCGCGTCCACGGCTGCCCAGCCCCCGTCGTTGTACTGCGAGCAGACGAACGACAGGCCGGTGTCGTACGGGTACAGCAGTTGCTGCTGCAGCACGTATGGCGCCTCGTCCAGCGCCTGGGTCTCGACCCCGGGGACCGCGAGCGACAGTTGCTCGACCAGGGACAGGTTCGCGCCGGCCCACTGCTGCATCAGCACGGTCGCGTCCCCCTCGACCAGGGCCTGCTGGGCGAGGATGGCGTCGAGGTCGACGTCGTCGTCGAGGTCCGGCAGGCCAAGGGCCTGGTCGGTCAGCGCGTGGTCGAGTTCGTGGGCGACGATGATGCGGTCGGCCGGCGCCAGGTCGCCGGCGGACTCGGCCACCAGTTCGCCGCTGTCCGGGTCGTAGAACCCCGCCACCTGCTCGCCCAACAGGTCGAGGTAGGTGGCCCGCAGGTCGATGTCCGGGTCGGCCTGGCCGAGCGCGACCAGGATCGCCTGGTCGGTGTCGCTGTCCTCGACCGGATAGTCCTCGTCGGTCAGGCCGATGACCCGGTCCGCCAGTTCGTCGTTGGACAGCAGTTCGAGGTCGATCGGATCGGCGAACTCGAGGTCGCGCAGGTCGGCGACCTGGTCACCGATGGTGCGGATGGCCTCGGCCGGGTCGTCCGGCAGCGGGGTGCTCTCCAACGACGGTTGGGCGCCGTCGGGTGCGAGGCAGCGGAGCAGGTCCTGGTCGATGCCCCCGCCACCCAGCAGGTCGTCCAGTCCCTCCTCGCCGAACAGGTCGCCCAGGCCGCCCTCGCCCAGCAGGTCGTCGAGCGGGTTGCCCGACGGTGACGGGCCGGGGTCGGGGCTGGCGGGGTCCTCGGTCGCGTCCGGCGTGGACGGGGCCGGGGTGGACGGGGCCGGGGTGGACGGGGCCGGGGTGGACGGGGACGGTGTGGCCGACGGTGCCGCGGTCGGCGCGGGGTCGTCGTCCCGGGACACCACCCAACCAAGGCCTGCGAGCACCAGGACGGCCACGAGCGCGCCCACGATCCAGGGCGTCCGGGAGCGCTCGTCGTCGGTGCCGCCGGGGTCGGCCGGTCCGCCGCCGTCCGGTGGCGGGGGAGGGGGCAGGTCGGGCGACTGCCAGCGCGGTCCGCCGCCAGTTGGGGTGGGTGGCGGCGGTGGCGGTGCGGGCGGTGGCGGAGGTGGTGGGGGCAGGTCGCTCATCGTCGGCAGTGGCCTCCGTGCGGGTGGTCGGGTCCGTGGGGCCCGGGTCGGACGCCGCGGCGTGCGGGACGGTTGCCGGTCCCTCGACGGTCACCTCGCCCCGGTCTCGATGATGGTCGGCTTGGGGCTGTACGCCCAGCTGAACTCCTCACGACCGGGGTTGTTCCCGCCGCGGATGATCCGTTCGTAGTCGACGGTGAATCCCTCGCCACCGGTCTGGACCGTGCGGGTCTGGCCGGCGGGGATCTCCTCGGTGGTCCGGCGGACGACCTCGAAGTCCTCGTAGTCGTGCGGTTCGCCCATCCGTGCCGTGACCTTGCGGCCGTCGTCCTGGCCGAAGATCGACACGGTGATCGAGGTGCTGCTGTAGGAGGTCTCGACGACCAGTGCTCCCTGGGTGTCGTTGAGGATGTGGATGTCGAGCCCGCCGGAGTAGCTGAAGGTGGCCTCGCGGGCCAGCGGGTAGCGGTCGATCGGCAGGCTGTGGGGCTTCCAGGACAGGACGTCGATGCCGGCGAAGAAGGCGGCGTTGTAGAAGGTGGTCGCCAGCTGGGACACGCCACCGCCGATGTCGTCGTCGATGATCTCGCCCTCCTGGATGGCCCCGGCCGGCTTGAAGCCCTTCTCCTCGTTGCGGTCGCCGACGTCCCGGTTGACCGAGAAGTCGTCGCCCGGTGGTAGGACCTCGCCGGCGATCAGGTCGGCCAGCAGGTGGATGTTGAAGACCCGGTTGCCGCCGGCCTCGTGGTAGGTGGTGAAGGTGCCCAGCAGCGCGTCGGGGCGGGCGTCGCGTGCCTCTGCGTTGCTGACGGAGGGGTTGACCACGTCAAGGTCGAACTTGCCGCGGTGTTCGCCGGCGTCGAACAACGACACCAGCAGGTCGGCGGCGACGTCCGGGTTGAACTCCCGCCCGGTGCGGCCCTCGATGACGTCCACCCGCGCGGGGCTGGGATCGAAGGTCGCGGAGCCCTTCTCGTCGAAGGTCCGGTCGCCGTTCACGACCTTGTAGCTGGCGGACTTGGGGGACACCGCGAAGCGGTCGCCGCGGCCGTCGGTCAGGACCTCGCGGATGCCGTCACGGTCCAAGGTGACGCCGTAGCCGTCGTCGGTGTCCACGATCGACAGCGCGGGTGCGACCTCTGAGGGGTCGATGGTCAGCGAGTCGTCCCCGGTCACGAGTACGTAGGGGTCGGCCAGCACGGCAGTGGCACGAACGACCGTGGCCTCGACGTTGGCGGGGTCGACCAGGGGCTCCAGGGTCTCCACCGGGATCGTCAGGTCGCCGTCCTCGCCGGTGCCCAGCAGCCTGACCAGCTCGGCACGGACGCTGTCGACCTCGGTATCGGCGCCCGGCCGGGGCGCCTCGGAGTCGACCTCCAACGTCTCCGGGTCGATGGTGACCGAGCCGGCGGTGGCGGGGAGGTCGATGTCCTCGTCGATCGCGGCCAGGAAGTCGTCGACGTCACCATCGACGGACACGCCCTCGAGGTCGAAGGTCCACGCGGTCTGGCCGCGGGACGCCTCGACGTGGGTGACGAAGGACCCGAACGGACCGTCCCTGCCGGCTGACAGCGCGCGGTCGACGGTCGTGGTCACGTCCGCTGCGTAGCCATCCTCGCCCAGTTGGTAGTCGTACTGCACGTCGCCTGCCGTGACGGTGACGGTGGCCTGTCGGCGGGTCGCGACGATGTCGTCCAGGCGTGACGTGATCTCGTCCCCGGTCATGCCGCTGGCGTCGAAGCCCTCGACGGTGACCCCCGGCATCGCCTCACCGGCCCGCTCGGCGAACAACCAGCCGACCCAGGCCGCGAACACCAACAGCACGACCAGCGGGACGGCCGCCAGGCGCCAGCCCCAGCGGGGTTCGTCGTCGCGGGCGTGGTCGACCACCACGTCGTCGGACGGGGGGACGCCAGCCGACGCCCGATCACCGACGACCGTCGGCCCGGCCGGGGCGCCAGCGGCCGGAACCCGGTCGATCACCGTCGTGGCATCCGGATCGGTGCGCCCGGATGCGGCCAGGGGGCGCGTCGTGTCGTCGTGCGGCACCGCGTCCCCGCTGTCGACCGCGTCGTCGGTCGGACCGGCGTCGCGCGGGCGCGTGGTGTCGCGCGGGCGCGTGGTCGTGGCCCCTGCCGACGTGGACCGACCGTCGAACAACGGCGGGGTGTCCGGTGCCACGTCACGGGTGGCATCGCCGGTGGCGTTGGGGTCGTCGTCGTCGTGCACGCACGTCCCTCGGGGCAGTGGGCGGGGGCAGGGCTGGCGGGGATGCGACCAGTGTGTGCGGTCTCGAACCCGCGAGCGCCTCCGATCGTAGCGGACGCCCTCCCCGTCACCCACGCTGGAACACTCCCGCAACGGGCGGTGCGAGGGTGTCAGCCGACGTCGGTCGCGACGTCGGCGGGGTCGAGGTCGCTGCCGAGCACCAGTACGGCCTGCGTGCCACCCACGGTCCGTCCGTCCACCTCACCACTGTCGTCGATGGTCGCCGTGACCGGCAGGTCCGCGGTGAGCCGCTGGGCCGTCGCCTGTCCGTCGGGTCCCACCACGATCGTGGTCGTGGCGGTCGCCTCGGCGTTGCCGACCTCGGTGATCACGTAACCCAGGCCGGCAAGGGCGTCCGCCGTGGCTCGGGCGCCGCCGGTCAGCGAGCCACCGTTGAGCACGGTGACGGCGACCTGGTCCCGACTCGGCAACTCGATCGGCTCCTCCTCGGGGCCCGCATCGACCCCGCCGGTGTCCTGCCGCAGGGGTTCGAACACTTCCTCGGCCGCGACCAGGTCCGGTTCCAGGACCGCGGCCCCGTTGATGCGTGCGGGGGTGCCCGGGACGGTCGCGGTGTCCAGGTCACCGGACGCCATGGCGCGAGCGCCGAACCCCAGCCGCGCGAGCGCGACGATGCCCAGGTCCATGTCGGCGCGGAGTGCCGCGCCGACAGCACCGGTGGTGCGCCAGGCGCGGACCGGGTTGGCCAGCGTCTCGGGCGTGGCGACCGCGCTGGCGAGGGCGGCGATGAACTGCTGTTGGCGCCGGATGCGCTCGAGGTCGTTGTCGAGCTTGCGGGTGCGCACGTACCCCAGGGCCGTGGTCCCGTCCATCACCTGGCAGCCCGGTTGGAGGTCGATGCCGGCCAGGGGATCGTCCAGCGGCTTCTCGACGCAGATCTCGACCCCGCCGACCGCGTCGACCAGTTCCTGGAACCCACCGAAGTCGACGTCGATGTAGTGGTGGACGGGCAGATCACCCAGGGACTCGACGGTGTCGACGAGGCACCCCGGTCCGTCGATGCCCAGCGTCGCGTTGATGCGGCCCTGGCTGCCGTCGCAGCGGGTCACCCACAGGTCCCGGGGGAACGAGGTCAGGCTGGGTCGGCTGCCGGCCACCGACAGGACCATGATCGAGTCCGTGCGGGCGCCCTCGGCGTTGCCGGTCGTGAGTTGGGTCCGTTGCTCCGGGGTGAGGTTGGCGCGCGAGTCCGAGCCCACGACCGCGACGTTCACCCGTGACCCGGTGCGGTCGCTGCGCCCGGGGACGTCGATGCGCTCGATGGACGAGGTCAGGTGCCACGCGAGCGCGGCCCCGTACGCGGCCAGCACGACCACCGGCACCAGCACGACCAACAGGAGCCGACGCCACGCGCGCCCGCGCGACCGGGTGCGGGGCACCTG
>JBBSMS010000191.1:0-5462 GCA_038233055.1 Nitriliruptorales bacterium
CGTCGGCAAACAGCCGTGGGAACCGACAGCGCGAACAGCGTGGGAGACGGCCGTGGGGCGGGGCGGGGGGGGCCGGGGGCCCGGGCTGGCCGGTCGGTGGGGGCCGGCCGGGGGCCGGCCCCCGGGCCGGGGGGGGGTCAGACCCCCCACGCCGCCCGCACGCCCCCCGCCCCCGCCCGCCCCGCCCCCCGCCCCCCCCCCCCCCCCCCCACGGCCGTCTCCCACGCTGTTCGCGCTGTCGGTTCCCACGGCTGTTTGCCGACGGCGGTTTCCCACGGCCATGCGCCACGGCCGATCGCGGCGATTGTTCGATCCCGTTCGTCAACCGGTCGGACCACGGGCGTCGAAGCCGGTCAGACCAGGCAAGGGCGGGTCGTCCGTCGGTGGGCGGTCGGCCCGGGCGGTCGGCGTGGCGGGCGCGGCCGGCGCCACCCGAGTGGGGGGCGAGGTCGACCTGGTCGGCGTGACCGGCGGGAGAGGAGCGGGACCGGCGCGGGGGCGGGTGACCACGATCACGCCGTCGGGGCGTGTCCAGGTCGCCTCGGACGTCAACACGTCGTGGGAAACCGTCCAGCCTCGGTCGTGCACCAGGTGGTGGCAGTGGTGGCACAGGGCAAGTCCGTTGTCGACCGAGGTCCCCCCGTCGTGGCGCCACCACTGCAGGTGGTGGACCTGGGTCCAGGCGATCGGGCGGGAACTGCTGGGGCCACGGCAGCCGCGATCGCGAGCGTTGACGGCCCGTCGCTGCGGGCCGGACCAGTTCCGAGTCGCCCGCCCGACGTCGAGCACTTGTGACCGGGCCGTCAACACGATCCGGCTGATGGAGGCGTCACAGGCGATGCGGCGGACGGCCTGGGGTGACAACAGGCCACCGAACGGGGTCTCACCGGGCGCGAGCGCAGCCCAGGCGGGATCGTCGGGATCGACCGGCCCGCTCGCCTGGCCCGACCGGGCCGCATCCTGCCGGCTCAGGTCGCCCTGCTGGCCCGCATCGTCCGACCCGTTCGGGCCGTCGTCAGCGCGGGCCGGCGGGCGCGCCAAGTCGGTCCCCAACATGGAAGCGGGCACGATGACCGACAGGTGGGGACGGGTGATTCCCCCGGTGCCGGGCACCAGTCTGCGGTCGAGCACCGCGTCCACGGCGCGTTCGAGCGCGTCATGGCGGCGCTGGTCGGGTCGTGGTTGGTCGGGCCGGGCAGCGACCGGTCGATCGGCTGGTCGAAGGCGTCCATCATCGTCGCGAACTTGTCGCCGACCTCGCCGGTGAGGCACCCGCCCAGGTTCCACATGCCGTCGTCCTGACGGGCCCTGGACACCCCGCGGCGTGCGCGTTGCCGTTTCTCGTCCCGCAGGAGCGCCCCGACGTCCGCCTGTTGCTGCCGGGCCCGGATGTGGCGTCGCAGGTGTTCGGGCGAGCGGTCCGTGGCAACCGACAGCAAGTCCTCCTCGACTCGGTCCGGCGACCCCAGACGGCCGTCCCGGGCGGCGCCGACCACGGCATCCGCCGCCTCGGCCGACAGCCGCCCGTGGCCAGTGCCTGCGCCGTCGCGGGCAGGCACTCGAGGTTGTTCGCCAGTCGTTCCATCCTGGCCGCGTCCCGTCCCGACCGGCCGGTGTTGGCCTTGAGCCACTCGGCCTTCGACGCGGCACCGTCGGCGGCGACCCCACCCACGCGATCGAGCGCGGCGACCGCTGCCGCCAGTGCGGCATCGGCCAGCCCCGACAAGCGCCGCAGGTGGCGGATCCGGGCCTGGACCGCAGCCGCGTCCATCCGCGCCAGCCCGTCGCGATCTCCGAGCAGCCCCGCCAATTCCTCGACGTGCCACCCGACGTGGCCGTCCGGTTCCGCGTCCGGGCCTGTGCCCGGGTCGATCCGGCTGCCGTCGCGGTCCGAGGCCCTTGGATCGGATCGACGGCCCGCTCGGTCGGTGCCGTTCGCCTCGGGCCGTGCCTCGCCGCCCCGGGGCGCGGCCCCCGGGGCCCACGCATGTTCGAGCGGGTCGACGTCGATCACGGCGGCCGGGATGGTGGTGGTGGGGATGCGGGCAGGCTCGACCCGGTACTCGCTGGTCTGCTCGGCCACGCATGCCACGAACCGTCGACCCGGCCGACGCCTGGCCACCCGCCGGTCGTGCCCGCCCGTTCCTCACCTGTCCCGTCCGCGTTGGGGTCGACCGCGGTGACACCGGTCAGGATGCCGGGCTCCCGGGGCCGGTGCGGTCAGGGTGGACATGTCGCGAGCGCTCCTCGGCAAGCGAACATGTGTTCGATCATATGCCATCAAGAGGTGACTGTCAAGCAACGTGGTGATGTTCCTGGGGACAACCCTCGACGCATCGACCGCAGCGACCCGCGACACGGCGACGCCCCCGCCGACCGTGTGGTCGGCGGGGGCGTCGCAACGGTGCCAATGTGCGTCAGTCGCCGGCGGACACCAGCACGATGCCACGGCCGGTGAGGTTGACGTGCTCGGCGTGCGAGACGTCGAGGTCGCTGCTCCACGCGACCAGCGCACTGACGACGACGTCGATCCCGCCGACCGGGGACAACTCCTTGGCGCCACCGACGGCCGCGATGGCGACCCAGCCACCACCGGAGACAGCGGTCGCGTCGTAGCCGACGATCCCGTTCGACGAGGCTTCGCGGTTCAGTCCGACGCTGTGCGCGACCAACGCGTCGTCGTGCACGGTGAGGCCGGCCGCGGGGACGTCCAGGATCGTGATCTCGCGTCCACCGGCGCCCACCCACATCGTGCCGGACCCGGTCGCGCTCAGCGACCCCGGGTGGGGGCTGTCACCCAGCGACACGTCACCGGCCGTGGCCACGACGCGACCATGGCGGACGACGACGCCGTCGCCGACCTCGACCTCCGCGATGGTGGGGTGGTCGACGCTGGCGTTGCTGATGCTGCCGCCGGTCGTGCCGGCGTCGGTCATGCCCGTGTCGGTCGCACTGGTGTCCGCATCGACCGCAGTCGCCGTGTCCTCGCCCCGTCCGCCGGTGGGGGCGTCGTCGGTGGTGGCGTGGTCCTCGACGTCGTGCGACGCGACCCCTCCGGTCGCCGCGACCCCGCCGGCGGCAGCAGCAGCACCGGCGGCTCCGGCACCACTGCCCCAGGCGGGTTCGTCGGTCGCGTCGGTGTGCGCGGACTCGTCGGTCGGTTCGGAGTCGCCCCGGGCCGGCAGGTCCTGGGACGGCTCGGGCGTCGCGGTGTCCGTGCTGGTGTCGCTCGAGTCGCCCCACGACGGCGTGTCATCGGCGGCAGCGGTGTCGCTCGAGTCGCCCCATGCCGGGGTCTCGCCCGCCGCGGTGGCCGTGTCGGTGCCGCTGTCGCCCCACGACGGGGTGTCGTCAGGCGTCGACTCGGCGGTCGTCGTCTCGGTCGTGGCCTCCGGTTCGGGGTCGGTCGTCCCGCCCCAGGTGGGGGTGTCGGTCCCGGTTTCCTGGCTCGCGGTCGTGGCGGCCTGGTCGGCCTTGCCCCCCGACGAAGAGGCCGAGGTGTCGGCCTGCGCGGTGTCCGGCTGAGTGGCGGTGTCGGCCTGCGTGGACTGGCCCCAGCCGCCGCCGTCCGCCGCGGCTTGGTCGGTCGTGGCCTGGGTCGTCTGCTGCGCGGCCTGGCCGCCGCCGTCGAGCGGATCGGTCGACATGTTCCCGGACTGGTCCGCGACGTGCTCGGTCCACTGGGTGCCGTCCCAGTAGCGCTGGGCGTGGCGGCTCAGGGGGTCGGGGTGCCATCCGGCAGGTGGGTTTGGCATTGCTGGGTCCTCGAACGGTGGGGATGTGCACGATAGTGAGCAACACGGGCCCCTGTCCGCCGCCGAACGTCCAACCGGCAGAATCCGTCCGGACGCGCGCTGCCGGGGCCGCTCGGACCCCGTCGACCACCGGTCATGGAGCGCGCAGGCCACGGGCCTCGTCGTTCGCGCCGGGTGGGGGGTTCGGGCCCGGGACGGGGTCGGGGGACGTCACGTCGCGACCGGTGCAGACCCAGCAGAACCACGCGATCCGCAGTCCCGAGGGCGCCCACTGTTCGCCGCGTCCGGCCTCGCGCAGGATGGTCGTGCGGATGCCCTCCAGGTCGGTCGCCCCGCACAGTCCACACGTGGGCGTGGTGTCGCGGTCGAAGCCGGCCCCGCACGCCCCGCACGTGATCACGATCCGGTCCTCGACGCGCTCACCGGCGAGGTCGTCGTCCTCGCCACAGGCCGGGCACGCGATCGCAGGCATCGTCGTCCTCCGGACACGCGTCGTCGAGGCCAGCCGCATCCAACCCGGCGACCCGACCCCGACGCAAGGCCCGACCGCGATGCACGGCCCGACCCGGTCCGGGCGCAAGGCCCGACCCCGACGCAAGGCCCGGCCGCGGCGCAAGGCCCGGCCGCAGCGCGACGCCTGGCCAGTGTCAGAGCGGAGGTGCAAGATGAGAGGTGGAACGCCGCGACTGTGGAACCACTGCCGACAGGAGGGACCGAACATCGCGAACCTGCGGTCGCCAGCCGAGCAGTCGCCATCGAGGTGCGACGTGATGGCCGGGGCGGTTTCCGTCGTCGGGGCCGGGTCCAGACCGCATCGCATGGTCACGCCTCGCCCAATACCCCGGCTCGCCCGAGCACGACGCGGTGACCGGAAGGTCGCGCGGTGACGAACGGATCGGGGGCCTCGGAGGGGCGTCGGGTCGCCGCCTGTGCCCTGCTCGTGGGTGTCGTCGCGCGTGCCCAGCACGACCCCGGCCGGGAGCCCGTCGCGGGTGAGGAGGAGGGCGAAGCCGGTCGGCTCGTCCAGTTCGACGTCGGGCTGGAACTGGCGGATGTCGGCGGCGTGGTGGTGCAGGAAGTCACGCAGGAATGGTGAGTCAGGCGGCACGACGACGGCGCCCAGGTCGCGTTCGCCGCGGAACTCGCGGGCCAGGAACCACAGGTTGAGGAGCGCGATCGAGCCGTTGGTCAACAGGATCGGGACCGATCCGATCACGAGTCCGTAGACCACGAACGTGCTCGACCCGGCCAGGGAGATCATCCGCAGCCTCAGCACCGACGTCATGGACAGCGAGGTGACCACCAGCGCCGAGGCCACGTATCCCACCAGTTCCTGCCACGCGAACACGACATCGCGTCCCGGGTCCGGTGATGACGTCACCGGAGGATGCCACTTCTCGGGTTTCCTCGTGTCGTGGAGGTGTCCCGCACCCGACGATCGCCCGCCGCCCGGACTGACGCCGAGCGGATCGTGCCGCCGCCTTGTCCAGTGACTCGTCAGGCGACCCGGTCGGCTGCTGCGCGGCGACGCCTCGGCCCCGACCCGCCATGCCGAAGGCGGTGCGGCGGCCGCAGGCGGGCGGCCCCCCCCGGGGCGGCCCGCGGGGGATCGCCGGCGCACCGCCTTCGGCATGGCGGTCGGGGCCGAGGCGTCGCCGCGCAGCAGCCGACCGGGTCGCCTGCCGAGTCACTGGACAAGGCGGCTGA
>JBBSMS010000192.1:0-5454 GCA_038233055.1 Nitriliruptorales bacterium
AACGCGTGTCGGCCGACGATCGCGTGGCCGAACTGGCCCGCATGCTCGGGGGCGACACCACGGATGCGGCTCGCGCACACGCGGCCGAGCTGCTCGACGACGCCGTCGCGGGTGGCCGTCGACGGTCGACCGTGGGCCCCGGCGGCGGATGAGTGCCCACGGTGCGGTGCGACCGCACTCGGTGCCGGCGGAACTCCGTGGCTGCCCGTCGATGACCGGCGTCCCTGGTCGATGGTGCTGGGGTCGGACGTGGCCCTCGTGCTACCGTCGGAATGGCCGCGCGACCCGCCGGCCAGCAGCCTGGCCGAGCAACGGCCCCGTCCCGGCCGCGAACGCACCCACCGATTGTCCCGGGTGCCTCGCCACGCCGTGGCGGCCGACCTCCTGACGTCCGATCGGACGAGCAAGGCGCGGTGTGAACGATGACGTTGTCGTGAATGGTTCCTCTCCCGGGACGCCCCCGGACGGTTCGTCGGCCGCCGACGGCGCCGTCGGGCAGGTTGGTGGCAGCGACGGCAACGGTCACGCCGCTTCGCCCCCGGACGGTGCCACCTCCGCGACGCCTGCGACCAGCACGGCCGCCGCGACCTCGAGCCCGGGCGCCCGCGCGGCCGACGAGTTCCGCACCGGCCGGCCGCCCGACAGCGCCACGAAGTACGTCTTCGTCACCGGGGGTGTGTCGTCGGCGCTGGGCAAGGGCATCACCGCGGCATCACTGGGCCGGCTGTTGAAGGCCCGTGGGCTGCGGGTCGTGCTGCAGAAACTCGACCCCTACATCAACGTCGACCCCGGAACGATGAACCCGTTCGAGCACGGCGAGGTCTTCGTCACCGACGACGGCGGCGAGACCGACCTCGACCTGGGCCACTACGAACGCTTCCTCAACGAGTCGCTGCACCGCGGCTGCTCGGTGTCGTCGGGTCAGATCTGGTTGTCGGTCATCGACAAGGAACGTCGCGGCGACTACCTCGGCAAGACCGTGCAGGTCATCCCGCACATCACCAACGAGATCAAGGACCGCATCCACCAGGTCGGGCGGGACGCACCCGGCGAGGCCATCGACGTCGTCATCACCGAGGTCGGCGGGACCGTCGGCGACATCGAGGGCCTGCCGTTCCTGGAGGCCATCCGGCAACTCCGCCATGACGTCGGCCGAGACAACATCTGCTACCTCCACGTCGCGCTGGTGCCCTACATCGCCGCGGCCGGTGAGCTCAAGACGAAGCCGGCGCAGCACTCCATCCGCGAACTGCGCTCGATCGGGATACACCCGGACGTGCTGGTGTTGCGGGCCGATCGCCCCATCGACGGCTCGCTGCGGGCCAAGATCGGCATGCAGTCCGACGTCGACCCGGACGCGGTCATCGCGGCTGTCGACGCGGACTCGCTGTACGAGGTCCCGTTGATGATGAAGGAGGAGGGGCTGGACGAGGTCGTGGCCAAGCGGCTCGGCCTCCCCGACACCCCGCCCGACCTCACCGGGTGGCGCAAACTGGTCGCGCGCCAACGCAGCGCCACCGACCGGGTCACCATCGCGATCGTCGGCAAGTACGTGGAGTTGCCCGACGCCTACCTGTCGGTGGCCGAGGCACTGGAGCACGCCGGCATCGCGGTCGGCGTCAAGGTGGACATCGACTGGGTCGCCTCCGACGACGTGACCGCCGAGACGGCCCGGTCGCTCCTGCGCCTGGCCGACGGCGTGATCGTCCCGGGCGGCTTCGGCGTGCGCGGGGTCGACGGCAAGGTCGCGGCCACCCACCACGCCCGCACCCACGACATCCCGTGGCTGGGCCTGTGCCTGGGCCTGCAGGTCGCCTGCATCGAGTTCGCCCGCAACGTGGTGGGGCTGCGCGATGCCAACTCGGCCGAGTTCGACCCCCACACCGCCCACCCCGTGATCGCCCTGCTGCCGGACCAGCGCGACGTCACGGCGATGGGCGGGACCATGCGGCTGGGCTCCTACCCGGCGCGGCTCGTGCCGGGCACGGTCACGGCCGGCGTGTACGACAGCGCCGAACTGGTGCACGAGCGCCACCGCCATCGCTACGAGTTCAACAACGCCTACCGCGACCGCTTCACCGAGGCCGGCATGACGTTCTCCGGGAAGTCGCCCGACGACCGCCTGATCGAGTTCATCGAACTGCCGGACCACCCCTACTTCGTCGCGACCCAGGCCCACCCGGAACTCAAGTCCCGCCCGACGCACCCGCATCCGCTGTTCGTCGGCCTGGTGCGCAGCGCGGCCCGTCGCCACGACGAGGCCGCCGGCCGGTTGCCGCTGGAGTTGGACGAGCCGACGGTGGGCGAACTGGCCGACGCCATCCAGGTGCCGGAGGGCTGAACGGTGTGCCGGCCCGTCAGGGGCGTCCGGTCGCCGGGCGGGGCGAGGTCAACGGCTCGGGGGAGGTGTGACCGGCGCAGTCGGCACAGCGACCCGTGACGGTGAGGTCGACGGTCTCCGCCTGGAAGCCGTGGCCGCCCGCAAGGTGCTCCCGGACCTGCTCGACCAGCGTGCCCTGGTGGTGGTCGATGTTGCCACACTCGACGCAGACGAGGTGGAAGTGCTCGTCGGGGTGGGCGAGTTCCCACCGGCCGGCCCCCTCGTCGCCCAGTCGGGTCTCGCGGGCCAGGCCGAGTTCCTCGAACAGCGCCAGTGACCGGTAGACCGACGCCAGGTTGACCGACGGTTGGCGCGAGTGGACCCGTTCGGCCAGTTCCTCGACGGTCAGGTGGCCGTGGTCGTCCAGCAGTGCCTCGAAGACGGCACGGCGCGGCCTGGTGGCCCGGTGGCCCCGGTCACGAAGGAGTTGTGGCAACTGGTCGGCATCCATGTCCGACGCAGGATAATGGGCCCGCCAACACCCGGCTCCCCATGTGCCAGGTGCTGGAGGCTGTCGGCGTCGCGGGGCATTCGGCTGCGATCGACTCGCAGTTGCACTATGCTGCGAACTGTTCGCGACAAGAGGTCGCGAGTGGGAAGGTGGCAGGCCATGCACGCACCGGACGGGTTCCTGAACGCCGGGACGGCCGCGACCACGGGCATGATCAGCGCCGGGGTCATCGGCGTGTCGCTCAGGCAGGCGCGGGAACAGTTGGGGGAGAAGCAGGTGCCCCTGGCCGGGGTCTCGGCGGCCTTCATCTTCGCGGCCCAGATGTTCAACTTCCCGGTCGCGGCCGGGACCACCGGCCACCTGCTCGGTGGCGCCCTGGCGGCCATCCTGCTGGGCCCGGCGGTCGGGGCCGTCGTGGTCACCGTGGTGGTGGCGACCCAGGCCCTGATCTTCGCGGACGGCGGGCTGACCGCACTCGGCTACAACGTGTTGAACATGGCCATCGTGCCGGCCTACGGCGGGTACGCCATCTTCCTCGGCCTGCGCCGGTTGCTGCCGCGCAACGGGACGAGCGTGGTCGTGGCCTCGGGGCTCACCGCGGGCCTGTCGGTGCCACTCGCGGCGACGATGTTCTCGATCGAATGGCTGTTCGGTGCCACCGCCCCGGTGCCCTTCGACACCGTGTTCGGCTCGATGGTCGGTATCCACCTGCTCATCGGCATCGGCGAAGGCGTGCTGACGGCCCTGGCCGTCGGCGCGGTGCTGGCGGCACGGCCAGACCTGGTGACCGGCGCCCGGGACCTCGACGCGGTCCAACTGTCCGACCGTCCCGCCATCGGGGCGCGCGCGTTCGTGATCGGGGGACTGCTCACCGCCGTGGTGTTCGCCACGGTCGTCAGCCAGTTCGCCGCGCCGGACCCCGACGGGCTCGTGAAGGTCGCCACCGAGGCCGGGTTCGCCGACTCGGCCCAGGACCATGCGTTCGGATCGAGCCTGTTCGCCGGCTATGCCACCGCGGGCATCTCCAACGAGCCCGTGAGCCTGGCCGTGGCGGGACTGGCGGGCGTCGGCATCACGGCGGCCGTCGGGTTCGGGGTGTTCGCGGCCGTGCGTGACCGCCGTCGCGCCTTACCGTCGAGCACGTCGTCGTCGCCCGCGTCGGTGGGCTGAGCCGGATGGGCGCCAGCCACGGCCATGCGCTGTACTACCACGGCCACTCGCGGATCCACCACCTGGCTCCCGAGGCCAAGGTCGCGGCCGCGTTCGCGTTCGTGCTGTCGGTGGCACTCACGCCCCCGACGGCGCCCTGGGCCTTCGGCATCGACCTGGCCGTGGTCGTCCTGGTCGTCGTCGCGGCCCGACTGCCCGTCCGGTTCGTGCTCGCACGCATGACGATCATCGCGCCGTTCATTGCCTTCGCGTTGCTGATCCCGTTCGTGGCCAGCGGACCCGAGACCCGGGTGCTCGGCCTGTCGATGTCCCGTGAGGGGATCGTGGGCGCGTTCAACATCCTGGTCAAGGCCGTGAACGGGATCCTGGTGAGTGTCGTGCTGACCGGGACCACCGAACAGGACCAGATCCTCAAGGGGCTCGAACGCCTGCACGTCCCGGTGGTGTTGACCGGGATCGCGGCGTTCATGCTGCGCTACGTGAGCCTGATCACCTCGGAGATGGGACGGATGCGGATCGCCATGACCGCACGGGGGTACGACCCTCGCTGGCTGTGGCAGGCACGACCCATCGCCAACGCCTCGGGCGCACTGTTCGTGCGCAGCTTCGAACGGGGGGAGCGGGTGCACGCGGCCATGCTCTCTCGTGGCTACACCGGGACCATGCCGGACCAACAGCCCCACCGGCCCGGTGGCACCGACTGGTTGCTGGCGGGCCTGCCACCGGTGGTTGCCGGCGTGACCGCCGCCATCGCGCTGGTGGTCACCTAGATGCCGGCCACCTCGGTCGACATCGAGCAGCTGGCGTTCGCCTACCCCGACGGGCATCAGGCACTGCACGCGGTGGACCTGCACGTCGACGCGGGGCAACGCGTCGCGCTGCTCGGCCCGAACGGGGCCGGCAAGACCACCCTGGCGCTGCACCTCAACGGCATCCATCGGGCCATGTCGGGAACCGTGCGGATCGGCACCACCGTCCTGGACGATGCCACCCTGTCCGACATCCGCCGGCGCGTCGGCCTGGTCTTCCAGGACGCCGACGACCAGCTGTTCATGCCCACCGTCCGGGAGGATGTCGGCTTCGGGCCCGCCAACCTGGGCATGACCGGTGACGCGCTGGATCGGCGCATCCTCGACGCCCTGGCCGCGGTCGGTGCCGAGTCGTTGGTCGACCGCGCCCCCCACCACCTCAGCGGCGGCGAACGCCGACGGGTCGCACTGGCGACCGTGCTGTCGATGGATCCGGACATCCTGGTCCTGGACGAGCCCACGTCGGGCCTGGACCCGGCCGGCAGCGAGGAGCTGGTGGGCGGGCTCGACGGCCTCGACCAGTCCCAGCTCATCATCACCCACGACCTGCCGTTCGCGCTCGAGTTCTGCCCACGATCGGTGATCATGGACGGGGGCAGGATCGTTGCCGACGGACCCACCCGGACCTTGTTGGTCGACCGGGA
>JBBSMS010000193.1:0-5444 GCA_038233055.1 Nitriliruptorales bacterium
ATCTCGGTGTCGACCTTGTCGGTGGAGATCTCCACGATGGGGTCGTCGGCCTCGACGGTGTCACCGACCTCGACCAGCCAGGCGGTGATGATGCCTTCGGTGACGGACTCGCCGAGTTGGGGCAGTTCGACGTTGGCCATGGGGGTTGGGCTTTCGCAGTCGGGACGGTGCGGTGCCGGCTGGACCGAGGGCGAGTCGGCCGGGCACGGATCGGGGATCCACGATAGCCAATGGCCACCCCCACCTCACCAGCGTTCGGCCTTGCCCGGGGGATAGGGTTCGGCCGGACCGTCGCGGCGCCCCGGGGTCGCGGGAGGCGGCCATCGTCGACCGACAGAGGTGGGACCCATGCGCGTGGTGCTCGCGCCCGATTCGTTCGGGGGCACGTTGACGGCCCGCGAGGCGGCGGCAGCGATTGCCGCCGGGTGGCGGGAACGGCGTCCGGACGACGAGGTCGTCGAACTGGGGATGTCCGACGGGGGTGAGGGACTGGTCGACGTGCTCGCCACCAGCGACCCGGACTGGGAACGCCACCACGTCGAGGTCGCGGGGCCGCGCGGGACACCCGTGGATGCCGCCTGGTTGCGCCGCGAGGGCCGGCACGGACCGATCGCCGTCGTCGAGGTGGCGCTGGCCTGCGGGCTCGGGCTGGTCGACGAGGATCGACGGGATCCCCTGCTGGCGACCAGCCACGGGGTCGGAGAACTGCTGGATGCCGTCCGCGCTGCCGGCGCGCGGCGAGTGACGGTGGGACTCGGCGGAAGTGCGACCGTGGACGGCGGGATGGGTGCCCTGACCGGCCTGGGCATGCGGTTGCGGCGGGCCGACGGGTCGGGGCTCAAGGTCGGCGGTGGCTGGATGCACGAACTCGACCGCCTCGACGCGGGGTGGCTCGATCCGGGATGGGACGACGTCGAGGTCGACCTGCTGGCAGACGTCCGGACCCCGCTCGGTGACGCTGCGGCCGTGTTCGGGCCGCAGAAGGGCGCGGAAGCGGACGCGGTGGCGACCCTCACCGACGGCCTGGCGACGGTCGCCCGGGTGGTCGAACGCGACCTCGACGTGCCCGGCCTCGCGGATCGCCCCGGCACGGGAGCCGCCGGTGGCCTGGGCTTCGCGTTGGCGGCGGCCCTGGGGGCCACCGTGCGCGCCGGTGCCCCCGTGGTCGCCGGGTTGGTCGGCCTGGACGAGGCACTCCGTGCGGCTGACCTGGTCGTGACCGGGGAGGGTCGCCTGGACGCCACGACCGCGGTCGGCAAGGTCGTGGGTGAGGTCGCCGAACGGGCGCGCACGTTCGACGTGCCGTGGGCGGTCGTGGCCGGCTCCGGTGACCTCCCCGACGACGTCGAGGGGGAGTTGTCGGCACCGGGCGGACCCGGTGACGACCCGGCGGCGGAGGTGACGGCCGCGGCCGCGCGACTGGCCGCGCGCATGGACTCGGAGCGCGCCCCCACCTGAGCGTCCCCAGCCGGGGATCGTCCTCGGGCCGCGGGATGGATCGGGGTAGACTGCACGTTGTGCCGGACATGCGACGCACCGCCGCCGCGAACCATTCCGCCCGTTCTTCCCATCGTTGCCGAACCTCCAGGAGCCGCCGTGAGTGCAGACCTCTCCCTCGACCAGTCCGTCGACACTGCCGACAGCACCGTCTTGGTGCTGACCGAGAAGGCCGCCGAGAAGGTGCAGGGCTTCCTCGCCGACGCCGGCGAGGAACAGGTCGCGCTGCGCGTGGCCGTGCAGGCGGGCGGTTGCGCCGGGTTCCGCTACGCACTGTTCTTCGACGACCGCCAACTTGACGGCGACCTCGTCGAGTCCCAGCACGGGGTGGAGATCCGCCTCGACCAGATGTCGGCGCCCTACATGCAGGGTGCCGTCATCGACTGGAAGGAGAGCCTGGAAGCATCCGGGTTCTCCATCGAAAACCCCAATGCGTCCGGCGGCTGCGCCTGCGGCGACAGCGCCAGCTTCTGACCGACGCACCATCCGACGACGGCCACCCTGCGGGGGTGGCCGTCGTCGTTCGGTCCTGCCCGTCGCTCGTCCCGGCGCGACACCTCCTGGGTCGTCGTTCGTGCCCGCGCGAGGCCCCCTGGGGCGTCGGCCGTTCCGGTTGGGTGTGGATCCGGCCGGATGGGGCCGATCGGACTCCCACTCGGGTGCGATTGCGGGTGCCGATGGGTGACAGGATCCGTCGGTTGGGCGTCGATCCGGCCGCATGTTGCCGAATCGACGCCCAGCTGGGTTGGTGTGGGTGGGTCGGGAAGTGGTGGAGGTGTGGTGGGGGTGTGATCGGGTGGTGTGCGGTGGTCGCTCGTACGGGGATGCAGGTGTCGACCTCGCCGCGCCGGTGACGATCATGTCACGAGGCGGTGCGCCACCCGGGCGACCGTTCGGAGCGGAGGTGGCCCATGACGACGATCGCGATCGGGACCGAGAAGGGCGGGTTCCTGGTGGACCCGGCAGACGGGTCGGTCTCCGATCCATTGTTCGGCGGCTGGAAGGTGACCGCGTTCGGCCAGTCCGGGGACCAGTACCTCGCCGCCGTGGGATCGAACTGGTTCGGACCGGGCATCCATCGCTCGACTGACCTGGACTCCTGGACCGCGATCGACGCGCCACCGACCTACGGCGACGACCCGGAGGCCAAGGACCCGGAGGAGGGGGACGCCCGCGAGGTCACGGCGATCTGGACCTTCCATCGCGACGACGGCTGGCTGTGGGCGGGCGTCGAACAGGCCGGGCTGTTCCGTTCCGGCGACGACGGCCGGACCTGGGAGTCGATGCCCGGCTTCAACGACCACCGCACCCGCGGCGACTGGCACCCCGGCCTGGGTGGGCTGTGCAGCCATCGCGTCCTGACCTACGGGGACCGCGTCTACGTCGCCGCGTCGGCGGTGGGCGTGTTCCGGTCCGACGACGGGGGTGCCACCTTCGACCTGGTGAACGACGGCATCCCCGTGGCCGGCATGCCACCCGAGGAGGTCCAGGAGCGCCCGGAGACCGGCTACTGCGTGCATCGCCTGGAGGGTCATCCCGACGACCCGGACCGGCTGTACCGCCAGGACCACATGGGTGTGTTCGTGTCGGACGACGGCGGGTCCTCGTGGCATCGGCGCCAGGCCGGGTTGCCGGCCGAGATGGGATTCGGGTTCATGATGGCGCGCGAGGGCTCCACCGGGCGGCTGTTCACCCAGCCCCTCCATTCCGACGGTCAGCGCCTGCCGGTCGACGGCGACTTCCGGATCTACCGCTCCGACGACGACGGCGAGTCGTGGGCGGTGTCGGGCACGGGGTGGCCCGAGGCGGCGACCCACACCCAGGTCCTGCGCGGCGCGTTCGACGCCGACGGCGACGGTCGCGTCGTCGCGGGCACCACCGCCGGCACGGTGTGGCTGACCGAGGACGCCGGCGACACGTGGCGTCAGTTGCCGGGCACGTTCCCGCGGATCGGGGCGGTGGCCCTGTGGTGACGGTCCGGTTGCCGGCGGGTCTGGACGCCTTCACCGGCTTCACCGACGGTGACGATCGCACGGTCGAGGTCGCCGGCGGCGACCTGCGATCGGTCGTGGCCGCCGTCGAGGCGGCGCTACCGGGTGTGGCGGGCCACCTGGTGGACGGCCGCGGGGCCCTGCGTCCCCACCTGCTGTGCCTGGCGGACGGGACCGCGACCCGCGACGTCGACGCGCCGGTGGGCGACGAGGTTCGGTTCCTGACCGCGGTCTCGGGAGGCTGACGGCCGGGCCCGCGTTGCCCGCGGCCCGACGTCGGCCGGCACCACCGCGTCAGCGCCTAGGCTCCGGCCATGGACGAATTCACCAAGTGGCGACCGCACCCGTGGCACGGACTCGAACCGGGCCCGGAGCCACCGGTGATGGTCACGGCCTACATCGAGATCACGCCCTTCGACGTGGTCAAGTACGAGGTGGACAAGCGCACCGGGTACCTGCAGGTCGATCGGCCCCAGCGGACCTCGTCCTCGCCGCCCACCCTGTACGGGTTCATCCCGCGCACCTGGTGCGGGCCCCGGGTGTGCGAACTGAGCCCGACGGCGGACGTCGGGGACCAGGACCCCCTGGACATCTGCGTGCTGTCCGAGCGGCCCATCGACCGTGCCGACCTGTTGCTCAACGCCCGCGTCGTGGGTGGCCTCCAGATGGTCGACGACGGTGAGGCGGACGACAAGATCATCGCGGTGTTGGCCAAGGACCCGATCTGGGCCGACGTCACCGACCTGGTGGAACTGCCCGACGCCCTGATCCAGCGGCTCGAGCACTACTTCCAGACCTACAAGATGCACCCGGGCTCGACGGCGACGGTGGCCATCACGCGCAAGTACGGGCGTGAGCACGCCTGGCGCGTGATCGAGGCCTCGATGGCCGACTACGACGAGCGGTACGGCGGGAGCCAGTAGGTCGATCCGGGCTCGGGTCAGTTCGCCTCACGAACCTTGGTCACGGTGAAGGCGAGGTGGTCGTCGTGCTCCACGACGTCGTCCAGTCGCTGGCGCTGCATCCGACACCACACCGGCACGTCGACCTTGGCCGCAGGGTCGTCGGCGAGCAGGGCGAAGACCGTGCCGACCGGGTGGGACGCCACGGCGGCGGCGAGGTCGATCACGGGCAGCGGGCATGCCTTGCCGATCGCGTCGACCCGGACGAGGTCCGCGCCGCCGCCCGCGTCCTCGCCCGCCGGCGTCTCGGCGATGAAGCGCGCGATCCTGGCACCGATGGCGGCGCCTGCGTCCTCCTGGAGGAAGTGGCTGCCGTCCACTGTCTCGGGCTCGTCGGCCGCCGGGATCCGGGCGGCGATGGCACGGCCGACGCCCGGTGGGATGATCGGGTCGTGCTCCCCCCATACGAGCAGCACCGGGGGCTCCTCCCACGCCTCCAGCACCGCCCAGGCCGCCTCGTGGGCCTCCGCCCCCGGGCTGTCGTCGTCGGTCGGCACCAGCAGCGGCAGCGCGAGCGGCCCGCCATGGCTGGACGGGTCCGGGAACGGGGCCTCGTAGGCCGCGCGGACGTCGTCGGACAGGTCGGTCGTGCAGGCCCCGTCGACCATGTCGGCCACCGGGAACGCGTCGAGGCCGGCCACGTGGTCGTGGAACCGCCACCAGGCGTCGCTCATGCGCGCGCCGTGGCGGTACAGGCCGGTGTCGAGCAGGACCAGGCGGGCGATCCGGTCCCGGTTGGTGGTCGCCCACGGCAGTCCCAGCAACCCACCCCAGTCGTGCACCACCAGCGTGACCGGTGTGTCGCCCACGACGACGTCGAGGTGCTGGTCCAGGGCGTCCAGGAGACGATCGAACTGGTACCAGTCGCGCGGTTGGGGCTTGTCCGACCGGCCGAAGCCCGGCAGGTCGGGCACCACGACCCGGTGGCCGGCATCCAGCAGGGGCGGGACGACGTGTCGCCACAGGAAGCCCCACGTCGGCTCGCCGTGGAGCA
>JBBSMS010000194.1:0-5300 GCA_038233055.1 Nitriliruptorales bacterium
CGCCGCCGAGGCCATCGGTGACGACGCGCTCCAGCGCCAGGCCGGCCAGAACCCCAACCCCGAGTCGTTCACGCACGGGTCGTCCGAGCAGCGGGTCCAGTGGTTCACCACCGGGTACGAGTCCGGCGACCCCAACGCCTGCGACACCTTCGCCTGAGCGCCGCCGGGTGACCGATCGGCCCCACGCTGGCCTCGTGCACCGGGGTTGACTGGCTGCATCGACCTCCCGACCCGAGGACTGCCATGAGCCTGCGCGATGCCCTGGACGCCCATCCCCGACGCGACACCTTCGACCTCGACGAACTGGTGGCCGCGATCGAGGCCGCCAACACCTGCGCCGCGGTCTGCTCGGCCTGCGCCGACGCCGACCTCGAGGAAGGCATGGTCGACTGTGCGCGTTCGTGCCTGGACTGTGCCGACGTGTGTCGCGCCACCGCCGCGGTCCTCAGCCGGCCGGCACCCAGCGGGGAACTGTGGCGGACGCTGCTGGAGACCTGCGTGGCGGCCTGCGAGGAGTGCGCGGACGAGTGCGCCGACCACGACGCCGGCCACTGCGTGGCGTGCGCACAGGCCTGCCGGGACTGCGCGGCGGCCTGCCGTGCCCTGCTGGCCGTCGCCGACTGATCCACCCCACAGGACCGTCGGGGTTCCATCACCCGGGCGGCGCGACGGTCTAGGGTCGCCTCGGGTGCACGGACTCCCCCACCTCCCCCGGACGCATGGCGGTTCCCATGACCAGGACGATCTACTGGACGGCCACCAGCCTCGACGGCTTCATCGCCGACGCGGACAACTCGCTGGACTGGCTCTTCGACGTCCCCCGCGGCCCGAACCATCCCGACCGCTTCGCCGGCTTCTTCGAACACGTCGGAGCGGTCGTCATGGGCTCGACGACCTGGGAGTGGGTCCTGGAACAGGAAGGCATGCGGGCCGAGCCGGAGAAGTGGGACCAGGCCTTCGACGGACGACCCACGTGGGTGTTCACGTCGCGCGACCTCGAGCCGCTCCCCGGTGAGCGCGGGATCCGGTTCGTGTCCGGCGACGTGCGGCCGGTCCACGACGAGGCGGTCGCGGCAGCCGATGGTGGGGACATCTGGCTCGTCGGGGGCGGCGACCTGGTGGGCCAGTTCGACGACCACGGGTTGCTCGAGGCGATCGAGGTCGACATCCAGCCCGTGCTGCTCGGAGCGGGTTCGCCGTTGCTGCCGCGTCGGATCACGTCCGAGCGCCTCGCCCTGGACAGCCTGGAGCGCATCGGCGAGGAACTGCATGCGCGCTACTCGGTGGCACCACCAGGCGTCACGCACGGTGCGTCCGGGGCAGGCGCAACGGCGCGCGACGAGGCCGGGGAGGACCCGACGGGGACGAAGCCGGCGGCGACGAAGCCGGCGGCGACGAACGCGACCGGCGACACCCGCTGACGTCCAGCCGGTTCAGGCGCAGGTCGTCGCCGCGGTCGCCAGGAACAGTGGATAGGCGCGGTCGTCCTTGTCGACGTGGTGCACGATCCGCCACGACGGCGGGCTGAACCCGGCCTCGACCAGGGCGGCGGACAGGTCGTCATAGGTGAACCCGTCGTGCCCGTGGAAGTCGTCGAGGTGCTGGTGGAACGACCCGTCCTCGGCCTCCAGGTCCACGATGCACACGTGTCCGCCCTCGCCGAGCAGTCGCCCGACGGCCGCCAGCACGGTTGCGAGGTCCGGGATGTGGTGCAGGGTCATGACCGTGACGACCACGTCGTAGCGGTCCTCCGGCACGTCGCCGGTCGACAGGTCGAGGTCCATCAGGCGCGCAGTCGACGGCAGTCGGCCGTCGGCGACCTTGTCGGCCATGACCTCGCGCATCCCGGCCGACGGGTCCGCGAGTGTGACCGGGCCCAGCGGTCCGACTGCCAGGAACTCGGTGACCAGGCCCGTGCCGGCCCCGTACTCCAGCACGCGGGTGTCGGTGTCGACCGCCACGTCCTCGCGGACGGCGGCGGCGACCACGCGAGCACGGGTCCGCTTGGCGTCGTCGTCCCAGTCACGGGCCCTGGCGTCGAAGTGGTCTCGGTCGTGGCCGTGGACAGGCGGTGGTTGGTCGGTCATCGTCGTCTCCCGGGCGACCTCCGACGGTACGTCGATGCCGGCCCGGCGCCACACCGCCTCGGTCCCGACCGGTCGTGGCCGATCCCGACCGACCGCCGAGTGCGCGGTGACCGCACGAGGCAGCAACGGGGGTATCACCCGATGGCGGGGGCCCTCCCGTGACCCGCACCGCCCCCGCAGCCGCACCGGCGCCCCTGCCGATCCCGGGCAGGGGCGCCCGTCGTTCGGGCCGGACACGGCGGTTCGGTATACGTCCGGATCGCGGCGACGACTCGGGCCGATGAACGGGGCCGTCAGGCCCGGTCCGCGATGGCGGTGGCCATCCGGGCGA
Organism: Nitriliruptorales bacterium; assembly: GCA_038233055.1. GTDB lineage: Bacteria > Actinomycetota > Nitriliruptoria > Nitriliruptorales > Nitriliruptoraceae > Salsipaludibacter. Next base: position 2,419 of record JBBSMS010000194.1, read on the forward strand.
CGCCCTCGCGGACCAGGTCCGGGTGGGTCCCGACGTTCATCCGTACGTGGCCCGCACCACCGGTGCCGAAGAACAGCCCGTCGTTGAGGCTGATCCGGCCCCGTTCGAGGAAGACCGCGGCGGGATCGTCGCCCCACCCCAGTCCGGTGCAGTCCAGCCACGCCAGGAAGGTCGCCTCGGCCGGGTGGACCCGGACGCCGGGCAGGTCGCGCGCGACCAGGTCGGCCAGCAGGCGGTGGTTGTCGGCGATGGCCTCGACCAGGCGCCACTGCCACGCCCCGCCGTGGGCCAGGGCCGCGGCATGGGCGCGCCGGCCGAACAGGCTCGCGCCGTGCTCCACCACCTCCGGAAGTCGGGCGAGGTCGTCCACCGCGGCCGGACCCGGGATCGCCACGCCACCCTTCACGGCCGCGAGGTTGAACCCCTTGGAGGCCGAGGTGACGACGAACCCGTCCTCGCCCCCGGGGACGTGCAGCCACGAGGTGAAGGTGACGCCCGGGTGCACCAACGGGGCATGGATCTCGTCCACGACCACCCGGACCCCGTGTGCCCGCGCGAGTTCGGCCACGGTGGCCAGCTCGTTGGCCGTGTGGACGACGCCGGTCGGGTTGTGGGGGCTGCACAGCAGGAGCGCGGCCCGGCGGCCGTCGGCAGTGGCGCGCGCGAAGGCGGCGACCAGGGACCCGGGGTCGAGGCGGTAATCCGGCCCCAGCGGCGCCTCCACGACCTCGCGGCCAGCCGCCAGCGTGAAGGCGAAGAACGGGCCGTACACCGGTGGCGTGACGACCACCGCGTCGCCCGGGTCCGTGACCAGTTCGAGCACGTGGCGACAGCCCTGCATCACGTCGGGGACGATGCGCGCGGTGCCGGGATCGAAGGTCCACCCGAAGCGATCGTCCAGGAATGCCGCCAGGGCCTCGACGTAGTCGTCGCCGTAGCCGTAGCCGGTCTCGCCCCGCTCGAGGGCGCGGGCCAGGTCCTCGCGCACCGGCGGGCACGTGCCGACGTCCATCTCCGCCACCCACATCGGCAGCACGTCACTCGGGTACCGCTGCCACTTGAGCGTGCGGTGGTCGGCCAGTCGATCGCGGTCGAGGTCGAACGGCGACGGGTGTCGTGGCTGTGCGTCGGCCGGTCTCACCACGCGTAGGCCTCGGGTGCCGGGCCGGGGCCGGGGAACAACTCGTCCAACCGGTCCAGGACGTCGTCGTCCAGGTCGAGCGCGGCCGCCTCGATGCCCGCGTCCAACTGCGCCATGGTTCGCGGCCCGATGATCGGGGCCGTCACGGCCGACTGGTGCAGCAGCCACGCCAACCCGACCACCGCCGGGTCCTCGCCCAGGTCGTCGCACAGGTCCTCGTAGGCCTCGATGCTGTCGTGGTGGGTGGCCAGCCGGTCGCGGACCTGGTCGGTCGCCGAGCGGCCCTCGCGCTCCTTGCGCAGGATCCCGGCCAGCAGGCCACCCGCCAGTGGACTCCACGGGATCAGCCCGACCCCGTAGGCCTCGCAGGCGGGCGCGACCTCCAGTTCAACGGACCGCTCCAGCAGGTTGAACAGCGACTGTTCGCTGACCAGGCCCATGAAGTGGCGTGCCTTCGCGGCCTCCTGGGCCTGGGCGATGTTCCAGCCTGCGAAGTTGGACGACCCGACGTAGCGCACCTTGCCCTGGTGGACGAGGGTCTCCATCGCCTGCCAGATCTCCTCCCAGGGTGTGTTCCGGTCGATGTGGTGCATCTGGTAGAGGTCGATGAAGTCGGTCTGGAGTCGGCGCAGCGAGTCCTCGCAGGCCGCGATCAGGTGGCGCGCGGACAGGAACGTGTCGTTGGGCTCGTCGCCCATGGACCCGTAGACCTTCGTCGCCAGCACGGTCCGGGGTCGGCGCGCGGGGTCCCCGGCGAACCAGGTGCCCAGGATCTGCTCGGTGATGCCCGCCCCCTGCTCCCAGCCGTACACGTCGGCAGTGTCGAAGAAGTTGACGCCCTGGTCGAGGGCCGCGTCCATCATGGCGTGGGCGTCCGACTCCTCGGTGTGGGGACCGAAGTTCATCGTGCCGAGGCAGATGCGACTGACCCGCAGTCCGGATCGTCCGAGGTGGGTGGTTTCCATGGGTTGTCCTCGCACTCGGGTTGACACAGCGGGCGTGTCGGATCCTACGGCTTGGGTGGGCTGACGCTCGCTCCACGTTCTGGTACCCCTGCTTCACTGTCCAGACCCGGCCGTCGGCCGGGTCGGTGCGCGCGAGAAAGGTCACCTCCGTGCGACGCCCGGAGCTCACCGCAGCGCGTCGCGCCATCCTTCGCAACGTGATCATCCTCGCGGTGCTGGCGGTCACGGTCGGGCTGGCCGCGAACCAACGGTTCACCGACAATCCGGGGCGGGGGCCGACGCGCTGGTCGACCGCATGGAAGGGCTGTATCGCGAGGTTCGCGCGGGAACGGTGGAGCTGCCACGGAGTCGGCGCCGATCGACGACCAGGTGAGTGGGGTTCGCACCGAACGGGGTCGGTGGTCGCTGTCCGGCACAGTCGATGGAACGTGCTACGCGATGTGGTGGGTTCAGAACGGTCGTCGACACGTCAGGACGGTGCCGGGTCGGTTGTCCTGTGACCCGCGCATCGGTTCCTCCGACGACCCTGACACGGTGGCCAGCAGTGCGCTCACCGTGGACGAGGACGCCGACACGGCCAACTGGGACTCGATCCTGCCCCCGGCCACGAGCGTCCGGGCCTGGTGGATCCCCCTGCTGATCATCGTTGGATGGATCTCGCTCTCGGCCAGCACCAGGATCGTGGTCATCCTCGTCACGAAGGGGAAGAACCTGGCGCGTTGGAGATCGACCGCGTGAGCGCACGATGCGCCCGGCGTCAGTCCAACAGGCTCGGC
>JBBSMS010000195.1:0-5282 GCA_038233055.1 Nitriliruptorales bacterium
CAGGGACAGGACGATCCCCAGCGCGAACGCGTAGGCCAGCACCTGCACGGTGAACAGGGTCCCCTCCAGCAGGCGCTCGTACTGGTTGGGGGTGAGCAACAGCCCGTCCACGGTCTCCCGATCCTCGTGCGCTGGGGGTGGCCGGCCGTGCGCAACCGACCACCGGATGCCGTGGCGGTCTCAGCCGGTCAGGTCCGACACGGTCAGGTCCTGGGCCCGTTCGACGTCCTCGGCCGCGAAGCCGAACCCGGTGATGATGTCGATCAGTTCGCCGTCCTCCTGCATGCTGTTGAGCTGGTCGTTGTAGGCGTCACGGAAGGCCTGGTTGTCGTTGCGGAAGCCGAAGCCGCCGCAGCCCAGGATCTCCTCGCCGTCCTCGTCCAGCGGGAAGAACGACTCGGTGACCTCCAGGCCCCCGCGCGAGTCGACCTGCGTCTTGACGGTCAACGACGTCCCCGTGACGGCATCGACGCGGCCCGACGACAGGGCGTCGTACTGGGCGTTGACGTCACCGAAGAGCTCCACCTGGTTGTCCGGGACCCCCGCGGTCTCGGCGTAGCCCTCCTCGACGGCCCCCGACAGGATCGCGATGGTGGCCTCCGGGGTCTCCACGACCGACTCGAAGTCCGACAGGCCCAGCGGGTTGCCCTCGGGCACGGCCAGTGCCTCCCCGATGCAGTAGTCCGGGTCGGAGAACAGGATCTGTTCGGCGCGGTCGGCGTTGATGTACATCCCGGCCGCGATCATGTCGAACTGGCCGGCCTGGAGACCCGAGATCAGGGCGCCGAAGTCGACGACCTCGGCCTCGACCTCGGTGATGCCCATCTCGCCAAGGACCGCCTTGGCGACCTCCGGTGCCTCACCGGTGGCCTCGCCGTTCTCGTCCTGGTAGCCGTAGGGCACCTCGTTGGCGATGCCGACCGTGATCTGGCCGGACTCCTGGAGTTCGGCCAACAGGTCGCCGCCGGCCTCGCCGCCGCCATCGGTGGTGCTCTCATCGGTGGTGCTTGCGCTGCCGGGCGCATCGGTCGTGGTGCCGGCAGCGGTGGTGTTCTCGGTCACCGGGTCGCCGTCCTGGCCGACCGTGCCCCCGCCCTCGCCGCAGGCGCTCGCCGCCAGGGCGAGTGCCGCGAGCAGGGTGACCGTTCGTCTCGTGGTCACGTGTCCGCGCATGGGAAGTCTCCTGGTTGCCGTGACGACGTCCTCCGCGGCTCCATGTATGGGCCGACCGGGACGCCATGCTGATAAGACCCTAAGCGTGTGGCCACAGAATGTCCAGCGTGTATACAATAAATATCCCTTTCCATCCGTGTCCTGGGTGGCCGGCCGTGGCACGCTCGGCGCCCGCACCCCGACCGGTCACGCGACCGGTCACCCCCCGGATCGCCGCGCAAGGAGTCCCCGTGACGGACACGTCGATGCGGACCTCGGTGCGCGACATTTACACCGAACTTCGTCGCCGCATCTGCCTGCTCGAACTCGAACCGGGCCAGCGGTTGCGGGAAGAACCCCTGGCGGAGGAGTTCGGCGTGAGTCGGACCCCGATCCGCCAGGTCCTGGCGCGACTGGAACACGAGCGGCTGGTCGAGTCGACACCGGGATCCGGCGCGACCGTGGCCATCATCGACGCCAAGGAGATCCGGGACGTCTGGGCGGTCCGCATCAAGATCGCCGACCTGGTGGCTGACTTCGTCCGCCTGCCGGCACCCCCGGAGGTCGTGGAGGAACTCCACGCGATCGCCGAGGAGGTCCGGACCGTGCGCGACTCCCGGGACACGCGAGCCCTGGGGGCCCTGTACAACCGCTACCACGACGCGGTCCTGACCGTCTACACCAGCCGAACCCTGCGTCGCATCCATGACCAGTTGTTCCACCTCACCGCCCGGGTGTGGTTGCAGTTCCTGCCCGAGATGGACTTCGACGCCGAGATCGACATCATGCTCGACGAGGTCGAGCAGACCATCGAGGCGATGCAGGGCCGCAGCGGTGACCGCCTCGCCGAGGTGCGCACCACGCACATGAAGATGCTGCTCTCCCGCTTCAACGACCACGTCGCCCGACCACTGGGCTGACCCACGTCTCGCCGCCTGCCCATGAGGGGTCCGCATGCCCGAGATCACCATCCTGACCGAGGCCGACCTGCGTGCGGTCGTCGGCGTGGGTGACGACGAGCGCCGGGCGATCGAGGCCGTCTATCCCGTGATCAGCGCGGGAATGGCCTCGATGCCGCCGATCATGCGCATCGACGTCCCGGCGCATCGCGGCGAGATCGACATCAAGTCGGCCCACCTCCCGGGTTGGCCCGGCATCGCGATCAAGGTGTCGGCCGGGTTCTTCGACAATCCGGCCCGCGGGCTGCCGAGCCTGGGCGGGCTGATGGTGGTCCTGGACGCCGAGACCGGGGTGCCCCGGGCCGCCCTGTTCGACAACGGCCACCTGACCGACCTGCGTACCGCCCTGGCCGGCGCGGTCGCCGCCGACCACCTGGCTCGCCGGGACGCCGGGCGCGTGGCCGTGCTCGGCGCCGGGGTGCAGGCCCGTCTGCAAGTGCTCGCACTGGCACGCGTGCGGACGATCGAGCACGTGACGGTGTGGGCACGTCGTGGCGACCGGGCGGGCGCCCTGGCGACCGACCTGGGCGAGGAGTTGGGCGTCGCGGTTGCGGTCGCCGAGACGCCGGTCGACGCAGCCCGGGACGCCGACGTGCTGGTGACCACCACCCCGTCCACCGAGCCACTGGTGACGGTCGACATGCTCCACCCTGGCCTGCATGTCACGGCGATCGGGTCCGATGCGGAGCACAAGCAGGAACTGGCCGCGGAGGTGGTCCGGGACGCGGACCGGTTCGTGTGCGACGAGACCGGCCAGAGCGGCCGCCTGGGGGAGTTGCGGGCAGCCCGAGCCGCCGGCTTCGACGTCGACGTCGTCGAACTGGGCGCCGTCATCGCGGGAGATGCGCCCGGCCGCACCGGGCGCGACGACGTGACCGTGTGCGACCTGACCGGCACCGGGGCACAGGACACGGCCATCGCGACCCTGGCCGTCGAGCGCTGCGCAGCCGCCGGCACGGGGACGACCCTTGCGACCTGATCCCCCGTCCGGGCACACCGTCACCGTCCGCGACGTCGAGGCTGCGGCCGCGCGCATCGCGGACATCGTCGTGCGCACACCGGTCATCTCCTCGCCGCCGCTGGCCGAAGTGGCGGGACATTCGGTCGGCCTGAAGCTGGAGGGGCTGCAGCCGACCGGGAGCTTCAAGGTCCGCGGCGCGGCTTCCCGCATCCTCGCGGGACCCCGCCCCACCGGCGTGGTGACGGCCAGCACCGGCAACCACGGGCGGGCCACCGCGTACGTCGCCCGTCAACTGGGCGTCCCTGCCACGGTGTTCGTGTCCGACAACGTGCCGGCCGGCAAGGTCGCCGCCCTCCGGGCGCTGGGGTGTGACCTGGAGGTGGGCGGCACGTCCCAGGCCGAGGCCCTGGTGCGAGCCCACGCCCTGGCCGACCAGCACGGACTGACGGTCGTCCATCCCTTCGACGACCCGCTGGTGGTGGCCGGCCAGGGGACGATCGGGCTGGAGGTGGCCGAGCAGGCCCCGGCCACGACGACCCTGTTGGTGCCGTTGTCTGGCGGGGGGTTGCTGGCGGGCATCCTGGTGGCGGTCGAGGCGCGTCGGCCCGACGTCCGGGTGGTGGGGGTGTCGATGGATGGCGGCGCGGTGATGGCCGCGTCGCTGGCGGCCGGCCGGCCCGTCGACCTGGACGAGGTCGACTCGCTGGCCGACAGCCTCCAGGGCGGGATCGGGGTGGACAACGCCCACACGTGGCCGGTCGTGCGCGACCTGGTCGACGAGGTCGTACTGGTCGACGAGGACGCGATCTGGGCCGCCATGCGGTTCGCGTTCGACGAGCACCGGCTGGTGCTGGAAGGTGGAGGAGCGGTCGGGATCGCCGCGCTGCTGGCCGGCGCCGTCGAGGTGGACGGACCCACCTCGGTCGTGTGTTCCGGGAGCAACGCCGAGCCTGAACAGGTCGCCGCCCTGGCCCTCGGCCACCCCCGCCCCACCTGACCCCCCGCGTCCCAGCTGACCGCACCTCCCCCTGGACCGCCCGCCGAAGCAAACCCCGAGTGGGCGTGGGATCGGCAGGATGTGGCCGGAATCACGCCCAGTCGGCGGGGAACTGTGGTGACCGGCACCGCGGTGGGCGAGTGGGCGTGGGATCGGCAGGATGTGGCCGGAATCACGCCCAGTCGGCGGGAACTGTGGTGACCGGCTGGGCGTCCGGGCGGGTCGTGGGGTCGGCCGGTGGGATCAGCGGCGGGCGCGGTGGGCGGCGACGTGCATCCGGGTCGCACAGGTCTTGGAACAGAACCGCTGGCTGTGGTTGCGGGTGCGGTCGACGAAGACGTGGCGGCAGCCGCTCGCCTGGCAGTGGCCCAGGCGTTGCACGCCGTGGTCGACCACGACGTGGGCCAGCGCCATGGCCAGCGAAGCACCCACCCGCCGCACGTCCGCGCGGTCGTCGGGGACGTAGTGGAAGTGGGCGGGCTGCCCGTCGTGCTCGGTGATCGTGGGTCGCGGCTCGTAGGAGCCAATCAGGTCGTTGAGGTGGGCGACGCGCTCGCCGGGGTCGTCCGCCGCGAACACCGCCCGCAAGCGCGCGGCCAGATCGGCGAAGCCGACGACGTCGACCGGGTCGTCCGCCAGGCCGTACAGGTGCAGGAGGTCGCGCAGGTCGTCGGCGTCCAGCGTCTCGACGTCGCCCGCCAGGTTGGTCAGCCCGACGGCCTCGGCGACGGTCTGGTCCGTGAAGGTGTCGTAGTCGATGGCTCGCTCCGCACGCCCGGCTGTCGGGCGGCCGAGGATATCTCCGCACCCCACCCGGTCCCGAGGGGTTGGCAGGACGGCGCGCGCCGAGTAGAGTCCGGGTTGTAAGTTTCTAGATCAATCTAGGCACTTATCCCGCGCCCGTCTCCCGAACGCCCCGGAGGTACCCGTGACGACCCTCGCACCCGCGCTCGACGAGCGCTCGGTCGCTGCCGACGCGCCCCCGGAGCCGGACGCTGACGTCCTTGCCCGGGTGGCCGCCCGCGTCCTGTGGCTGGCGGTCCGCATGGTCGACCACGCCAACCGCGAACGCCCCGCGGGCGAGCTGAAGGTCGGTGGCCACCAGGCATCCTCGGCCTCGATGGTGTCGCTGATGACCGCCCTGTGGTTCGGCCACCTCGACGCGCCCGACCGGGTCGCGGTCAAGCCGCACGCGTCGCCGGTCCTGCACGCC
>JBBSMS010000196.1:0-5202 GCA_038233055.1 Nitriliruptorales bacterium
CGAGCGTTCGTGAGCCAGCCAAGGGAGCCTGCATGCGCATCGGAGTACCCACCGAGGTCAAGGTCGACGAGCACCGTGTGGCGGCGACGCCGCACGCAGTCCACGACCTGGTCGCCGACGGCCACGAGGTGGTGGTCCAGGCCGGGGCAGGTGACGGCTCGTCGTTGACCGACGAGCAGTTCGTCGCCGCGGGTGCCCGGATCGTCGACACGGCCGAGGAGGCCTGGGGCGAAGCCGACCTGGTCTGCAAGGTCAAGGAGCCGTTGGCACAGGAGTACGGCTTCCTGCGCGACGACCTCACGCTGTTCACCTACCTGCACCTGGCAGCCGCCGAGGACCTGACGCGTGCCCTGCTGGACGCGGGCACGACCGGGATCGCCTACGAGACGGTGACCGGGCGAAACGGTGGGCTGCCCCTGTTGGCGCCCATGTCGGAGGTCGCCGGACGCATGGCCCCCCAGGTGGGCGCTGCCACGCTGCAGGCCGAGCACGGCGGCCGTGGGGTCCTGCTGGGCGGGGTCTCGGGGGTCCAGCCCGGCCGCGTCGTGGTGATCGGGGCCGGCACGTCGGGCCGCAACGCCGCGGTCATCGCCGCCGGGATGGAAGCCGACGTCGCGGTGCTGGACCTGGACCTGGACGTCCTGCGGTCGATCGACGCGGCCCACCACGGGCGCATCAAGACCCTCGTCAGCAACCGCCTGACCATCACCGAGCAGATCGAGCGCGCTGACCTGGTGATCGGGGCCGTGCTGGTTCCCGGCGCCCGGGCACCGAAGGTCATCACGCGCGAGATGCTGGGCGTCATGAAGTCCGGCGCGGTGATCGTGGACATCGCGATCGACCAGGGCGGCTGCACCGAGACCTCGACGGTCACCACCCACTCGGACCCGACCTACGTCGTCGACGACGTCGTGCACTACTGCGTCGGGAACATGCCGGGTGCCGTTCCCCACACCTCGACCTACGGCCTGACCAACGTCACGACCCCGCACATACGGCGCCTGGCCGCTGGTGTCCGCGCGGCACTCGCGGCCGACCCGCACCTGCGCCACGGCCTGAACACCTGCGACGGCCACCTCACCAACGAACCGATCGGCGCCGCCCACGGGATGGAGTCGGTCACCCCCGACGACGTGCTCGGGCTGTCCCACAACGCCGACTGAACGGCGTCACCGGGCGGTGCCGGGTGCGCGCACCGGGCGGATCGGCCCGGTCTCCACAACGACCACGCGCGGTTCGGGGATCCCCGGGGCCCGGCGTCCCGGCGGATAGCCTCGGCGGTGCCCGCCACGTCCGCTTCGTTCGGTCGTCCCGGGCCCGACCATCCACCCCTCGCACGCCCGGACCTCGTCGACCGGGCCTGTCCGCCATCATCGTCGATGCACGAATCGGAGCCGCCCCCATGGACCAGACCACGCTCACCAAGGTTCGCGACCAGCTCATCGAGGACCGCGCCACCCAGATGGCGATCCTGGAAGAACACGGCGCGGACCTGCACTCCGACGTGGTCAAGGACCTGGGCGTCTCCAGTTCCGGGTTCTCGGACGCCGGCGCGCAGGCCGAGGCCCGCTCCGAGGTGCTGGGATCGATCGAGACCGCGCGCACCCGGGTCCACCAGATCGACGACGCCATGGAACAGATGGACGAGGGCACCTACGGCACGTGCGTGGACTGCGGCGACCAGATCCCCGAAGCCCGGTTGGAGGTGCGACCGCTGTCGGTCCGGTGCGTCGACTGTGCGGCCGAGCACGAGGACCGCTGATGGCCGAACGACTGGACGTCCCGGCCACGATCGGGCGAAAGCGCGACGGCGAGGAACTGTCGGCGGACGACATCCGCGCCTTCTTCACCGCCTACCTGCAGGGTGGGGTCGCCGAGGAGCAGATGGCGGCCTTCCTGATGGCCGGCGTCCTGCAGGGATTCAGCCAGGCCGAGGCGGTCGCGATGACCGACGTGGCCGTGGCGTCCGGCGACGTGGTCGACCTGTCCGGCCTGTCGGGCCCGACCGTCGACAAGCACTCCACCGGCGGCGTGGGCGACTCCACCACGCTGGTCGTGGCCCCGATCCTGGCGGCCTGTGGGTTGCAGGTTGCGAAGTTGTCCGGCCGCGGCCTGGGCCACACCGGGGGCACGCTGGACAAGCTCGAGGCCATCCCGGGACTGGGGGTGGCACTGACTCCCGAGCAGGTCACTGCCCAGGTGGAGGAGATCGGACTGGCCGTTGCCGCCGCGACTGCCGACGTCGTGCCGCTGGACAAGCGTCTGTATGCGCTGCGGGACGTGACCGGCACGGTCGCCTCGCCGGGACTGATCGCGGCCAGCATCATGAGCAAGAAGCTCGCCGGCGGGGCGTCGACGATCCTGTTGGACGTCAAGGTGGGCGATGGCGCGTTCCTGGCCGACTCGGAAGCCGCGCTCGCACTGGCCCGCCAGTGCGTGGCGATCGGGACCGCCCGCGACCGGGCGACCGGTGCGCTGATCACGGACATGTCCCAGCCGCTGTCGCACGCGGTCGGCAATGCCCTGGAGGTCGCGCACGCGGTCGAGGTCCTGGCGGGCGATCGCACCGGTCGCTTCCGCGACCTGTGCCTGGAACTGGCTGCCGCCGCGATGCAGGTGTCCGGGCGATCCGCAGACGACGCCCGGCGCGACGCCCATGATGCGCTGGACTCCGGCGCCGCCGCGGAGCGCCTCGCGGCCCTGGTGCGTGCCCAGGGCGGCGATCCCGCGGTGGTCACGTCGCCGTGGGACGTGCTCCCGGCCGCGCCCGCCGTCGGTGGCTGGCAGGCCCCCGCCGGGGTCGTGACCGACATCGACACGCGCGGCATCGGGGCGCTCGCGGGCGGGTTGGGTGCCGGCCGCCAACGCCGCGAGGACGAGATCGACCCGGCCGTTGGCCTGGAGGTGTGGGTCGAGATCGGGTCGACGACCGCCGACGTCGAGCCCAGCGTGACCATCCATGCGGCGTCCGACGACGACCTGGCGTGGGCCCGCGACCGGCTCGACGACCTGGTCCAGGTGGGGGAGCACGCCGACGTCCCGCCCCTGGTCCACCACCGCCTGCTGGAGGCCACCGACACATGAGTGACTGGAACGCCCCCGGGCAGACCAGCGGAGGTTCGCCACCCCCGCCCGGTTCACCGCCGCCACCGCCGCCACCCCCGCCCGCACCAGCCACGGTCCCACCGGGTCCGCCGGCCCCGCCTGGTCCACCGGGTCCGCCGGCCCCGCCTGGTCCACCGGGTCCGCCGGCCCCACCGGGTCCGCCGGCCCCGCCTGATCGGCCTGGGGGGTGGGGGGCTCCGCCGGCCGGTACCACCCCGGTCGCCGCCGGCTGGGGCGGTGCACCGCCGCCCCCGTCCGGTCCCTCCTTCGGCGCCGGACGCCAGACGGTCGGCGATGTCATCGAGACCATGTTCGGGGTCTACCGGCGCACGTTCCGCACGACCGCGGCCGTGGTCGCGATCCTGATGCTGCCCGGACTGGTGCTGCTGGGCGTCGGGTTCCTCCAGATGCAGGATCTCTTCTCGGTCATCCTCGACTCGACCGCCTTGGATCTGGCCGGTCCCGACACGTTTCCGTTCTCCGACTCCGAACTGGAGGCGATGTTCACCAACCCGACCTTCTGGATCGCCGTCGGCATCGGGGGGCTGCTGGTCCTGCTCGGCCAGATGGCCGCGACCCCGGCGCTGATGAAGATCGGTGCCGACGAACTGGGGGACCGCGGACCCACCGTCGGCTCGGCTGTGCGCGTCGGGCTCCGTCGGATGTGGGGGATCACGGGCGTGTGGCTGCTGATGTTCCTCCTGTTGGGCGTCGTGTTCCTGGCGCCGCTGCCGCTGGTGTTCCTCGATGGGACCTGGGCCCTGTTGTTCATCCTGACGGTGCCGGTCGGCCTGTCGCTGCTGTTGGTGGTCGTCATGGTCGGCTACCTGGTCGCGGCCACCGTCGTCGTCGAGGACATCGGGGCACTGCCGGCACTCGGACGGGTGCGCGAGATGGTGCGGGGCAGTTTCTGGCCGACCTTCGGACGCGGCATGCTGATCGGCCTGCTGGTGTTCATCATCGCGCAGGTGCTGGGGGTGGCGAACCAACTGGCCATCCTCGCCGGTCCGGAGTTCTTCCTGGCGATCTCGGTGCTGCTCAACCTGCTCGGCTACCTGGTGAGCACGCCGCTCGGGATCTTCGGTGGCCTTGCCCTGTACGGCGACCTGCGCGTGCGCACCGAGGGCAGCGACGTCCTCCGGGCCGCCGGCCAGCTCGAACGGTGATCCGTTCCGGCTCGGTGTTGTCCTCGACGGCCGCGGTGGTCGTGGCCGTCGAGGACGCCGGGCTCGCCGACCGGATCGACGACGCGGTCGGGGACATCCTCGCCAACCCGCCCTACCTCGACGAACCGAACATCTTCGAGCGGGCGCTGCAGTGGTTGGCGGAGCGGCTGGGGGGCGCCATCGGCGGGCCGGCCGGGTCGTTGCTGGCATCCGTCATCCAGGGCATCGTGTGGGTCGCGGTCATCGCGGTGTTGGGGTTCGTGGCCTGGTTGGTCGTGCGCCGCATCGGGACGGGTGCGTTCACGGCCCGTGGTCGCGTGCCGGCGACCACGACCACCGTCGGCCTCGTCGACCGCTCGGCCGCGGACTGGCTGGCGGAGGCGCGCATCGCCGCCGCGGAGGGCCGCCGCCGCGACGCGGTCCGGGCGGCCTATCGCGCCGTGGTGGCCCACCTCGTCATCCGGGAGGCGGTGCCGGCCATGGCGGGCGCGACGGTCGGCACCCACCGGGCCGCGCTGCGCCGCAGCGAGGTCGTGGCGGAGATGCAGGCACGGGGCTTCGACCGCGCCAGTGACGTGTTCGAGCGGGTCTGGTACGCCGACGACGAGGCGTCCGACGAGGACGTCGCAGTCGTGCTGGCGGCCGCCGACGACCTGGGCGTGGGCTCGTGAGCGCGACGACCGCGCCGCCCACTGGTGGGCGAAGAACCGCACCCACGAGCGGTGCGGACGACACCGCCGGCACCAAACGGGTCGTTGCGTGGCTGCTCGTCCTGGTGGTGGCTGCGGCCGTGCTGGTGGTCGCGAGTCCGGACCCCGAACCTCCGTACACCACCACCTCCGAGGACCCCCGGGGGACCGACATCCTGCGGCGCGTGCTCGACGACCTGGGGGTGGAGGTGGTCGAGGGTGACGCCGGGGCCCTGCTCGAC
>JBBSMS010000197.1:0-4977 GCA_038233055.1 Nitriliruptorales bacterium
ACGCCGTCGTCAGCTGCCACGACCAGGATCACGATGTCGGTCACGTCGGCACCGCGGGCGCGCATGGCGGTGAACGCCGAGTGTCCCGGGGTGTCGATGAAGGTCAGGGCGCGACCCTCGTGGTCGATCTGGTAGGCACCGATGTGCTGGGTGATGCCACCCGCCTCGCCCGACACGACGTCGGCGTTGCGAATGACGTCCAGCAGCTTGGTCTTGCCGTGGTCGACGTGGCCCATCACGGTGATGACGGGCGCACGCGGGGTCAGGGCTTCGTCGTCCTCTGGCTCCTCGACCCCGAACTCGGCCTCCTCCTGGGACAGGAAGTAGACGTCGAAGCCCAACTCGGCACCCAGGATCTCCAGGGTGTCATCCGGCAGGGTCTGCTGGACGGTGAACATCTCGCCCATGTCGAACAGCTTCTTCACCAGTGCCGCACCCGGGATGCCGAGCTTGTCGGCGAGTTCTCCAAGCGTGACGCCGGGCAGGACCTCGACCCGGTTGGTCGTGATCTGCTGCTCGATCGGCAGGTCCGAACGCCGCGGCCCACGCTGCATCTCCTGCTCGGCGGGGCGCTGCTTGTTCTTGCGCTTGCTGCCTCCGCCGCGACGCGGACCACTGGGCCCGCCACTGGGGCCACCGGGACCGCCGCCACCGGGCTTGCCGCCAGGCCCGCCACGGTTGACGGGCTGGCGGTAGGGCGAGGACGGACGTCCGCCAGCGCCACTGCGACCGGGACCTCCGGTGCGCTGGGGCTGGGACGGCTGCTGCGGTCGCGCCGGAGCCTTCTTCAGGGGCTCGGGAATGGACCGCTTCCCGACACCGCGCTGGGGCATGTTGACCTCGACGCGGCGGCCGGCCTCGACGCCCTCGCCGGTCGCGAGGCGGGCATCGCCGCCATCGGTGCCGGCGTCCTTGTTGCTGCCCGGACGGACCGGGCGCAACGGGACCTCGCCCTTGACCAGCCGTGGCGGCGGCTTGCCGGGCATCCGGCGCGCACCGCTGGCCGTGGTGGACGCGCCACCGTCGTCGGCGGTGGTGTCGGACGAAGCCTCGGCGGAGCCGGCGTCGGCGGGTTCGGTGGCCGTGGACTCGGCGGCGGGCGACTCGGTGGCAGCCGCGGGTGCCTCGACCGGGGTGGAGGTCGTCGGCGCCGAGGTGGTGTCGTCGTCCGCATCGGGGGCGGCCGGGGTGTCGGCGACCGCCTTGGCGGCGTCGGCAGCGGCGGCTTCGCGGGCCTCGGCCTCCTCCTGCTGCTTGCGCAGGTGGGGAGGGAGGACCTTGGCGGCCTTCTTCTTCGCCGGGGCGTCGGCCTTGGAGGCCAACTGGCGATAGCGCTCCAGCTCATCGGCCTCGCGACGGCGCTTGGCCTCCGCGGCCGCCTTCTTCTCGGCAGCGGTCACCCCCATCGACTCCTTGAGCCGCTGGGCGTCACCCATCGTCACCGATGACGAGTGGCTCGTCACATCGATGCCGATGTCCGTGAGTTGGCGGACCACTTCGGCATTGGGGATGCCGATGTCCTTGGCGAGTTCGTAGACGCGGACCTTGTTGCTCACGCGTTGTGCTCCTTGGAGTGCTGGGCGCTCTCGAGATGGGTTCTGATGTCCGTCAGCGCGCGCAGCACCTGGTCGACGGTGCCGCCGCGAAGGCTGGCTCGCAGCCGTGCGGCGTCGCGGGCGGTGGCCTGATCCACGCAGTCAAGGTCGGGGCAGAGCGAACTGCCACGACCCGATGCGGCCTGGTCCCAGTCGACGACGATGTCGCCTTCGACGCGGGCCAGACGGATCAGGTCCTGCTTGTCGCGAGTCCGACGACAGGCCACACAGGTTCGCTGCGGGCGACGCGGGGTCCCGGCGAACGACGATCCGCCCACGGGGGGAGGCTCGACGGACGAGTGGGGATCCTGCGACACCGGCGTGCCTGCTGCCAGACTCATGCGATGGTACTCCCATGGTGGGTCGGTGTGGACGCGTGCCCTCGTCCCTCGGGCACGTTGGAGAACCAGCATGTCTCGACGGCCCTCGTTCTGTCGCCTGGCCGTGTGGGCCTCCGGGACTTCAGGCTTCGGCGCTGTCGCCGTCGGAGTCCTCGAGGGCGGCCTTGCGGGCCTCCTCGGCGGCCTCGTACGCGGCGGTGATGGCTTCCTCACCCTCCTCGCCGAGCGGATTGCCGAACTCGTCGATGAGGCCCTTGTCGAAGGCCTCCTGGAAGGCGGCCTGTTCGGCCTCGAACTGGCTTTCGGACTTGATGTCGATCCGCCAGCCCGTCAGGCGGGCGGCCAGGCGGGCGTTCTGGCCCTCACGACCGATCGCCAGCGACAACTGGTAGTCGGGCACCACGACCATCGCCGTGGAGTCCTCGGGATAGAGGTAGACCGCCGACACCTTGGCCGGCGACAGCGCGTTGGCGACGAAGCCCTCGGGCTCGTCGGACCAGCGCACGATGTCGATGCGCTCCGACTCCTGGTTGTGGAGTTCGCGCTGGACGCCCTTGGCGCGTTCGCCGCCCGGTCCGACGCAGGCGCCGACCGGGTCGACGTCGTCGTTGTTGGACATCACGGCGACCTTGGACCGGTACCCGGCCTCGCGGGCGATCGCCTTGATCTCGACCGTGCCGTCCTCGATCTCGGGGACCTCGAGCGCGAACATGGCCGCCACGAAGCCGGGGTGGCTGCGCGAACAGATGATCTGGGCACGACGCGACTCGCGCCGGACCTCGGTCACGATCGCTCGGGTGTGCTGGCCGTGGTTGAGGCGCTCGTTGGGGACCTGTTCGGCATACGGCAACAGTGCCTCGGTCCGACCGATTTCGATCAGGGTCACGTTGCCCTGCAACGAGACCTGGCCGGAGACGATGTCGCCCTCGCGGCCGACGTACTCGCCATAGGTGGCCTCCCGCTCGGCCTCGCGCAGGCGCTGCAGCAGCACCTGGCGTGCGGTCTGGGCCACGATCCGCCCAAGGTTGCGCGGAGTCTCCTGCCACTCGCTCAGGACGTTGCCGTCGTCGTCCAGTTCCTGGGCGTAGACGGTGATGGCGCCGGTGCTGCGATCCACGTGGACCCGGACCTCGTCGGCGTCGAACTGGCCACTGCGCTTGTAGGCCGACGCGAACGCCGTCTCGAAGGCCTCGACGACCGTGTGGAACTCGATGTCCTTCTCGCGAGCGATGAGCCGCAGGGTCTCGATGTCGATGGGCTTGTCGGGGTCCATGGTCTACTCCTTTGCAACGGGTTCCGTGAGGCTGGGGCGATCGGAACCACGGGGTGGGTCAGCCGGTGGGGCTACCAGGGCAACACGATCCGGCCCTCGAAGACCTCGTCGAACGGGATGTGGCGCTCGTCCTTGCCGACCTGCAGGGTCAGCCGCTCGGCATCCACGGCCACGATCGTGCCGGTGGTCTGGGTGTCGGTGTCGCCGCTGCCGTGGCGGACCTCGACCTCGCGACCGACGTTGCGGCCGAACTGGGTCACGGTGGTGAGGGGGCGGTCCACGCCGGGCGAGGTCACCTCGAGCGTGTACGAGCCGTCGACCACGTCATCGGCGATCGGGCCCACCTCGCGCGAGATGGTGGCGATGGTGTCGATGTCGAGACCGTCGGGCGCATCGGCGACCAGCCGGACCACGCGCTTGTTGCGCGGGCCCTTCATCTCGACCTCCAGGAGTTCCACGTCGTGGCCGGCGACGAGGTCGCTGATCGCGGCCTGAAGGGCGGACTCGGGGGTGGTGTCGGAGGCCATGCGGTGCTCCCTTCGGTGCTCGTCGGCGGTGCGGTCGGGCGGCAACAACGGACGGTCGGCCCCGAAAGGCCGACCGCACGCGAATGCTGTCTGGTTGTCGTCGCCGTCTCGCCGGTGGCGGGATGACGACGTACCTGCGTGACCGTTCGAGCAGGCTCGAACCGTCGACATGCGACCGTATCAGAGGTGGTGGCACCCCGCAGTGGTGACCCCGTCCGCCCGTCGCGCCGCCCACACCGGCACCCGGGCCGACGCGCGGCCGACCTCGATGGGGTTCAGCCGGGACGTCGGACGTGGGCCAGCGCGCGGCCGTCGTCGTCGAAGACGTGGAAGGCGGCGGCCCGGAAGCCGACCTCGTCGCCCTCACGGGGCCACGGCATCGCCGACACGGCTTCGATCGCGACGGACCGGGCCCCGTCGCGGGCGGTCGCGTGCACGAGCGCCTCGCCGCCCAGCGGCGCGACCCGGTCGACGGTGCCACGCAGTTCACCGTCAGCCGGTGCCACCACCGACAACTCCTCCGGCCGGATCCCGACCTGCACCGACGTGCGCCCCGCGAGGTCTCGCTGCCACGTGCGCAGGTTGCCGGCGGGCGTGGCGAGCCGGACGCGCTCGCCCGGGATCGCGGCGACCCGGGCGGGCAGGCGCACCAGGGTCCAGGCGCCGACCAGGTCGGCCACACCGATGGTCGCCGGTTCGGCCCACAACACCTGGAACGGCGCACACTGAACGATCCGGCCGCGCTCGATGACCGCGGTGCGGTCCCCCAGCGTCGCCGCCACCCGCCGGTCGTTGGTCGCCACCAGCATGGTGCAGCCGTAGCCGCGGCGGACCTCGTCGACCTGGCGCAGCACCTGCGCGCGATTGATGGCGTCCACCTGGGCCACGGGTTCGTCGAGCAGCAGGACGCTGGGCGATCGGACCAAGGACTGGGCCGTGGCGGCCATGTGGCGCTCGCCCGACGACAGCGTGCGGGGCTTGCGGCCGGCGAGCGCCCGCAGTGCGAAGGCCCGCAACTCCGCGCCGATCCGGCGGTCGCGTTCCTCCCGCGGGGTCTTGCGCAGCCGCAGGGGGAACTCCATGTTCCCGGCGACGGTCAGGTGCGGCAGCATCCATGCCCCCTGGAAGACCATGGAGATGTTGCGGTCGCGGGTCGGCACGTCACGCACGTCCTTGCCGTCCAGCAGGATCCGGCCACCGGCAAGGGGCTCCAGCCCGGCGATCACCTTCAGCAGGGTCGA
>JBBSMS010000198.1:0-4963 GCA_038233055.1 Nitriliruptorales bacterium
CGCCGATGGCCTCGGCCGCGATGTCCTGGTCGCGGATGGCCATGAAGGCACGCCCGATCCCGACCCGGAACAGGTTGCGTGCGGCCATGGTGGCCAGTGCCGCGCAGGCCAGCACGACCCAGTACCAGCGGAAGTCGTTGTCGAGCCGGAAGCCGGCGATCGTCGGGTACTCGACGAAGACCGATCCCGTGCCACCGGTCAGCCAGGTGGCATTGCGGACGACCCACAGGATGATCTGCTGGGCGGCCAGGGTCGCGATCGCGAGGTACAGCCCCTTGAGGCGCAGCGCCGGCAGCCCGAACAGTGCGCCCACGGCGGCTGTGACCACGATGGCCGCCAGCACGGTGACGCCGGTCGGCAGGCCCAGTTGTGTCACCAGCAGCGCCGACGTGTAGGCGCCCACGGCCAGGAATCCGCCCTGCCCGAGCGAGATCTGGCCCGTGAACCCGGTCAGGATGTTCAGGCCCAGCGCGCCGATCGCGGCGATGCCGACCTGGATCGCGACCGTCATCCAGTACGGCGTGATCACGAAGGGGGCCACGACCAGGGCGATGACGGCCAGGGCCAGTCGGACCCGCGCGGCCGTGGTGGTGCGCAGGCGCAGCTCGGAGCCATAACTGCGATGGAAGACCCCGGTTGCCTGTGCCATCACACCCTCTCGATCCGGACCTCGCCGAACAGCCCGTAGGGCCGCACGAGCAGGATCAGCACCAGCACCACGAACGGTATGACCTGCTGGAGGCCGCCACCGAGGTAGCCCGCGGTGTACTGGACCAGCAGCCCGATGATCGCCCCGCCGACCATGGTGCCCTTGATCGAGTCGAGCCCGCCCAGGATCACCACCGGGAACACGATCAGCCCGAACTCGGCGATCGTGCCGGACACCCCGACCAGCTCGGCGACCAGCAGGCCACCGACGACCGCCGACACGCCCGCCAGGGCCCACGCCATGGCGAACACGCGCGGCACCGAGATGCCCATGGTCAGGGCGGCGGGCTGGTCGTCGGCGACGGCGCGCATCGCCACGCCCCAGCGCGAGCGTTGGAAGAACACCGTGAACAGCCCCAGGACGACCGCGGCGATCGCGATGGCGACCAGGCGGTTGACCGGGATCGTCGCGCCCAGCAGGTCGACCGATCCGCCGGGAAGGATCGACGGCATCCGGCGCGGGGAGTTGCCGAAGAACATCAACAGCAGGGCCCGCAGCATCGACGACAGGCCGATGGTGACCATGATCACGGCGATCGGCGACTCGCCGATCATGGGGCGCAGCAGCAGGCGCTCGACCAGGAGGGCGAGCACGACCGCGACCGCGATGGCGAACAGCATCCCGAGCGACCAGTGCAGCCCGAAGGTGGCGACCCCGGCATACAGCGCGTAGGCCCCGACCGACAGGAAGTCGCCCTGGGCGAAGTTGATCACGCCGGTCGACTTGTAGATCAGCGCGAAGCCCAGCGCCGCGAGCGCGAAGATCGCCCCGTTGGCCAGCCCGACCACCGACAGTTGCACGAACTGGCTCACCAGGTCACCTCCATCAGACCGTGCTCCATTCGACGCGGCGGCGACTGGCCTCGGGGACCTCGAAGCCGTCGAGGTCGCGAATCGTCAGGGTCAGCTCGCGGTCCACGCTGGTGCCGTCCTGGTAGGTCACGCGCGACGACAGGTCCACGTGGTCGCGGTCACCGACCAGCCCGGCGATCACGGCGTCGTAGCGGTCCCGGATCACGTCGCGACGCACCTTGCGGGTGCGGGTGATCTCGTCGTCGTCGGGGTCGAACTGTTTGTGGAGCAGGACGAACCGCCGGACCTGGATCGACTCGGGGAGGTCTTCGTTGGCCATCGCGATCTCGGCTGCCACCAGGTCGTAGACCTCGTCGTGGCCGGCCAGGTCGGTGTAGGTGGTGTAGGACAGGTGCTGATGTTCGGCCCAGGTGCCCACCGTCTCGGCATCGATGGTCACGATGGCCGTGATGGCGTCGTCGTCGTGGGAGTCCTGGGGGGCGTGGAAGACCACGGCCTCCTCCACGAACGGCGAGAACTTGAGCTTGTTCTCGATGAAGGCAGGGGAGAACATCGTGCCGTCACTGGTGCGCAGGACGTCCTTGGCGCGGTCGATGACCACCAGGTGGTCGTCTTCGAGGTAGCCGGCGTCACCGGTGCGCAGCCAGCCGTCGTCGAGGCGGACCTCGGTGCTGGCGTCGGGGTTGGCGAAGTAGCCGAGGAAGACTGCGTCGGACCGCAACTGGATCTCGCCGTCGTCGGCGATCCGCAACTCCGTGCCGGGGATGGGCTCGCCGACCGTGGTGAAGCGGACGTCGTCGTCGGCGTGCACGACGGCGATGCCGCAGATCTCGGTCTGGCCGTAGATCTGCTTGAGGTTGACGCCGATCGCGTGGAAGAATCGGAACACGTCGGGGCCGAGCGGGGCGCCGCCGGTGTAGCCCCGGCGCAGGCGCGTCAGGCCCAACTGGTCGCGGATCGGCCGCAACGCCACGACCTCGGCCAGGCGGTGGGCCACTGCGGCGCCCCCGCCGACGTGCTGGCCGTGCACCCGTGCCTCGGCCCCCGCACGCCCGACCTTGTAGCCCCAGGCGAAGACCGTGCGCTTGAGCCAGCCAGCCTCGCCCAGGCGCACCTGGATGTCGGAGACCATCGACTCCCAGATCCGTGGTGGCGCGAACATGACGTCCGGACCGATCTCGCGCAGGTCGGCCTTCTGGGTGGAGGCGGCCTCGGGGAACGAGATCGGGAAGCCGACCTGCAGGCCGGCGGCGACCGCCAGCATCTGTTCGCCGATCCAGGCCAGCGGCAGGAACGACACGAACCGGGCGTCGGTGTCCAGCGGGTCGAGTTCCAGCAGGCGCTGACCCATCGACAGCAGGTTGCGGTGGGACAGCATCGCCAGTTTGGGCCGGGAGGTGGTGCCCGAGGTCGTGCAGACGACGGCGACGTCGTCGGGGCTGGCGTCGGCGACCCGCTCGGCGAACCAGTCGGGTTGGGTGGCCGCACGGCGCGCACCGGTCTCCTCGACGGCGGTGAAGGCCAGCAGCAGGTCGTCGTCGTAGGCCTCGAGCCCGTGCGGGTCGTAGAACACGACCTGGGCCAGCCGGGGGAGTTGGTCGGCCAGGACCAGCAGCTTGTCGACCTGCTCCTGGTCCTCGGCCACCACGACCGCGACCTCCCCGGCGGTCAGGATGTGGACGATTTCCTCGCCCACGCTGGTTGGGTAGATGCCGACCACGGCGGCGCCGATGGCCTGGGCGGCCAGTTCGGTCAGGAGCCACTCCGGCCGGTTGTCGCCCAGCACCGCGACCAGGTCACCCGGTGCCACGCCCAGTTCGGACAGGCCGTGGGCGAGGTCCTCCACCCGGTCGCGGTAGGTCGCGAAGTCGATGGTCTGCCAGATGCCGTAGCGCTTCTCCTGCAGGGCGACGGCGTGGGGGCGGGTTGCGGCCTGGTCCACCAGCAGTCGGGGGAAGGTCGCCGTGTCGAGGTCGATCGGGCCCGGCGTCGTGGCGCCGGTCGCCGTCGTGGTGGCGCTGGTGGAGGCGGTCACGCCGCCCCCTCCGCCGCGGCCTCGCTGCCCAGGTAGGCCTCGATGACCGCCGGGCTGCCCGAGACCTCCTCGGGTGTGCCGTCGCCGATGACCTCGCCGAAGTTGAGCACGGTGACGCGGTCCGAGATGTCCATGACGACGTCCATGTCGTGTTCGATCAGGACGCAGGTGACGCCCTTGAGCTCGTTGACGTCGAGCACGAAGCGCGCCATGTCCTCCTTCTCCTCGGTGTTCATCCCGGCCATCGGTTCGTCTAGGAGCAACAGCCCGGGTTCCAGTGCCAGCGCGCGCCCGAGTTCGACCCGCTTCTGGATGCCGTAGGCCAGCGAGCCGACCGGCGCGTGGCGGTGGAGCTGGATCTCCAGGAGGTCGATGATCTCCTCGACCACGTCACGATGGGCCATCTCCTGGCGGCGAGCCGGTCCGAACCAGGTCAACGCGGCGGCCAGCGAGTGGCGCATGTGGGCGTGGCGCCCGAGCATGAGGTTCTCGAGCACCGTGAGGTGGCGGAACAACTCGATGTTCTGGAACGAACGGGCTACGCCCAGCGCGGCGACGCGGTCGGGTCGGGTCCGCGTGAGCTCGGTGGTCGTGGCGGCCTGGTGGTAGGTGATCGAGCCGTGTTGGGGGCGGTAGAGCCCACTGGTGCAGTTCAACAGGCTGGTCTTGCCCGCCCCGTTGGGGCCGATGACCGCGTGGATGTCGCCCTGGTGGACGGTGAGGGCGACGTCGCGCAGGGCATGGACCCCACCGAAGCTGAGGCTGACCCCGTCCACCACCAACTGGTCGGTGCCGACGGCGAGGTCGGATCCGTTCAGCTCGTGCTGGTAGGCACGGGTGACGATGGCCCGACCCCTCCCACCGGCGACGATGCCTCCACGGTAGGCAAAGCACGGACCGATCGCCCGCGGTTCGCCGAGCTGTTCGGTGTGGCAGCACGTGCCAGATGCCCGCCGTGATGCAACATCGCGGAGTTCCACCTGATGGCGGGTCGTGTGGACCAGGCGACCAACATGCGTCCTCGCCGGGGACGTGGTGGTGGATGGTCATCAGCTTGGTGCCCAGTTCTTCGCGAGCTGCGTTTCGGGGGTGGCTCAGTCCTCGTTGGGGTCGGTGCGGGCGTCCTCGTGGGTCTGGTGCACCGTGCCGGGTTCGTGGTCGGGTGGGCCGTAGATGGCGTAGACCTTCATGTCCTCGTCGCCGATGTTGGTGACGTTGTGCCACGTGCCGGCCGGCACCATGATGGCGTCGTCGGCCTCGACGTCTTCGTCGAACGGGAGGTCGTCCTCGGCCGGACCCATCTGGCAGCGGCCGTGTCCCTGTTCCAGGCGCAGGAACTGGTCGATGCCGTGGTGGACCTCCAGCCCGATGTCGTCGCCGGGCGCGATGCTCATCACCGTCAGCTGC
>JBBSMS010000199.1:0-4943 GCA_038233055.1 Nitriliruptorales bacterium
CGACCTGTTTGGGCTCGACCGCTACGCCCCCCGCCGCTGACCGCGCCGACACCGTGGGTAATACACCCCGCCAGCCCGAAATGTGCCTCTGACCAGCACAAACGCCGATCACCAGCGGGATAAAGGGGAAACTCGGGCTAGATCACAGCCCCTGCTACGTCACAGGCCCAACTCACAGCAACAGACCCCGAATCCGAATCTTCAGAATTCGGGCCTGCGGGGCGATTCTCGGGGTGGGCCCGGATGGGCTTGAACGATCGGCCTCACCCTTGTCAGCGATCTTCATGCCATGCCTGCACCGACCCGACGTGCCGCAACATGTCGCTGAGCAGCCCAGACACCCGCCGGTCGTGGACAGCCGTGACACCGCATGGCACCGTGAGCGCCAGAAGGTGTGACCTCTCTGCTCCCTCGCGGCCCTCCGAAGCGGCCCCTTCGGCCCACCGCTGCGACCGTGCGCCCTTGCCGCCTGGAGCCGGCTCGGGTCCGCCGGCCCCCCGTGACCCTCGCGTTACGTGGCGTCACGTGTCATCACGCGTCGGCGTAGGTCCAGTCGTCGCGCTTGCGGTGGTAGTCCGGGTCGAAGGTGACCTCGCCGGTGTCGAGGTCGACGTCGGCGATCTTGGGCACCATCGGCTCGCGCTCGGACCAGCACGGCTCGCCCAGGTGGGCCGCGACCTCGTGGGCGAAGTCCTCCAGCAGGCTGGCCACCAGCAACTGCGCACCGATCGGCAACGCGCACCGGGCCTGGTCGGTCACCCGCCCGGCCCACCGCGCCAGCTCGTCGAGGTCACGGCGGCTCCCGTCGCCGGCGTCGATCCGCTCCAGCGCCTCGAGGATCGCCGTCGTCCCAAGCGTGCAGGCGTTGCACTGTCCGCACTGCTCCACCGACAGGAAACGCGCCAACGTGGCCGCCACTCGGACGACGCAGTGGTCCCGGCCGTAGGCCACGAAGCCGGCACTGCCGAGCCCGAGGTCCACGGCCGCCATCGCGTCGAACCCCGTCGGGGTGTCGAAGTGGTCCGGCGTGACGACACGGGACGACACGCCCGTGATGACGAACTTCGGATCCACGGCGCCCCCGAGGTCCTCGACCACGGTGCGCACCGTCACTCCCAGCGGCAGCTCCCAGCACCCGGACACCTCGACATCCCCCGACAGCGTGAACACCATCGTCCCCGGCGTGTCGTCGGTCCCCTGCGTGCGGAACCAGTCCGGTCCGCGGGCGACGATCGCGGGCACGTTGGCCAGGGTCTCGACGTTGTTGACCAGCGCGAGCGACGGGTTGGCGCTGGTCGTGAACAGGCCGGTGACGTACGGCGCGAGGTGGCGTGGGAGGGGCAGGTCACCCTCGATGACCTCCAGCATGGCGGTCTCCTCGCCGTAGAGGTACTCGTCGGGACCCCGCACGACCTCGACGGCGTCAGCGCCGGGCCAGCCGGCCTCGACGGCGGCCGCGACCGCGGCGTCCAGCGCCCGCAGCGCCGACTCGGCCCGGGCCTTCACGCCCACGATGATCCGCTCGGCGCCGACCGCCCACCGGGCGATCAGCATCCCCTCCAACACCTGGAACGGATTGGTGGTGAGCAGTGCCCGGTCCTTGGCGGTCCCGGGCTCGCCCTCGGCGGCGTTGACGACCAGGGCGACCGACAGCCCCTCGTCGGTGGCCGTGCCCACGATGGACCGCCACTTGGCCCCGGTGCGGAACCCCGCACCACCACGCCCGCGCAACCCGGACTGGTCGACCCGGGCGACGACCTCGTCGCGGTCGACGTCCAGGAGGGCGGCCAGGCCGGCCCCACCGCCGGCATCGACGTAGTCGTCGAGGCCGAGCAGCGGCCGGTTGGGCAGCAGACGCGAGACGTCGTCGAACGAGGGCATGGGCAGGCTCCGGTCGGGGACCGACACCATACGGAGTGGCTCCGCACCGCCCCGGGGCGGTCTCGTCGCTGAGATCCGGGTGTTTCACCACGGCGAGTCCATCTGCCGAGCGATCTGTCCCGAGCTCGCCGAGTCACCATCACCCTGGCAGACGTCGTTGCCGCCCGGCGACAACGACGCCGCGACCTGCGTGGACAACTCCAGACCCGCCGTCAGGTCGTCGACCACTACCTGGCCGTCGGCGGATCGGCGTGGAGGATCTGGTGGACGGCAGTGAGACAGACCGCCTTGGCGACCAGGCTGTGGGGCATGGCGGGGTTGGCGGCCGGGATGCGGTGGACGGCGTCGTGCCGGGCCTGGACGGCGTCCCCGGTCAGGATCGCCGACACGTGAACAGCCCGGTCGGCGGCGACCAAGGTCAGGTTCGGCCGGACGGCGCAGAGCAGGACGCGGATGTGCCAGTCGGTGCAGTTTGTCATCCCGAAGCCCCCCTCCCCCTCGTTTGCTCACGCTGCGAAGATGTCTGGCAGCACCCGCCGGGACCGCCCGCACCTGCACCGGCTGCGCCGCTGCCATGGTGGCCACCGACCTCGGTCTGCTCGAAGCCGACCCCGACCCCTCTGGCGAGCCCATCCTGACGTCACCATCAGGACGCCCAGCCACCCGCCAAGGAGCAGGCGTCCTTGGAGATCAAGGCCGGCGTTCTCCGAGGTTGCAGGGATAACCCAGCGAGTGTCGATGCCAGCGGATCTCTCGTGGCGGTCTGGGCTGACCGCCGTGAGCAGGTGACCATCACCCCGTCATGGTCGCCCGACTGCCGTCGTGGTTCCCGTCGATGAATACCAGGCCCTCGAGGAGACCGCTGAGATCCTCTCCGACGACGACACCCTTGCCTCGATCCGACGAGGGCGGTGGCACCTCAACGCGGTGCCCGCGACGTCAGCTGACCCGCGGGGGCGTCAGAGCCGGGCCCCCGGCACCATCACGTCGACCCGGACCAGCCGGTGGTCGGAGCTGGGGAACCCGTTGGTGTACATGGGGTCGAACGTCCCCGTCAGCCGCGACAGGGGGTCGCTGCTCACCGGCCAGAATACCTCGGCGTCGAGGACCCGCAGCGGCCGGGACGGCAGCACGTAGTCGACCCGGAGGTTGCCGACCGAGCCGTCGCTGAAGTCCGCCGTGTCGTACCGGGGGTCGCCGGAGTGCTCGTCGTTGGCCCCGCCCTGCACGGCGGCGGCCTCGACCGCGCCGCGGCTCGTCGGCAGCGGGTCGCGCACGAAGCGGTGCTCGGTGATCTGGTCGGCGGCGCCGACCACGCCGCCGCCATCGTCGGCGGGGTCCGCGTTGAGGTCGCCCATCACGACGAACGGGGAACCGGGCCGCAGCCCCCCACGCACGCCGTCGTCGTCGTAGATGTAGCGCGACCGCGCACCGGGCGACACGTAGTCGGCCCAGAACCGGATCTCGTCGGCGTTGCGCAGGCCGTTGCGGTCCTCCGGACCGTCGAACCCGGGCGGCGTCGGGTGGCTGGCCAGCACGTGCACGGTGCGTCCGCCGATGTCGACCGGGACGTCGACGTGGTTCTTGCTCGACAGCCGGAAGACCTCGAGCTCCTCGGCGGAGTACCAGTCCGAGGGCTCCGGCGTGGCCGGGTCGTCGGGCAGGCGCGCTCCTGGCATGTCGGCCCAGCGGAAGGTCTGGAACGTGCGGACGTCGTCCCGCTCGATCGGGAAGTTCGACAGGACCACAAAGGCGTACTGCCCGGGGAAGACGCCGAAGCCGAAGGAGTCGTCGCCCAGGGCGCGACCGCTGGTGCCGACGACACCGTCGTTGTTCAGGTCAAACCCAGACGCAATGCCCGTGTTCGAGGGGAAGGCGACGGCGTACGGGTACTCGATGGCCTCGGCGCCGCCCTGCCCGACGCCGAGGAAGTTCTCCTGGAACCGCTCCAGCGCCGTGCCCTCGGCGTCGTAGTCGAACTCGTTGAGCAGCAGCACGTCGGGCCGCGCGCGCTGGATGATCTCGGCGACGTTGCGCACCTCGACGTCCTGGGCCTCGTCGTCGGCGTCGGCCAGGTCGGCCGCCAGCTCGCCGTCGGCAGCGCGGAACATCGAGACGTTGAACGTCGAGAAGGACACCGACGGCGGTCGATGCGCGGACGCCGGGGCGACGGGCAGCATGAGAGCTGCCACGAGGACCGCGCCGACAGCGGCGGTGACTCCCTGGCGGGCGGTGCGGTGAGACGGGGACATCGAATCTCCAGGCGCGAGCGTCGGCCCTCAGCCTGAAGACGCGGTCCGCGCCCACCAGCACGGGCCGGGTGGCGTCGTCGACGCTACCCGGCAGTGCCCCGGCTTGTCCGGATCGCGCCTCAGGTCAGGAAAGCCCGAGCTCAGGACCTGCTGCCCCTCCTGGTCACGGACGACGAACCCCTCGGCCTCCTCTCGCAGGAGGGCCCCCGTTGAGGTTGCACCTGATCTCGGCGTCGCTGGCGTCCAGCACCGCCAACCGGTGGGACTCGCCGGCGTTCAGCCGGGACGCCGTCAGCTTGATCTTTGGTGCCCCAGGTGTGGGCGACGAGGTCGGCGGTAACCAGTCCGCATCGCCCGGGTCGCTGTCCGAGGGTGGGTGCTACCGCTCGGGCGGAACGGCCGGTGCCTCCTTCGGTTCCTCAATGCGGGCATCGAGGCTGTCAGCCGGCGGCGGGTCGATGATCAGCCGCGAACTGCGGTCCCAGGTCCACCAGTTGTGGATCCACGACAGCGCCACTGACACCCGGTTGCGGAACCCCACCAGGGTGACCAGGTGCAGCACCAGCCACGAGATCCACCCGAGGTACCCGGACAGGTGGATGCCGCCGGGCAGCTCGGCGACGGCGTGGTTGCGCCCGATGGTCGCCATCGAGCCCTTGTCGAGGTAGGAGAATGCGTCCGGCAGTGGCCGGCCCTCCACGTGGGCGCCGATGACCTTGGCGACGTATCGGCCCTGTTGCTGGGCGACCGGCGCGACCTGCGGCAACAGGTCGTCGTCGGTCGGCGCACCAGCCATGTCGCCGATGACGA
>JBBSMS010000200.1:0-4888 GCA_038233055.1 Nitriliruptorales bacterium
CCTGCTGCGGGACCCGGCGGTCACTGACGTGTGCTGCAACGGTCCCGGGGAGGTGTGGGTCGATCGCCACGGCCAGCTGGAACGCACCGACGTCCGGTTCCGTGACGACGAGGCGATGGTGGCGGTCATCCGCCGGACCGTCGCCGGGGTCGCACGACGACTGGACCGCGCACACCCGTGTGTCGACGCGGCCCTGCCGGGCGGGGTACGTCTGCATGCCGCGCTGCCGCCGGTCGTCCCCGAGCCGGTCCTGACCCTGCGCCGGGTGGCCACGGTGGTGCCGTCGTGGGACGACCTCGAGGCGTCCGGGACGGTCCCGCCGGCCTGCCGCGACCTGTTGTGCCACGTGGTGGCGGCACGTCGCAACATCGTCGTGTCCGGGCGTGCCGGGGTCGGTAAGACCACCTTGCTGGCGCGTTTGCTTTCGGCCGTCGAGGACGACCGTGTGGTCGTACTCGAGGACACGCCCGAACTCGGTCGACCGTCGCGCCATGCCGTGTCGATGGCTGTGGTCGAGTCGACACCGGACGGTGGTGGCGTGTCGCTGGCCGACCTGGTGCGGCAGTCCCTGCGGATGCGGCCGGACCGGCTGGTGGTGGGGGAGGTACGGGGTGTCGAGGTGGCCAGCCTCCTGCAGGCGATGAACACCGGGCACGACGGGAGCATGACGACCGTCCACGCCAACACGCCGGCTGACGCCCTGGTCCGGTTGGAGGGAATGGCGCTGCTGGCCGGGGTGCCGCTCGAGGCCGCCCGTGCCCAGGTCGACGCCGCGGTCGACGTGGTGGTCGGCCTGGACCGGGTCGGGCGCCGTCGCCACGTCCAGTCGGTCGTCGAGGTGGGCCGCCGGGACGGGCGGCGCGTGCTCGACGAACGGTGGGCCCGATGACCGGCGCCCCCGTCGACCGGTCCGGACTGTCGGCCGTGCTGAGGGTGCGGGCACTCGGGGCGGCGGCGGTCGCAGACGAACGGGTCCTGGCCGACCTCGACCCGCTGGTCGCGACCACGCTGCGGCTGGCCCGGGACTCCGGCGCCGCGATCGGTCCGGTCCTGGACGCCGCCACGGCGGCGGCCGACCAGGCACGTCGCACCCGGACCGAGGTGGCCGCCGCGGTTGCGCCGGCACGGACCGTCGCCCGTTCACTGGTGGCGATGCCGGTGGTGGCGGTCCCGGCCCTGTCGGCAGTGGCCGGCGTTGACCTGGTGGGGTTCTACCTCCGCGACCCGCTCGGCCGCGTCCTGGGCGTGGTCGTGCTGGCGATGCTCGGTCTCGCCGCCGCGTGGATGCGGGTCGTGCTGGCGAGCGACGGCGTGCGTCGTGCCTCACCACGGGTCGGGTGGGCGCTGGCGGCTGCCGGGGTCGTCCTGGTCCTGGCCGGGGCCGTGGTCCCGGGGCTGGCCGTGGTCGCGATCGGGATCGTGCGAGCCCGGTCCGGGCGCGTGGCCGCCCCGGCCGGTGACCTCGCGGCGGTGGCCGAACTGGCTGCCGTGGCGCTGGCCGCGGGCCACGACATCTCCGGGGCACTTCGCCTGGCCGCCGACCACCTGCCGGCGGCGCTCGACCGCCCACCGTCCGACGCCATGGCGCTGCCGGTGGCCGTTCGCGTCCTGGCGCTGGACCTCGTGCTCCGACCGACGCCGCCGGACGATCATCCCGCACCGTCGGCGGACCCCGCCATCGCCCCACTCGCCGACGCCGTCCACGCCCTGGCCGCGACGGGCGCACCGGGCGTCGACGTGTTGCGTGGCCTCGCTCGCCGCCTGCGTGAGGACGACACCCGCCGGGCGCGCGACGCCGCGGCCCGCCTGCCCGCTCGCCTGACCTTCCCCACCGCCCTGGTGCTGGTGCCCGCGACCGTGCTCGCGATCGGTGCGCCGATCGTGCTGCAGGGGCTCGCCGGGCTGACCGGCACCTGACCGACAAGGAGCACCATGCCCGCACGACCCGCCCATCATCCGCTCGCCACGGTCCGTGACCGTGGCTCCCACCCGCCCCTGCCGCCGCGCCGGATCCGGCGTCGCCGCCCCGCCGACCCCCTGGATGGTCGCGTCCGGGGAGCCGACCCGGACACGCCGCGCGCCGAACGGACGCCGACCGGGGACGCGGTCGCCGGCACGGACCGATGCGATCGCGATCGAGCCGTGGATCCGACGAGACCGACGGACCCGACGGCACCTGACGGTCGACCGCGCGTCGACCTGCGATGCCAGGACGGTTCCGTGGCCACCGAGTACGGACTGCTGGCCGTCGTGGCCGCCACGATCGTGTCCGTGATGCTCGACTGGGCCACCAGCGGCGGGATCACGTCGCTGTTGACCGCGGTCATGGATCGGGTCGGCGACCTCGTCGGGCTGTGACACCAGCCGACGACACCCGTGGGTCCCGGGATGCCGACCGGGCCGGTGCCGGTGTGCGGTCGACCCCGTCACCGGCGCCCGCCCAGGCCGGGGTCGTGGCGCTGGAACTGGCCCTCACGCTGCCGCTGGTGGCGTTGTTGCTGGTGGCGGCGTTCGGGCTGGTCGGGCTCGTGCGCACCAGCCTCGTGGCTCAGGAGGCAGCTCGTCTCGGTGCCCGGGTGGCGGCCGTGGACGACGACGACGCGGCCGTCCGGCGTGCCGTGGTCGACCTCCTCGGTCCCGACGCCCGGGTCGAGGTTGGGCCGCGACGGCCCCGCACGGTCGTCGAGGTGCGCGTGTCCGTCCCGGTCGACGTCGCCGGGCTGCACCGGACCGTCGCGGCCCGCTCGGCCGCGCTGGTGGAACCAGTGGTGGACTGAGTGGGTGGGACCCGCGACCGGGAGGGGGGACAAGCCCTGTTGGGGGCTGCCGTCGGCCTGTTCGCGGCCTTGGTGCTGGTCGCGGTGGCCGTCCATGTCGCCGCCCTGCTGGTCACCCGAGCCCGAGCGTCGACCGCCGCCGACCATGCCGCGCTCGCCGCCGCGACCGCGCTGGCCGGCCCCGGCGCGACCGATCCGACCACCGCCGCCAGCCAGGTCACGTCGGCCCTTGATGCCCGACTGGTGTCGTGCGACTGTGCCACCGTTCCGGTGCAGGTCACCGTGGAACTGGACGTCCCGAGCCCGCTGGGCCGACTCCCCGACGCCATCACGACCGTCCGTGCCACCGGCCACGCCGGCCTGGTCACGTCCCCCGGGCCTCGCGGGTCATGACGGAGTCTGCGAGAGGTGGTGCGATGGAGCCTCGACTGTGGCCGACCGGTACCGACTGACGATGGACCCGTGGCGTGCGCCGACCCTGCTCGGCCGACCGTGGCCAAGTTCGTGACCGAAGAGGGCTTCCTGTACCTGGGTCGCTCGTGCCGCCTGACCCTGTTCGCCCCACGGATATCGTGGGGCTTCCTTGCCGTCTGAGCTGAGCTGAGAGGAGCGAACTGATGTATCGCTCTCATCGTGGGTTTCGCCGGCTGCCCCGACTCTTGGCCGCAGGGGCCGCTGAACGTGACTACCCGTGACGAAGGTCGGGATCATGAACGCCAGCGAGCGTGGACCGGCACCGGGCGGCTCAGGTGCCCCGGTGCTCGGTTGCATCGCTGACGACTTCACCGGTGCCGCGGACTTGGGCAACGTCCTTGTCCGTGAGGGCATGCGGGTCGTGCTCCTCGTCGGTGTTCCCCCGACGACCCGTGCCGTCGAGCATGCAGATGCGGTCGTTGTGGCGCTGAGGTCCCGCACCGCGCCGGTTCAGCAAGCCGTGTCTGACAGCCTGGTCGCGCTGGAGTGGTTGCGTGCCCAGGGCGTCCGCCAGGTGTTCTTCAAGTACTGCTCGACCTTCGACTCGACCGACGACGGCAACATCGGTCCGGTTGCCGATGCCCTGGCAGATGCGTTGGAGGTGGCGGCCACCGTCGCCTGCCCGGCGTTTCCGGAAACCGGTCGAACGGTCTACTCCAGTCACTTGTTCGTCGGGGGGCGGTTGCTGTCCGAGTCGTCGATGGCCAACCATCCCCTGACCCCCATGCACGACCCCGACCTGGTCCGCGTACTGCAACGCCAGACCCCGCACCCAGTCGCTGCGATCCATCACGACGTCGTCCGCCGCGGGCCCGATGCCATTCGTGCGGCACTTACGGACCATGTTGACTCCGGAGTTCGCCATGTCGTGGTCGATGCGCTCAGCGACGACGACCTCCGGGCGATCGGGGGGGCCTGCGCCGGTCTGGCCCTGGTGTCCGGTGGGTCGGGCATAGCTCGCGGGCTGGTGGCCAACTTCTCACACCTCGGCGGGCGCGAGACCACCCCGCAACCTGACCCCACGACCGTGACCGGTCCCGCGCTCATCCTGTCCGGGAGTTCCTCCATGGCGACCCGCGAACAGGTGCGTCGGCAGCGACCGCGCGGGCCAGTCCTGGACCTCGACCCGCTCGCGCTGGCCGCGGACCCCGAGTCGGCGACTCGGGTGGCCGATCAGGCCGTGTCCCTGCTGGGTGGAGAGCCCGTGATGCTGACGGCATCGGCAGCACCCCAGGCAGTGGCACAGGTGCAGGCCGAGCTCGGTCGCGACCGAGCAGGGACGGTCGTGGAGCAGGCCCTTGGGGACGTCGCTCGTGCCGCGGTCGAGGCTGGCGCCAGGCGCGTGGTCGTTGCCGGGGGCGAGACGTCGGCGGCCGTCGTCGCCGCCCTCGGCGTGGGAGTGCTGAGGATCGGCCCGGAGATTGCTCCCGGCGTGCCCTGGACCCTGGCCGACGTTGGCGGGCAGACCGTGGCGCTGGCGCTCAAGTCGGGCAACTTCGGTGGGCCGGACTTCTTCCGAGACGCCCTGGGGTGGTGGGCATGACGACCGACGACGTGCAGGTGCGCACGGCCATCGCGGCGGCGGGTCGGTCGCTGCTGGACCGTGGCTATGCCCACGGCGGTGCGGGCAACATCAG
>JBBSMS010000201.1:0-4873 GCA_038233055.1 Nitriliruptorales bacterium
CCCGCGCCATCGCCGCACTCTGCACCGCCCTAAACGACACCGAAACCGTCTACCCCGGCACCGACCTCCGCCTGGTCTATGCCATCAAGAACCCCGCCGACCTCAAGTGAACGATCTCACCACGTCAGGAGGTCTGGATTCAGAAGCAAGTTTCGCAATGAATTTCGAGGCGGACGCCGTCTTCGACGAAATCAACCCCGGCAACAGCACCACGGGCACGATCGTGTTCGACGTACCTGACGAGTCCACGATCGTGGACGCAGAACTCCACGACTCGGCCTTCTCCGGCGGCGTCACGGTCAACCTCCAGTAGTCATTCGCTGGGCGCCCGCTCCCACCCGAACGGGCACCCAGGACTGAATGTTCATCCCCCCTGGTGCTTGCCAGGACGCGATCGGCGTCGATACTCCTCTGGCGAATCGCCACGACACGCGACTGGGGAGAAACGCCGCGTACCTGTTGTTCAAGACGATCCACATCATGGCGGCGATCGCCTGGCTGGGCGCCGCCCTGGCCTTCCAGGTCATGAACCTGCAGGTCGCCCGGACCACGGATGCGGCGGCGTCGGCTTCATGGCCGAGCAGGGATCGTGGATCGGCCAGCGTTACTTCTCCGTGGCCGGGATCACCACGCTGGTGTCGGGCATCGTGATGGTGGTCGTGTCCGACGCGCTGTCGTTCGGAGATCCGTGGATCTCGTTCGGGCTACCGGCATCGTCGTGTCGATCCTGATCGGCGCCGTCCTGATCAGCCGCGTCACCGAGAACCTCGAGGCCGCCATCGCCGAGGGTGACCGGTCCGCCGTCGCCGCGATCCAGCCCCGACTGAACCGCCTTGGCGCGATCGACCTGGCGATCGTGTCCAGCGTCGTGGTCGCCATGGTCTACAAGCCGGGGTGAGCGGTCGCATCACCACGCTCGGAGACGTCTCGGGACACCCGCGGACCACGGCGTTCGTGTGCTGGCGAACGCCAGCACGTGGACCAGCGCGAGCCACGCTGGACCAGCGTCCGAGCCACCTCGACACGGTCTCCACGGGTCTGATCTGACGCTAGGGCGGCGAGACCACGACCAGTTCCGACGCCTCCGGTGGGAGCCGCAGCGCCACGACACCGTCATTGTTGTCGGAGGAGGGAAGGCGGAGTGGCTCGGTGTCCGACGCCAGCACGGGCCCGGGCTCGTAGGACGTCGACGACGTGGGGTCGTAGGCCTGCAGCGACCATCCGTCCCCTCCGGCAACCGAGGCGATGATCCGATCACCGATGAGGGCAGCCCCACCCATCGTGCTCGAACGGCTGCCAGCGGCCCAACCGGGGCCCAACGTGGTCTTGTGCCAGGCTCCCCCGGCCCACACCGCCGACCGGTTTCGGATCCGGGACAGGTCACCGGCCGGCCACACGGCATAGACGAGCATGGGCCGCCCGTCCCGCTCCCCGAGTGCCAGCGGAAGTGTCCGCCAGATCGAACTGGGTGCAAGGACGACCTCCAACTCCTCCACGTCCAGCGGCAGGCCGCTCCCGGTCTCGAGATTCCCCAGTCGGCGTCGACCCGGCGCCCAGACGGTGCCCGTGGCCACGTCGAGGTAGCCGTAGCCAAGGTTCGTTGGCCGGCGATGGCTGGCCAGGGAGAAGCGGACCCGGTCGGCGTCGTCGCCAGCCGACATCAGCAGGTGGTGGGGGCCGGCCCCTCCGTCGACCAGTCGGCGGGGCGTCCCCCACGTCCGCCCGTCGTCGGACGACACCGCCAGGTACCACGACGACCGATCGACGCGCGTGGCAACCACCACGTGCTTCGACGTCCGAACGAGTTGGGAGAACCGGGTCGTTCCGGGCAGGCGCAGGGTCGTGGTGGGACCCAGGGCACCCGGCCGGTCGGGATCCTCACGTTTGACGTACAGGCGACCGCTGGCGCCGCCGGCCCAGGCCACGACCTGGCTGCCGTCCTGAGTCGTCAGGACGGCCGGGGCATCTTCACGGGAGTCGTTGGTCGCCGCCAGCCGCACGGACGCCGTCGGATGGCCGTCGCGATACTGGCTGACCCGGAGTTCCCCGTCGTGACCAACGCCCCCGACCCATCGAGTCGGTCCGTCGACGCCCGACACCGGGCCGGACCACATGGCCCACGAGGTGTCGCCGGCCGGTTGCACCGGTGACGGCAGATCGGGGACGGGCGTCGGGTCGGGCGTGACAGACACGGCACGCGACACATAGCCCGTGAAGTTCTCGGCGTACGTCGACAGTTCCTGGGCGAGGACGGCCTCACCGCCGAGGACGGCCGTGGGGCGCACGGTGGCCACGTCCGACGTCACGAGGCGGGTGGACCTGGTGAACCCCCATGCCCCGTCGGGATCCCACTGGTCCAACTGCCACGTCCCACCGGCCTCCGATGCCGTGACGATCCGGTCACCGACCACCACGGCCCCACCGGGATACCGGCTTCTCGTATTGAACCATGATCCGGCTTCACCCAACTCGCCCCGCTGCCACGCCTGGCCGTCCCACGTCGCGGACCGGTAGCGCACCCGCGTCGGGTCCTCGGACGACCAGACGGCGTAGACCAGCGTTGGTCGACCCGAGCGGAAGGCGAAGTCCAGGACACGTGTCCGCCACGGATCGAACACGTCCAGGACGAGGTGGGTGGTACGGCGCTCCAACGGCAGTCCGGCGCCCGTGCGGATGTTGCCGACGTCGTGGCCGCCGGGCAGGTGGACGGTGCCGGCCACCGGATCGAGGTAGGCCGTGGTGGTGTCGGTGTCGGGTTGTCCCGGGTGCTTGGTCATGACCAGGTGGACGAATTTGCCCTCGGGGTCGGCCCGCATGAGCAAGTAGCTGTGGCCCAGTCCGATGTCGGTGTACAGCGGACGAGGCGTCGACCACGTGACACCGTCGTCGATCGACTCCATCAGGTACCACGACTTCGTCCCGACCCGTGTCGCCATCAGCAGTCGCCCCCCTGCGGCGACGACCTGCACATAGGTGGCGCGGTCCGGCATGAACAGGGTTTGCCGCGGGCCGAACGTGCCCGGGGCATCCGGGTCCTCCAGCCGGTAGTGCACCTGGTTGTCCCGGCGGTGTTGCGTCCAGGCGACGAACGTGGGCTTGCCGGGACGTGCCAGCACGGCCGGGGCATTGTGATCGTCGGCCTGGTGACGATCGAGCACGATCGTGGACGGACCCTGGCCGTCGACGGCGCGCACGACCTGGACGTCCCCGTCGCCGGACACGCCACCCAGCCATCCCACGCCGTCGGCCCGGGAGGCGACCGGATGGATCCACCACGACCAGACATGGTCCTGTGACCACGAGCCGTCGGTGCTGCCCGGTGGCAGCGGTTCGGTGCTGTTGGGTTGCCCGGGGGTGTTGCGAGCCTCACCCCCTCGAAGGGAGCCCTCGAAGCCGGCGATCCCCGCCAGGTCGAAGTCGTTGGCGACCCAGTCGACGGTCGAATCGGTGTCGATGCCGTCGGGGATCCTCGAGGCCCCACCCGGGGTGAACGACACGCCCGGAAGGTCCTCGTCCAGGACCGTCGACGAGTACACGACGTCGTCGGAACCACCGTCGTGGAATGCGACCGAGTCCACCACGTCCCCGAGGTCGCCGTCCGCCCGGGTCTCACCCGTCCAGCCGTCGACCAGCAACAGGGTCAGCGTTCCGTTGCCCAACACCGACTCGTACTCCCCGACCCACAGTCCGGCCTCGTCGGTGACACCCACGGGATGGGTCGTCACGACCTGGCCCACCGACGGATTCGCCGCATCACCCTCGACCTGCAGCACCGTCAGGGCGGACAGGTCGGCGGTGGGCGGTCCCAGGACCTCCAGGTACTCGACGTCGGGACCGGTGGTGCTGACCGATGCCTCGTTGAGCACCGGCACACTCGCACCCGGATCATCCGGGTCAGCCGTCGACGTGACGGTGGACTCCGGCGACGGGGCGGTTTCCGGAATCGGACCCGACGTCGACGGCGGCGTCGCGTCCGAGTTCGGGGACGGGCCAGGGGTGGGATCGGTCGCAGGCTCCGGCGACGGGTCGCCGTCCGTCGCGGGCGCGGTCGGCGTCACGACCGGGTCAGGACTGGCACTCACCGAGGACTGGGGAGACGGCTGACCGGAGGCCGGCGGGGCCCGATGGAGCACGGATCCGACGAGCAGCGCGATCACCAGCACGACGAGTGCACGGCGTCCACTGCGCGCGGCTGGGATCGCCCGGTCCATCGGCGGATTTCCTTCGGAGTGACGGAGACATCATAGTGCACGGCAGCCCGCCATAGTGCACGGCAGCCCGCCAAGACCCACCGCGTCACGCCGCGTGCCGGACCGAACCCTGCCGATCGACTTGACACGACCCGCCCGACCGACGAGGACACATCGCGATCGCGCGAGTGGATTAGAGTGGTTGGCCATGACGACCAACGCGGACCTCCTGGACCAGTACCGGCGGGTGCTCCCGTCGTTCCTCTCCCCCTACTACGCCGAGCCGATCTCGATCGAGTCGGGGCAGGGCAGTTGGGTCACCGACGTCGAGGGAACGCGCTACCTCGACTTCTTCGGTGGCGTGCTGACCACGATGATCGGCCACAACCATCCGCGCGTGAACGCGGCACTGCACGCCCAGGTCGACCAGGTCCTGCACACCTCGACCCTGTACCTGTCCCCGCCGATGCTGGACCTCGCCGAGCGCATCGCGGACCTGTCGGGGATCCCCGACGCGCGCGTGCTGTTCACCACCTCCGGGACCGAGGCCAACGACACCGCCATCCTGTTGGCGACCTCGTACCGCCGCTCCAACCAGGTCCTGGCGATGCGCAACAGCTATCACGGGCGCTCGTTCACGACCCAGGCGATCACCTCGCACTCGTCGTGGTCGTCGACCTCGC
>JBBSMS010000202.1:0-4856 GCA_038233055.1 Nitriliruptorales bacterium
GGTGTTCCCCGGGGCCGTGCGGGCCCTGCGGAGACTGGCCGCGGTGGTGCCGGTCGTCGCCGTCACCAACGGCTTCTCCGACGTGGTGCACGGTCGCCTCGCGGCCTCGGGGATCCGCGACCTGTTCCACGGTGTCGTGGTCGCCGACGAGGTGGCGGCGCCCAAGCCCGCGCCCGAGATGTTCACGACCGCGCTCGCGCTGGTGGCACAGGAACCGGCCGGTGCCGTGATGATCGGCGACAACCACCACGCCGACATCGAGGGCGCCCACGACCTCGCGATCGACACGGTTTGGATCGCGCCTGCGGGCGCTGATCGCAGCCCCGTCGCCACGTGGCAGGTCGACTCGATGCGGGCTGCCGCGGACGTGCTGCTGTCGGCGTGAGCCCCCGAGGACCGGGCCAGGCCTGGCCTCGCTGGCCCACATGGACGTTCGGTCGCCGGGCGACAACGTGCTGCCGCGGCCGCCGCTGGAACCCCTGCGCCGGTCGGGATCCCGATGCGGGACGGCGACACCATCGACGCCGCCTACGAGGACCTGGCGGAGCGGCGCGGGCGCCGACGACCGGGAGCAGACGTCGGCCTGATCGTTGGACGCGCACCTCCCGTCGGGTGAGGTTGCCCGGGCCGCCGCGTCGGGCCTACGGTCGCCCGGATGCCGAGCCGCCCGTCCAGAGTGGCCCGGTCGCGAACCCACGACGAACAGGATGACCATGTCCCTCCCCGCCATCGAGGCCACCGGCCTGGTCAAGCACTACGGCGAGACGGTCGCGCTCGACGGGCTCGACCTGCAGGTCCCGGTCGGCACCGTGCTGGGGATGCTCGGGCCCAACGGCGCGGGCAAGACCACGGCCGTGCGGATCCTGACCACGCTGTTGCGTCCTGACGCCGGCCGGGCCACGGTGGCCGGCTTCGACGTCGCCGAACAGCCGGACCAGGTGCGCTCACGGATCGGCCTGACCGGCCAGTACGCGGCGGTCGACGAGCACCTCACCGGACACGAGAACGTCACGATGGTGGGTCGCCTGTCCGGGCTGGGCAAGGCGCAGGCCCGTGCACGCGCCGACGAACTGCTGGACCGCTTCGGGTTGGCCGACGCCGCCGACCGCGCCACCAAGGGCTACTCCGGTGGCATGCGGCGACGACTGGACCTGGCCGCCTCGTTGGTGGCCTCGCCGGACATCGTGTTCCTCGACGAACCCACCACCGGGTTGGACCCGGCCAGCCGCCTGGGCCTGTGGGAGGTGATCCGCGAGGTCGTGGCACTCGGCACGACCGTGCTGTTGACCACCCAGTACCTCGAGGAGGCCGACAGGCTCGCCGACGAGATCCTGGTCATCGACCAGGGTCGCGAGATCGCGCTCGGGACGGCCACGAAACTCAAGGCCGACGTCGGTGGCGAGACCGTGGCGGTGGAACTGGTCGACACCACCCGCCTGGAGGAGGCACGGACCGCGTTGGGCGACGTCGCCGGTGGCGAGATCTGGGTGGACGAGCGCCAGGGCCGGTTGTCGTTCCCGGCCCACGGCGACACGGGTCGACTCGCCGCGACCGTGCGTGCCCTGGACGCCGCCGGGATCGCGGTCTCCGACCTCAGCCTCCGCCGACCGTCCCTGGACGACGTGTTCCTGAACCTGACCGGCCGCGCCGCGAGCGAGGCCGCCGCGGACGCCGACACCCCGACCGAAGCGAGCGTCGCATGAGTGCCACCTCCGCCTCGACCACGACCGGGCGCGCGGCCGCCGAGTCCGCGCGCAACCACAAGGGCACGATTTGGCGTGACAGCCCGATCGTCGCGACCCGCAACCTGCGTCGGGTCCTGCGCCAGCCCCAGATCGCGATCTTCGTGCTGATCCAGCCGATCATGTTCGTGCTGCTGTTCCGCTACGTCTTCGGGACCGCCATCCCGATCCCGGGCTTCGACTACGTCCAGTACCTGATGCCGGGGATCATCGCGCAGACGCTGGTGTTCGGGTCGGCCACGACGGCCATCGGCATGACCGAGGACATGAAGGGCGGCATCATCGACCGCTTTCGCGCGCTGCCGATGTCGGGCGGTGCGGTCATGGCCGGGCGGGTCATCTCGGACCTGGCGATCAACATGGTGAGCCTGGTCGTCATGGTGCTGGTCGGCTACCTGGTGGGCTTCCGGATCGTGACGTCGGTGGGCGAGGCCCTGCTCGCCCTGCTGCTGCTGATCGGCCTGACGCTGGCGTTCTCGTCGATTTCGGCCGTCATCGGCCTGGCCGTCAAGGAGCCCGAGGCGGCCCAGTCCGCCGGGTTCATCTGGCTGTTCCCGCTGACCTTCATCTCGTCGGTGTTCGTGCCGACGGCCGGCATGCCCGCGCCGCTGCGGTTCTTCGCCGAGCAGGTCAACCCGGTCAGCCACGTGTCCAACGCCGCCCGCGCGCTGACCGTCGACGGCTACCTGTGCGGGACCGAGATCTGCACCGACCCGACCCGCGCCGTGCTGTTGTCGGTGGTGTGGATCGTCGGGATCATGGTGATCTTCGTCCCGCTGTCGATCCGGATGTTCCGCCGACTGGAGTGACGTTTCCGGCCTGGCTGCAGAACGAGCGGAGCGAGGGCAAGCGCTATCGCTTCAGGCGTTCGAGGTTGGCCTGCTCGGACTCCTGGGCGCGGCGGTGCTTGAACCATGCGAAGCCCCCGGTCGCCAGCGTGATCAGGACAGCGTTGATGGCCACGGCGATCCAGTCGGGAACCAGGAACACCGACACGAGCGGCCCCAACAACCAGGCGTAGCGCCAGTAGCGCTGCTGCTGGCGAGCCGCCATCACGGCGAGGCGGGCATCGGAGCGCTTGCGCATCGCCTGGCCGCGTCCCACCGTGCGCAACACCTCGCGGCGGTCGCGCCACGTCATCGAGCGCCACTTCTTGTCGAAGGCATCCTGGTCGGGGAGTCGCACCATGGTGGGTCGCGAGGGCGGTCGAGGCGGGCGCAGGACCGTCCGGGCGCTGCCCGAGGATAGGACTCGCCGCATCAGGTCGGGGGTTGACCGATCGAACACCTGTTCGATAGGGTTCCCGTCATGGAAACCACCAGCCGCACCACGTCCGCCACCACCCCCTCCGCCAGGTCGAGCGGCACCCCGCGCAGCCTGCGCGTGTCGGTGTCGCTGGCCGACGTGGCCCCGCGCCAGGCCACGCTGCTGGACCCCGGTGGCGCGGGGGACCGGGTGACCTTCGATCGGGCGCTGGGAGGCCGGCGGCGCCACGTGCTGGCGCGTGGCGCATGGGTGGACGAGGTGCCGGGCTGGGCCCGTGGCAGCCAGGTGTTGTTCGACCGGGTGGTCGAGGCCGCGTCGTGGCGCGCCCAGGAGATGGTGCTGTTCGACGAGGTGGTGGCGTGCCCGCGCCTGTCGGCCCGGTGGACGGTCGCCGACCTGCCGAGTGACCTGGTCGTCCTGCGCGCGATGGCCGCCGCCCTGAGCCAGCACTACCGACTGTCCTTGACACAGGTGTCGGCCAACCTTTACCGCGACGGCCGTGACTCGGTCGCGTGGCACGGCGACCGCGGGGCCCGGGACCGCGACCGGGCGACGATCGCGGTCCTGTCCCTGGGTGCGTCCCGGCCCTTCCGCCTGCGCCTGCGCGATGGCCACGACCATCGTCACCTGCGACCGGCCAGCGGCGACCTGCTGGTCATGGGTGGCACCTGCCAGCGCACCTGGCAGCACGCCGTGCCCAAGGTCGCCGACGCCGGCCCGCGGATCGCCGTCATGTTCCGGACGGTCCACGACGGCGCCTGACACTCGCGTCGCTCGGTCAGGATCGAGAACTCGCGTCGCTCGTGCTCGTGCTCGATCCGTGGTCGGGTGCGCCGATCCCTGGGCCGGCGTCGGTGTGGCACGGCGGTGCGGCGACGGATACATCTGGTGGTCCGTCGAGCGCAAGGGCCATCCCGTGAGCGTCGTCAAGATCAACGTCCTTTCCGTACCCGCCGAGCGCCGCGACGTGCTCGAACAGCGCTTCGCCGCCCGGGCGGGCGAGGTCGACAGCACGCCGGGCTTCGAGTCCTTCCAACTGCTGCGCCCGACCGACGAGTCGGACCGCTACTTCGTGGTGACGCAGTGGGAGACCGAGCAGGCCTTCACCGACTGGATGGAGTCGCGTGCCTTCCAGCGTGGCCATGCCGGTGGCGGAGATGGCGACGCCGGTGGCGGAGATGGCAACG
This sequence comes from Nitriliruptorales bacterium, assembly GCA_038233055.1. Taxonomy (GTDB): domain Bacteria; phylum Actinomycetota; class Nitriliruptoria; order Nitriliruptorales; family Nitriliruptoraceae; genus Salsipaludibacter. The sequence goes on from JBBSMS010000202.1 coordinate 4,196, forward strand.
GGGCTGGCCACGATGACAGGCCGGACGACGCGGCACCCCGCCCGGTCGCGAGCCAGGCCGAATTGCTGTCCTTCGAGGTCGTCGAGGAGTCCCACGCCGGGTAGTTCGTGTGTCCTCGGTTGGACAACAGCTGGTACGTCGGTGCTCCCTGCCCGAGCGCCCCAGCGCGAGGACCCGCACCGTTGGATCCTGGGGCCGCAGGACGAGCGCAGCGAGTTCTGCAACCTGCCCGAGCGCCCCAGCGCGAGGACCCGCACCGTTGGATCCTGGGGCAGGCGCCGGTAGCCTGACGTGGTCCGGTGGCCGCACGACCCGCCCACTGACTCGATCCGGTGCGGCACGCCCGGGACCCGGTCTCGCCGTCGCTGCCCCCCTTGTCGATCCGACGACCGGTCGACCCTGCCCTCGGCACCCCGTCAGGAGCACCATCCATGGCCGACAACCACGCGGATGCGCTGGCCGCCCAGCGCGCCCGGGTCGACCACATTCGTGGCTACCTCGACATCGAGGCCAAGCGGCGACTGTTGGAGGACCTCGAGGGCCAGGCCGCCGACCCGTCCCTGTGGGACGATCCGGACGCGGCCCGCGAGGTCACGACCCAGTTGTCGCGGGTCCGCGACGACCTCGACCGTCACGACACCCTGACCGAGCGTCTCGACGA
>JBBSMS010000203.1:0-4724 GCA_038233055.1 Nitriliruptorales bacterium
CTGTTCGTCGAACTGCCCGGCGTCGCCGCCGAGCAGGTCGAGATCACGCTCGAGGAGAACGTCCTCACCATTGCCGGTGAGCGCCCGTTCTACGACGAGTTGGACAGCAACGAGTTCCGTCGCGTCGAGCGTCGCTTCGGCCGGTTCCACCGTGCGGTGCGCCTGCCCGACCGCGTCGACCCCGCCGCCGTGACTGCTCGCCACCGCCACGGCGTGCTCCAGATCGACGTCCCGCGTGCCGAGGAGTCCAAGCCCCGGCGCATCGCGATCGAGTCCTGACCACCGCACGACCCGTGACCGACCGGTCGGGGCCAGCTCGCCCCGGCCGGTCGCCCACGCCGACCGCTCCCCGCCAGCCGGAGGCCACCCGATGACCGACGACCACACCGCCCCCGAGAACACCGATCCGTCGGTGACGGGTGCCGGCAACGGCGCCGCGAGCACGCCCGACACCCCGTCCGGCAACCTCTTCGACGACGCCCCGGGCGACCGGGCCGACGCGACCCTGGTCGAGGGTGCGGCACCGGTGGCGATCGACGACGATGCGCCCGGACCCGAGGATGCCACGGCCCCAGGACCCGCGAGCGAGCCCCCCGAGGCGGACGACATCGACCAGGTCGACGAGGGCCCGGACTGGGACGCACTGGCCGCCGAGGATCCGCGGACGGCCGGTGAACTCCTGCGCGACCTGGCCGCCACTGCCGCCAGCCGCGACGACTACCTCGACTCGCTTCAGCGCAAGCAGGCCGAGTTCGAAAACTTCCGCCGCCGCATGCAGCAGCAGTCCGCCCAGCAACGAGTCGCCGGGCACGCCGACGTGGCCGGCCGCGTCCTCGAGGTGCTGGACGACTTCGACCGGACTCTGGCGTCGATCGCGGCCACCTCCGACGACGGCGTCGTCAAGGGCGTGTCGCTGGTGCGCGACAAGTTGATGGGTGCCCTGCGCGAGGTCGGCCTGGAGCGGGTCGACGACCAGGGCGCGGCCTTCGACCCCAACCGCCACGAGGCCGTCCAGCAGGTGCCCGGCGACGGGATCGTCGAGGCCGGCGGCGAGCCCGTGGTGGCGGAGGTCCTGCGCCCCGGCTATGTGCTGGGCACGCGGGTCCTGCGCGCCGCCATGGTCGCCGTCGCCCAGTGACCGTCTGGACCGACCCGACCGAACCGACCAGCCCGACGACCCCACCCCGACGTCCGACCGCCCCGGGAGGTGACCGATGACCCCGAAGCGCGAATGGCTCGACACCGACTACTACGCGGTGCTCGGCGTGTCGAAGGACGCCGACCAGGACACCGTCAAGAAGTCCTATCGCAAGCTGGCCCGGGCCCATCACCCCGACTCCAACCCCGACGACCCGAACGCCGAGCAGACCTTCAAGGAGGTCGGTGAGGCCTACTCCGTCCTCGGCGACGCCGAGACCCGCAAGGAGTACGACGACATGCGGCGACTGGGTGCGTCCGGGCTGGGCGGGTTCGCGGGGGCCGGCGCCGGTGGCGGCTTCCCCGGTGGAGCCGGCGATCTCAACGACCTGTTGCAGGGACTGTTCAGCCAGGGCGGTGGCTTTCCGGGCGGGATGGGCGGTGCCGGGACGGCCACGCGCTCGCGACGCCGGACCAGGGGACGCGACTTCGAGGCGACCGTCCAGGTGTCGTTCGACGACGCACTGGCCGGTGCCCGCACCCGCCTGCGGATCAATGGAGATGGTCCCTGCGACACCTGCCACGGGTCCGGGGCGGCGCCCGGCACCACCCCGACCACCTGTCCCACCTGTGGGGGCAGCGGCCAGGTCGCCATCGACCAGGGTCCGTTCTCGTTCGCCCAGCCGTGCGCGAACTGCGGGGGCAACGGCTCGATCGTGACCGATCCCTGCGCCACCTGCGGCGGCTCCGGAAACGTCGTGCGCCCGCGCGAACTGACCGTACGGATCCCGGCCGGCGTGCGCGACGGTGCCGTGATCCGGGTCCCCGGTCGCGGCGGCCCCGGCAGCAACGGCGGTGCGCCCGGCGACGTGCTCGTGCACGTCGATGTCGAGCCCGACTCGCTGTTCGGCCGGCGCGCCGACGACGTGACCCTGCGGGTCCCGTTGACCTATGCCGAGGCGGCCCTGGGCACGACCCTGTCGGTCCCGACACCACACGACGAGACCCGGCGCATCCGCATCCCGGCCGGCACCACGTCCGGACGGACCTTCCGCATCCGCGACCAGGGCAGTCCCCGCAACGGACGTGGGCGCGACGGCCGGGGCGACCTGCTCGTGACGGTCGACGTCGAGGTCCCGGAATCGCTGACCGGGGAACAGAAGGACCTGCTCCAGCAGTTGCAGGAACTGGACGACACGTCCACCCGGGATGCCCGCCTGCAGCGAGGTGCGGCATGACCGTCGTCGGCCGGCGCGGCCCACGGCGCTCCGGACCGACCGGTACCCGCCCGCGCCTCCAGCGCCCAATGTCCCTGCGGCAGCGCCCGATGTGCCCGCGCTTCCAGCGCCCAAGATGAAGGAGCCGACCATGGCCTCCCAGGAGTTCCTCGACTCGACCCCGCCGGACACCGGCGACGTCGACGGTGAGGACGACTCGCCCTCGCGCGCGCCCGAGCCGGCTCGGCGCAACGGTGGCTTCGGCCAGCGCGGCCCCGACTACGACGAGCCCGTGTTCGTGATCTCCGTGGCGGCCGAACTGGCCGACATGCACCCCCAGACCCTGCGCTCCTACGAACGCGAAGGCCTGATCCAGCCGGCCCGCACCTCCGGCAACACCCGGCGCTACTCGCAGCGCGACATCGATCGCCTGCGCTTCATCCGCCACCTCACCCAGGACGAAGGTCTCAACCTGGCCGGTGTCCGCGTGGTCCTCGACCTCGGCGAGAAGCTCGAAACGGCCCGCCAGAAGAACCGCGAACTCGAGGACATGGTGCGGACCCTGGCGGCGCGCCTGCAGGGCACCGACGCGCCCGCACCCCGCCACAACGTCGTGCCGGTGGGCGCCCGCGAGGTCGAGGTCCACCCGACCCTTCGTCGACGCCCCGCACGCCAGCGCGCCGGGGCCCGCTGAGTCCCCGCTGGCCCAGGGGGACGAGCCCGTCCACCTCCGGGCCCCGGCCCCGATCGGACGCGCAACGGACCGATCCCGGCCCCCTACACTCCTCCTGTCCGGCGCCGTGCGCCGATGATCAGTCGGTTCCCGGCTCGACGGCCCCACCCGACCGTCACCGACCGACCGTCGCCGACGTCTCCCACCGGCCGTCACGCACCCGTCCGACTCCACAGGCCTGCTGCCAATGACTCGTCTGCTCGTCGCCGCGCTGCTGGGGCTCCTGGCCCTGGGTGCCGCCGGCGCGGACCTGGTGTCGCGATCGGCGGCCCTGGTGATCCAGGACATGTCGCTGGAGGCGCTGGACACCACGGACCAGGCGAACGAGCCCAGTCCCGAGCCGGTCGTCACCGCGTCCGACGGCACCACGCTGGACCTGGTCGCGCCGACCGCGGCCCCGCCGGAGATCACGACCGTCCAAAACGTCCTGCTGGTCGGGGTCGACTCGCGGGCCGGGTTGACGCGCGAACAGATGCGCGAGATGGACGCCTTCGACCACAACGGGGAACTGACCGACACGGTGATCTGGGTGCAGTACCTGCCCGACACCCGCGACATCCGCATGGTGGCCTTCCCCCGCGACATCGCGGTGACCCTCGATGACGGCCGCCGCGAGAAGCTCAACGCCATCCATCCGATCGACGGGCCGAATGCCCTGGTCGAGCAGATCGAGGAGATGGTCGGCGCCGACCTCGACCACTACGTCGAGGTGGACCTCGCCGGGTTCGTCACGATGACCGACGCGGTCGGCGGGGTCGAGGTCTGCCTCGAGGAACCGCTGGTCGACGAGGTCGTGGGCACCATCGACGCTGGCCCTCAAGTCCTGGACGGCATCGACGCCGGGCGTTTCGTGCGCTCGCGCAAGTCCAGCGACTCGTTCGGCTCGGGCACCTTCGGTCGCGCCGCCCGCCAGCAGTACTTCCTGAGCCAGGCCCTCAAGAAGGTCCTCAGCGCCGGGACCCTCACCGATCCGGGCAAGTTGCGGTCACTGGTGAACGTCGCCTCCACGTCGGTCGTGGTCGATGACGAACTGTCCTTGTCGGACATGTATGAACTGGCGAACGTGTTCCGCAGCATCGACCCCGAGGGCATCGAGTCCGCGATCGTGCCCGTCGTGGCCTTCAGCGATGGCCTCTACTACGAACGCATCGACGAGTCCGCCGAGGACCTGTTCGGGGCCCTGCGGGCGGGCGAGCCGCTGCCGGTCGACACCCGCAGTGACCGCGACCAGGAGACCGACGAGGACGTGGTCGGCGGCCTCGACGGCTTCGGCACGACCATCAGTTCGTCGCCGTCGCCCACGCCGTCGCCGGCACCTTCGACCTCGCCCGAGGTGAACCCGACGGTCAGCATCGACGGCGTGATTCCCGACAAGCCGTCACCGCGCCCGACCCCGGCCGGCATCTGCGGCTGAGCGCCTGCCTGAGCACCCTGCGCGAGCGCAGGGGTGGGTCGCGAACGCCAGCTCGCGGAACACGTCTTCTCGACCCTCCTGGTGAGCCTCGCGTGGGCGACCGTGTCGACGGGAACACTGCCAGTCCGCATCGAGCTCGGCGCCCATGTTGGCGATGACGTGGTGTCCGGTCCACGTCAGGCGAGCAGGTCGTCCACGAGGCAACGGGCCAGCCACGGCGCGA
>JBBSMS010000204.1:0-4659 GCA_038233055.1 Nitriliruptorales bacterium
TGCGGTCACAGGAGGGCTCGACTGCGGGGCTGCCACGAACCTCCCGCCCAGGATCGAGGTCCGTCGCGGCGACGTTGCCAAGTCGCCCCTGTGCGCCCCACCTTGGCCGGCCCCGTTCACGGTGTCAATAGATGTAGTCGTACCTATAGTCGCTGTGCACATAGCCCGTACCGAGCGCGCCCGCCTCCGCTCGTGGTCGCGGTCCAGACCCGACGCCGACCTCGCCCCGCATGGACACCACGGACCGCACGTGGCAAGGTGGGGACGACCCCCGGAAGGACCACCGTGACCTGGGAACCGACCGCCGCCGGCCTGCCACCCCGGGTTCCTGCGGTCCTGCCTGCTGCTGTTGCTCGCCGAGGAAGCGTCCCACGGCTACCAGTTGTGGGACCAGGTGGCCGACCTCGGGATCGACCTCGACTCGGCACGGTCTGCCGGCACCCGCGGGCAATGGAGGAGGAGAGGTTGGTGCAGTCGCACTGGGAGTTGTCGGACTCCGGCCCGCCGCGGCGCACCTACCAGTTGACGACGGTCGGGGGGCGCCACCTGCGGGCCTCGGAGGAGGCGGTGGGCGGGCTCCTGGGGTTGTTGGAGGAGTTCGTCAGCCGCAGCAGGGTGGCGCTGGCCGACGCCCCCGGGGTGCCGTAACCGGACCGGCACCGGCCTGAACCCCTCGCCCGACCTCGCACATCGCGTTGAAGGCCTTCCAGTCGACCCGTCAACGGCAGGGCGTGATGCTGCACATCCTGGTCCAACGTCTCGAGGTCGAGCGCGCCGCCTGACGACGCTTCCAAGGCGTTCGCTGACCGACCCCTGGCAACGGACGATGCCACAAGAACAGCTGCACCTCGCTGACCGCTCCCGCTGTCTGGACCTGCTCGTCGTCGCCCGGTGTCGGGTCGGGGGGCCGGTGAGCTGCAGGCCTTCGGGTCCGCCGGCGCTCGAGCATGGCCGGTGCCGGCGTCGGGGCGGCCCAGCAGCCCCCAGTACCGTGGCAGGTGGCCGCGGCGACGTCGATCGTCGCGGTCGTCGTCGACCTCGGAGTCTCGCATCGTGACCGCCCCTGCCCCGGCACCGTCCCCGATCCTGGCGGGTCCCGTCCGGTACGCGGCGCTGGGGGACTCGTCCACCGAGGGCATGTGCGACCCCGACGGCAACGGCGGCTGGATCGGCTGGTCGCAACGGCTCGCCGAGCACCTGGCCGCGGCCCACGGTGAGGTCCAGTGGGCCAACCTGGCCGTGCGGGGCCTGACCTCACGCGAGGTGCTGACCACCCAGTTGCCCGAGGCCGTCGCCCTGCGCCCGACCGTCGCCACGGTCTTCGCCGGGATGAACGACCTGCTGCGGTTCGTGCGACCGGTCGACGAGGTCCTGGACGACCTGTCCGTGATGCATCGCACCCTGCTCGCCTCGGGCGCGACCGTCGCGACCCTGACGCTGCCCGACCTCAGTGAGCTGATCTCGCTGGTCCGGCCGCTGCGGGCCCGGGTCCAGGCCCTCAACAACGGCATCCGCTCGTTCGCAGCCGATGGCGTGGTGGTGGTCGACATCGCCGCGTACGACGTGTCGACCGACCCGCGACTGTGGGCCGACGACCGCCTCCACGCGAACACGGCGGGCCATCGCCGCATCGCGGATGCCCTGGCCGACGGGCTGGGACTGCCGGCGGGGGACTGGGGTGCGCAGTTCGACGCGCCGCCCGGGCCGGAGGACTTCGGTGACGATCGCGAGTGGAACCGCACCCACCTGTTGCCGTGGCTGGGCCGGCGCCTCCGCGGGCAGGCGTCCGGCGCTGGACTGACCGCCCGGCACCCCGAGTGGACCACCATCCGTGCCGCCGGGCACCACTTCCACACCGACGTCTCCGAGGACCTCGCAGGCTAGAGGACGTCGGTCGCCGCGGTCACGGCCGATGCACCGGCGGAGGTGGTGGTCGCCGCGCCGAGGGACTCCCAGGCGTTGCGACCGGCGTCGGTACCGAGGACCCAGACGGCGACGACCATGCCCAGCAGCACTATCCAGGCGAGCCGGTTGAGCCACCGGGAGCCACCTGACCGCTTGCCGCCCGGTGGGCGAGCCTGGCACCCGTCCGAAGGGCGCGGTGGCGTTGGCGGGGTGCGGGACCAGCGCCCGGCGACCGCCTCGTCGAACTCCGATGCGGCGGCTCGCCGGTAGTCGAACCCACCGTCGGGCGGGGACGACCGGGGCCGGCGCGGCGTCGTCGGCTCCGCCGGGTGCTCGGTCCCGGGGGCCCGTCCGACGCGGGCCTGGCTGGCCTTCCAGCGTGCCAGGGCGGCGGGATCGTGCAGGAGTTGGAACGCGCCCGTGACCTCGGCCATGCGGGTGGCCTCGGCCGCCTGGACGTCAGCCGGCGCCCCGACGTGGCGGTCGGGGTGGTGGCGACGGACCAGCATCCGGTAGGCGTCCCGTACCTCCGCCTCGGTGGCGTCGGGCGCCACCCCCAGCACCTCGTGCGGATCCACGGTCACCTCCCGATCGGGTCTCCGCGCCAGTTCCCCGACGGTACCGGTGGGAGCATTCCCGCCGCGATAGGTGACGACATTGCGGGACCGTGGTCCGGCGACGACCGGGACCGGGACCGGGCGGACCCGCGGCCGCACCCCGGCGGCCAGGTCGGGGATGCCGCCGTCAATCGGCGGGCGGCGAGTCCCCGCGGACAGCCTGCCCGAAGCGCTCGTCGGCGTCGAGTGTCAGCACGTCGAACGGCATGTCGATGCCGGCATCGTTGTAGGCGTCGAACAGCACCTGCACGACCCGGTCCTGGACCCGGCGGACCTCGGCCTGGCGCGAGCCGGTCCAGTAGCCCACGTCCAGGACGACCGCCGACGCCCCGTGCTCGGTGAAGTAGGCCTGTGGTGCCGGATTGTCGAGCAACCCGTCGATCTCGGCCAACCGGGCCAGCGTGAGGTCGCGGACCTGGTCGAGGTCGGAGTCGTAACCGACGCCGGTGACGAAGCTGGACCGGACCACGTCGTGGGCGGTCTGGACCGTGATCGCGTTGGTGTAGACGTCGTGGTTGGGGACGACCACCAGACGTCCGTCGTACGTGGTCAGGCGGGTCTCGCGGATCGTGATGCCCTCGACCGTCCCGGTGATCTCGTTGACCTCGATCTGGTCACCGGACACGAACGGCTGGCGGAAGATCAACAGGATCCCGGCCAGCAGGTTGGACAGGATGTCCTGGAAGGCGAACCCGGCGGCGATCCCCAGCACGCCCATGCCAGCCAGCAAGGTCGCGACGTCGACCGACGGGAACACGACCGCGAGCGCCACGAACACCGCCAGGACGCGGACCGTCAGCGCGCCCAGGGTCGCGAACACCTGCCCGAAGCTGGGGGTGCGCAACGCGGCCAGGCGGGGCTTGAGCAGGCGTCGCACCAGCCCCGACAGCAGCCACCCGACCACCACGACCACCAGTCCGATGCCCAGGCGCGGCAGCAGCGCGAGCGCGGACTCGCCCATGGAGCGCAGCGACTCGACGACCGTGTCGAGCCCGGGGTCGGGGGTCTCGGACTGGGCGAACAGGGGGATCGGCATGGTTGCTCCACCGGGGTTGGTGCGGGGGTCCGGACTGGCCGCGTTCGGGGGATCGCGGGCACGTCCACGGTAGCCAGCAGGTCGGTGCCGGCCGCCGGGAGGTCGTTCGGTGCCGCGCTCCGTCGTAGGGGGCCGTTCGACCCGGGCTCTGGACGGGCGGAAGGGGGTGGGCGGGGCATTGCGGGCACGTCAACCAGTTGGGTCGGGAACGACGGTCGTGGCGGGCTGGAACGCGAACCACACGAACCAGAACGTGTCGTCGCGTGCGACCGGTGCCAGCGCGGTGCCGGCCAGTTCGCCGTCGACCGCCTCGCCCAGAAGCGTGAAGGTCGATCCCGTCGCGGTGTCGGTGAAGGTGCCGTCGCCGGTCGGCTCGAACGACAGCACCGTGCCGTCGTCCAGGCGCGGGTCGAAGGCCGCGGTCGATCCCACGTCGACGCCGTCGTCGACCGTGGCCCCGTCCAACGCGCTGGACTGGCCGGGTGCCCACCAAACGGTCACCGGGTCCCCGTCCACCTCCACCTCGACGACCGCCTCGTCCTGCAGGTGCGGCAGCGTCACCGCCACCGGATCGCGGTCGGTGCCAAGGCCGACGACGCGGGTGTTGGGGCCGACACGGTCGTCGCGTGGTCCGCGGAACAGGAACCCGTCGCCGTTGCCCTCGTAGCCGGGATAGGGATTGCGGCCGTAGTCGCGACCGGGGACGCTGGAACGGCTGAGCACCAGTGCGTCGGGGGCGTTGTCGACCACTTCCCCCCAGCCCAGCAGCGACGTCGGAACCCGTTCCAGGGTGGTTCCGACATACCCGGCGCCGACCACTGCCCCGCCGGTGAACTGGCTCCACAGGGTCCGCGTCTGGCGGTCGTACATGACGAGGTTGGACTGGAACAGGCGACCGGAGGTCCCGAAGTCCAGGACGGTCCCGTCGACCGTGCGGTCGAACGCGAGCCCGGAGTTGCACAGCGGGCAGTAGGTGACCACGACCGGCACGCCCCCGACGACGTCGTTGACGATCTCGTGCTGGGTCATGATCGCCAGCGGATACACCCGGGTGTCACCGTCGACCTCCAGCACCATCACCGGACTGGTGGGCTCGAGCCA
>JBBSMS010000205.1:0-4628 GCA_038233055.1 Nitriliruptorales bacterium
TCACACCGGAAACCAGCCGTCACCCCCCCGACGGCTCGCCAGACGGCCAACCCCCCGGCCCGAGGCACCGGCTCACCGCCCGACCGATCTCGGTCGGGCGGTCGCTCGTTGTGGCCCAACACTCCCGGTGTCCGGATGTGGGCAGCGGCGCCTCGGCCCAGGCCTCACCCGGCCGTTGACCGATCGACGCGAACCGGCCTGCCGCGAGGCAGGCCATCGGCGGAGGTCCGGTCCATCGTCCGCCGAAGCGGACGACGTACGGACACCGGCCGGACGAGGTGTCCGACATCCAAGCACAGGGACGGGTCTCTGTCCGGCGTTCGGCTCCACAGTACGACCGACGCCAGCGGTGGACGTCCGCGGCGGCGTCCGCCCGGCGGTCGTCGACGGCGGCGATCATCGTCGGGTGCCGCTCCTATCCTGCCGCGGTGCGACAGGTCGGGAGGATCGTCATGGAGGTGTGGCGCGGCGCGCGGTCGAGGAACATTCCGGCGACGTCGGACGTGTCCAGCGAGGGCCACGCCGCCCTGCTGACCCGGGACAGCGGCCGCCGCACTCCCGCTGCCGGGACTCGACACCGCGATCACGGTCGACTGGGACCGCTGACCGATCCCGAGCGCCGGAATGGCATCCGGCGCGGCGTCCGACCGGGGAACAGGACCGGGTGGATCGAGGTTCCCCGAGTGAGACCGACCAGGCCAGGACGACGGTGGTCGCCACTGCCCGCACTGACCGGGACGATGGGGGACACGCATGACCGCGACGCTCGCAGCCGACCCGGCGCGACGCTGGACGATGCTGGCCCGCCTGGCGACGGCGATGTTCCTGGCCATGACGACGTGGTTCTCCGCGTCGGCCGTCCTCCCCCAACTCCGCCAGGCCTGGGACCTGGGCCCGACCGGGGGTGCCATGCTCACGATCGCCGTGCAGGTGGGGTTCGTGGTCGGCGCGGTGATGTCGGCGGCACTGGGGATCGCCGATCGCTTCGCCCCGAGGCGCGTGATGCTGGCCGGCGCGATGGGGGCCGCGGCGGTCAACCTCGGGCTCGCGACCGTGACTTCCCTTGTTCCCGCCCTGGGCTTGCGATTCGCGACCGGGATGTTCTTGGCCGGCGTCTACCCACCGGCGATGAAGGCCATGGCGACGTGGTTCCGGACCAGTCGCGGCACCGCGTTGGGCGTGATGGTCGGCGCCCTCACGCTCGGCTCATCACTGCCCCACCTGGTCAACGGGTTGGGCGGGCTGGACGCGGACGTGGTCATCATCACGACGTCGGTGCTGACGGCCGCGGGCGGAGTGCTCGCGCTGACCACGCCGGACGGGCCGTTCCCGTTCCCACGTGCACCGTTCCGACCGGCCGCGGCCCTACAGGTCGTGGCGGATCGTCGGGTCCGGTTGGCGTCGTACGGCTACTTCGGCCACATGTGGGAGCTGTACGCGATGTGGGCGTGGGTGGCCACCTACCTGGCCGCGTCGTTCGACCGGACCGGCGTCGCGGAGCCGCAACGGCTGGCCGCCTTCGCCGCCTTCGCCGCCGTCGGGATCGGAGCGGCGGGGTGTGTCGTGGGTGGCATCATCGCCGACCGACGGTCGCGGACGTTCGCCGCCGGCCTGTCAATGGTCGTGTCGGCGGTCGGGGCCGCGGCTGCCGGGCTGGTCTGGGGCGGACCCGTCCCGCTGGTGGTGGGGGTCGTGCTGGTGTGGGGGTTCTGGGTGGTCGCGGACTCGGCCCAGTTCTCCACCCTGGTCACGGAGGTCGCCGACCAGCGCTGGGTCGGCACGGCGGTCACGCTCCAACTGGCGGCGGGGTTCACCCTGACCGTTGCCACCATCTGGCTCGTGCCGATCCTGGTCGAGGCCATCGGGTGGCGGTGGGCGTTCCTGTTGCTGGTCCCCGGGCCGATGGTCGGCACGTGGGCCATGCGCACGCTCGCCCCCCTGGTCGACGCGCCCACGACGGAGCCTGCTGCGGCGACCTGACCACCTCCAGTGTTCGTTTCCGTGGCATGGAACACCGATCAACACTGGAACTGCAGGACGACGGCGTCGACCAGGACGACGTGGTCGACGTCGCACGTCGTGGGCCGCCGGTCGAACTGGGGTCGCGCGCCCGGGTCGCACTGGCGCGTGGAGCCCGGGCGGTGGCACGACTCGCAGACGGCGACGAACCCGTGTACGGGGTGTCGACCGGGTTCGGCGCCCTGGCCAACACGGTGATCCCCACCGCGCGCAGTGGCGAACTCCAACTCGCACTGGTCCGATCGCACGCCGCCGGGATGGGACCACCCGTGCCGCCGGGCTCGAAGCGGGCTGGTTCACGTCGCCGACGTCGCCTCCGGACGCACGCCCAGGACGCAGAACAATCGGTCGTCGGGAGTTGCGCGGTCGGTGGTGAACTCGCTGGTCACCTCGACGTCGACCAGCCCGGCCGACCGGTAGAGGTCGACCGCCTGGGCCTGGGTGTACCAGCGGCCCTCGGGGGTCTTGTGCTGGTGGTCCGACTCGATCGTGACGTCGTCGAGGACCACCTCGAAGCGTTGTTCGACGTCCCACACCTGTTCGTCCGGACGGTGGCGTTCGCGGGTCCACGACTGCACCCGGGCACCGTCGTCGCGCTCGCGTTCGAACAGCAGGACCCACCGGAGTCAAGCGGCTCGCCCTCCTGCCACCCGAAGTCGAACGACCCGACGACGGCCCCGCCGGGTTCGAGGTGGTCGACCAGGCGCGAGGGCTGCCTCGGCCTCCCCCGGACCGGTCAGCAACTGCAGCGCGCTCGACGCGGCAAGGATCGTTCGGTACCGCCGCGGCAAGGACACCGCCTCCATGCCCTGGTGGTGCAGGGTCGGCACGGGAAGGCCCAGCGCGGCCGCCTTGGCCCGGACGACGTCCAGCATCTCGGCCGAGGCGTCCAGCCCGTCGACGTCGGTGCCCTGGGCCAGGTAGTCCAGCAGCAGTCGCCCGGTCGCGCACCCCAGGTCCAGCACCGGCTCGCCGAAGCGCGCGATCACGCCGCGGTAGAGCGCCCGGTCGGGCCAGTCGTCGGTGTCGTTGCGCCAGACGCCCCACGTCGACACCGCCAGCCCGCGCTAGACCCGGTCGTCACGCATGCCCGTCCCCGCCACCTCGGCGCCGTCCATGACGACGGTGCCCCGGCGCCGACCCTAGGTGGTCGACCTGCGGGACGATGCAGGTCTGACCGTCGAGGTGGCGCAGCCGGTGTTCGTTCGGCGACGCCGGAGGGGGGGTGGCCCACGTACGGTCGGCCTGGACGACGACGCAACGGGGAGGACGCGGCATGGGACTGACGGGACGAATGGCACGCGGCCTGATCGCCGGCGTGGCGGGCACGGTTGCGATGGACCTGTTGTGGTGGCAACGGTCGCGGCGGGACGGTGCCGACGACACCTTCCTGGAGTGGGAGTTCACCGAGGTCGAATCCTTCGCCGATGCCGGTGCCCCGCCCAGGTCGGCCGGAGGGCTGCCCAAGCCGTCGGCGTCGAGATCCCGGGCCAGGCGGCCGGGACCACCACCAACGTCATGCACTGGCTGACCGGGGTCAGCTACGGGCTCGCCCACGCGCTGGTCCACGACGGGTCACGACCGCTGTCGTCAGGGCTCTTGACCGGCACGGGCGCGTTCCTGGCCAGCTACGCCAGTCTGGGCGCGCTGGGGATCTACGACCCCATCTGGGTGTACGACCGGGAGACCCTGGCCAAGGACCTGACCGCCCACCTGGTGTTCGGGCTTGGCGTCGGCATCACCTACGGGGTCCTGTACGGCCACGAGTCGGACTGACCCGGCCGGGCCCGGCGCGCGGAGGGAGGCCACCGTGACCTATACCTACTCGACGAACGACGATCACCCCAGCGATGTGAGAACCACATACCGATGTCAATTGGCGCCGCCTGACGTTCGCTCCTCACATCGCTGCGCGCAACTCACATCGCTGGGTGGGGTGCGGGGATCACGCGTGCACTCGGCGGTCATTCGCACGTGTCGAGCGGACCGACCGTGTCCCCAGAGTCCGCTGGATGGCAGTCGACGGGATGGCACAGCTGGGACGTCACCACGTCGGCAGGGTCAAGAACGCGCTGTCAGCCGGTTCACTCGGCCAGCATTCGCGCGGCCCAACCCTCTCTCCCTTCGAGCGCGGGGTCACATCTCGGCGGGGGGCGAGCAAACAACGGGGGAAGCCGAGGGCACCGGTGGAATCGGGCACACAGGTGACTTCCGGCGTCCGGGTGCGCATCTTCGGGTCGGTGGGCGTCGAAGGGGCCGACGGCCCGGTCGGCATCGGTGGGCCCCGGGGCGGGCTCGCCACAGGGGTACGGACGGGTCAACGCATGGTCGCCGTGTCGGCGGAGCGAGCATCCTGGATCGTCACGACCACCACTCGGTCGGACGCCTCGTCATGGACGTACACCAGGATCATCCATCGCCACGGGCCGAGCAGGAAGCGCATGCCTGCTTCGCGCCCGGTCAGTTCGGGTCCGACCGGGGAAACGTGGCCAGGGCGACCAGCGAGGCCCGGACGCGTCGCCTGGTGTCAGACGGAAGGATGAGGATGAGGATGAGCCTGTCCAAGTCGTGGACAGCGGCCCGGGCGAGTCGACGGATGCCATGCCTCA
>JBBSMS010000206.1:0-4607 GCA_038233055.1 Nitriliruptorales bacterium
ATCGCGGGCGACAACAGGAGCAGGTGGTCGATGCCGTCGGGATCGGCCAGCGCGGTCTCGATCGCCAGCGTCCCGCCCATCGACGAGCCCACGACGACCAGTCGTTCGATGCCGTGGTGACGGGCCACCTCCCGACCGGCCCGTGCGGCGAAGGCGCGGGTGTAGACCTCGGGTCGTCGCGAGGGGTCCGGCCGCTCGGTCCAGCCGAACCCGGGCCGGTCGACGGCCACGGCGTGGACCCCGGCGTCGTCCAGCAGACGCAGGACCCGGCGCCACGTCGCCACGTTCCCGTAGAAGTGGTGGAACAGCAGCACGCCGACCGGCCCGCTGCCGACCTTGGCCGCGTGGATCGCCACGCCGTCGACGTCCACGTGGCTGGTCGTGAGCCCGTCCAGGTGGGCGGCCGGCTTGGTGGTCGTGGTCACGATGGTGCGTCCTCCGGGGGGAACAGGGCGGGTCGAACAGGGCGGCCGGGCCGGCCCGTGGCGAGCCCGTGGCCGGTTTCGGGGGCAGCCGGTTTGCGAGTGGTTCGGACCCGGGACGAGCGCGGCTTGCCCGCACGGTACGCGGCCGGCCCGCGGTGTCCCCCGGTCCCGTCGACGAGAGGTGCCCGGGCCTGACCGGCCCACTCCAGCCGCCCGCTCCGGCGTGCCTGGACCCACATGGGGCACTGGTAGCGTTCTCGCCATGACTGATCGCCACATCCTCGTCGCCGTGGGGTGGCCCTACGCCAACGGCCTCCAGCACCTCGGCCACTTCGCCGGGGCCTACCTGCCGCCAGACGTGTTCGCGCGTCACCACCGGATCGCGGGCAACCACGTCCTGATGGTGTCCGGGGCCGATTCGCACGGCACCCCGATCACCGTCAAGGCCGACGCCGACGGCGTCACCCCGGCCGAGGTGGTCGAGCACTACCTGCCACTGATGCACGAGCAGTGGGAGGCGCTGGGCGTCGACTTCGACCTCTTCACCTCGACGATGACCGAGACCCATCGCGAGGTCACCTGGGAGATGTTCCGCGGCCTGCACGAGGCCGGGATGATCGTCGCCCAGGAGTCGGAGCAGTACTACGACCCCGAGCGGAAGCGCTTCCTGCCCGACCGCTACGTCGAGGGCACCTGCCCCAATTGTGGTGACGAGGCGGCCCGGGGGGACCAGTGCGACAACTGCGGACGGACGCTCGACCCGACCGACCTGATCGACCCGCGCTCCACCCTGTCGGACGCGACCCCGGTGCTGCGCACGACCAAGCACTGGTTCCTCGACCTGCCGGTGGTGGGTGAGGAAATGGCCGCGTGGCTCGGCGAGCGCGAGGGTTGGCGGCCCCACGTCATCAACTGGGCCCGCGGGTTCGTCGGCGGCCTCCACGGCCGCGCGATCACGCGCGACCTCGACTGGGGGGTGCCTATCCCGCCCGAACTGGACATCCTCGGCGAGGGCAAGCGGATCTACGTCTGGTTCGAGGCCGTGATCGGCTACCTCTCCGCGGCCCAGGAGTGGGCGGCCTCCACCGACGACCCGGAGGCGTGGCGGCGTTGGTGGAACGACGCCGCCGAGTCGTACTACTTCGTGGGCAAGGACAACATCCCGTTCCACTCGGTCTTCTGGCCCGCGCAGCTCATGGGTTACAACCGGTCCGGGCGCGACCGGGCGCTCAACCTCCCCACGGACGTCCCGGCCAACCAGTATGTGACCTTCAAGGGCGAGAAGGCGTCGAAGTCGCGCGGCATCGGCACCCCGATCCTGGACTACCTCGACACGTTCTCGGTCGACCAGTTGCGCTTCGCCGTGGCGCGCCACCTGCCCGAGTTCACCGACGCCGACATCACCTTCGACGACCTGGTCAAGGTCGCCAACGACGAACTGGCCAACGACTGGGGCAACCTGGTCAACCGCGTGATGACGATGGCCCGGACGCACGACGACGGCACGGTCCCGTCGCCCGGACCGCCGGACCAGGTCGACCAGGACCTGTTGGCCGAGGTCGACGCTCGGCTGGCGGCGGTCGGCGAGGCCATCGAGCGGGTCGAACTGCGTGCCGCGCTGCAGGAGGCGCTGGCGCTGGCACGTGCGGCCAACGTCTACCTCAACGCGCGCGAGCCGTGGAAGACGAAGAAGACCGACGTCGAGCGCACCGCCACCACGCTGTGGACCGCGCTGCAGGCCATCGGCGCGGGGACGGTCGCGTTCGCGCCCTACACCCCGTTCTCCGTCGATCGCATCCGCGAATGGTTGGGGCTGGGGCCGGTGCTGGCAGGCGGCTGGGCCCGGCCGGAGGTCGTGGCCGGCACCACCCTGGGCGACTCTGAGGTGCTGTTCCCCAAGCTCGAGGCCCCCGACGCCTGACGATGGGACTGGGCAGGCCTCGGGGGCAGCGACGGCCAGTGGTCGACCAACCGGCGAACGGGGAATGTCGTCGGACCGGGGAGGCGTTCCCACGGCCGATGGCCCCAGCCGTCCGGCCCGGGCCCATTGCCGTTTTCGTCGAAGTCATCTTCCCATGTCGTCCACCACTGCCCGCCCCATGCCGGGGCGGATCGAATTCGTCGCCATGATGTCCCTGCTGATGGGACTGATCGCCATCGGCATCGACCTGATGCTGCCCGCCCTGTCGGACGTGGCGGTCGACGTCGGCCAGGAGACCTCCGCCGACGTCGCCGGCATCGTGACCACCTACTTCTTCGGCCTCGCACTGGGGCAGTTGCTGTGGGGTCCGATCGCCGACCGGTGGGGCCGCAAGTCCGCGCTCAACATCGGCCTGATGGTCATCGTCGTGATGGCGATCTCCTCGGCCTTCGTGTCGAGCCTGCCGGTCCTGCTGGCCACCCGGTTCCTGTGGGGCTTCGGGGCGTCCGCGGCGCGGTCGACCACCCTGACGGTGGTGCGTGACCGCTACCGCGGCGACCGGATGGCGTCGGTGATGTCGCTGATCTTCAGCGTCTTCATCCTCGTGCCGGTCGTGGCCCCGACCATCGGTGCGGGCCTGCTGCGCCTGACCGACTGGCGTGGCCTGTTCGTGGGCGTCGGGATCCTGGCCCTGGCCGAGTTGGCCTGGTTGCGGCGACTCCCCGAAACCCTCGCGCCCGAGGCCGTCCGCTCGGCCCGGCCACGCCAGCTGTGGTCGTCGGTGCGCGTGGTCTTCGGCAACCGGATGACCGTGGGCTACCTGCTCGCGCTCACGTCGTTGTCGGTCCCGTTCACCGCCTGGATCGCGCTGGCGGAACCGGTGGTGGTCGGCATCTACGACCTCGAGAGTGCGTTCCCGTTGATCTTCGGCGGGATCGCGTTGACCATGGCGATCTCCTCGATCACCAACTCGCGGATCGTCGAGCGCTTCGGGGCCCGTCGGCTGGTGCGGGTCGTGATGACCTTCTACGTCGGCGTGACTGCCCTGATGGTGCTGGCCGCACTGTCGTCCGCGGGCGTGCCGCCGTTCTGGATGGTGGTCGTGCCGATCGCCGCGATCCTGATGTCGCAGGCGCTGCTTCAGTCCAACGTCCAGTCGCTCGCGATGGACCCGATGGGGGCCGTGGCCGGGATGGCCTCGGCGGTCATCGGTGCCGTGTCGTTGGGTGTCGGCACTGCGCTCGGTGCCCTGGTCCAGGTGGCGTTCGACGGCAGCGTGACACCGATCGCGTTCACGTTTCTGGCGTCCGGGGTGATCGCACTCGCGCTGGTGCGGTGGGCCGAGGCCCAGCGTGAACCAGTCGAGAAGGTCGTCCCGACCGAGCCCGAGATCGCGACGGCCTCCCTTGGCTGAGTCCGAGGCTGGCTCGGGCCGGCGACGGATCGGCCCACGTCGCCGGATCGCGGTGGGGCGGGTCAGGCCGCGCAGGTGACGCAGGTGGTCGTGGCCGGTCGCGCCAGCAGTCGCTCCGTGCCGATCGGACCACCGCAGACCTCGCAGGTGCCGAACGTCGGGTCGTCGGCCAGGCGCTTCTTGGCCTCGCCGACGGTGTCGAGGTCGTTGCGGGCCCGGTCGAGCAGCGACTGGGCCTGGGAGCGCTCGAAGCCGATGGTCGCCCCGTCGGGGTCGTGCTCGTCATCGACGTTGGTTTGGAGCCCCGACTCGATCAATTCGGCGACGGTGCGTTCCAAGGCCGCGATCCGTGGGCCGAGGACGGCTTCCTCCTCGTCGAGGCGGGTGGCGATCGTGACGCGATCGGTGCGTCCGAGGGCGCTGGTGTCGGTCCCCATCGTTGGATCCTTGCCGAGAAGAACCCGAACGATATCGTGCCGCCGAGTCGAGCGGAACCCGGGTTCCGCCCCGGCGTCCGGCCGTCGCAGGGGCGTGGTCGGTCATGCCGATGCGCCGACCCGGTCGCGGTGGCCTCACCTGGCCTCGGTGGCGGGCCGTGGCCGCTGCGCGCGGGCGCCGTCCTGGGCATGCGCAAGCCCACGACGGCGCCCCCCCGCAGCGGCCACCGCCCCCCACCCAGGCCCGCTGAGGCCACCGCCCCCCGGGCGGGGCCTCGGCCTGACCCACCACCCCCCGGCGGCGGCCCCCATCGTTGGATCCGCGCCGAGAAGACCCCGAACGATAGCGTGCCGCCGAGGCGAGCGGACCCCGGGTCCCGCCCCGGCGTCCGGCCGTCGCAGGGGCGTGG
>JBBSMS010000207.1:0-4592 GCA_038233055.1 Nitriliruptorales bacterium
CCGCCCCCCCCCGCGGGGGGGGGCCGGGGGGGGGGCGGCGGGCGCCCCCCGCCCCCCGCCCCCCGCCGCCCGGCTGGCCCGGCAGTCGGCTGCGGCCGAGTTGCCGCCGGCCGAGTTCGACCGACTGGTCGCGCTGGCCGCCGGCAACCCGCTGTACGTCCGGGAACTGGCTGGATCGGTCTCCCCCGGTGATCGCGTCCTGCGCCTGGACACCACCGAGGATCTGGTGGCACGACCTCTCCGCCACCTGGCCGACTCACGACGGCGGACCGCGGAGCTGATCGCCCTGGCCGAGCCGGTCCGGGCGGACCTGTTCGCGCCGCGGGTCGACGACCTCGGGGTCCTGCTGCGGCGCGGGCTGATCCGACGTCACGGCGAACGGGAGTTGCGCATCGACCACCCCCTGCGCAGCGCGTGGTTGGTCCACTGCCTCGGCCCCCTTCCGACCGACGCCTATCGTGATCTCCTGCACCTGGCCGACGTGACCGGGGTCGCCACGCACCTCGACCCGGTCACGCGCCTGGACTGGGAACTGCAGGCCGGCATGCGACCGGACGCCGGCCGCGCCGAGAAGGCCACCCGCCTGGCCATCAGCCGCTCGGACGGGCCGACGGCCTCGAGGCTTGCCGAGGCGGTGCGCGGGCCCCCACGCGACCTGCTGCGCGGGCAGGCCCGGGTCCTGTCGGGAGCGCTCGACGACGGACTGGCCCTGCTCGAACGGGTACGACGGGACGGCGAGGTCGCACAACGCGTCGAGGCCGCATCGTGGTTGGCCCGCTACGTCGGTGTCATGCAGGGCGACTTCGCCCGCGCCCACGGCCTGCTCTCAGCCACCGACGACGCCTCCCTGGCCCCACACCACCGTCGACAGTTGCTGGCGGGGCGCCTGTGGCTGTGGATCTACGGGCCGATGACCTCCGCGGAGTTTGAGGACCTCCACGGGGCCGCAGATGCCGGTCCGTTCGACCCGTCCGTGCACGAAGTCCTCGTGGCCGGCCTCTGCATCCTGTACCAGTCGGCCTCGCCCTGGGACTTCGAGGACACCTTGGCTCGCATCCACCGGGTCGAGTCGGAACACGACGTCGGCCCGGCGGCGCTCACCCGATCACGAGCGGTCGAGTGCGGGTTCTGGCTCCTGGCGGGACGCCTGGATCGCGCCTTCACCGTGGCGGTGGAGCACCTGCCAGAGGTACTCGACCACGGCGTCCCGGAGTCCCTGACACTGCTCGGGGGGATGGGCGCGTTCGTCGCCGCACTCCACGGCCAGCTGGACGTCGCGATCTCGATGGGTGAACGGGCCGTTCGCCCGTCGAGGCGACCCGACTGGTTCAACCATGAGTTGCTGGCACTCCTGATCCTGCTGGGCAACCGGTGCTACCTGGGGACCCCCGGCGACACCCTCGCCCGCCTCGTCGAGCTCGAGGCCCGGCTCGACCCCACCTTCGACCTGGTCCCGCTGTGGGCGGCCCGGGCCCGGGTGCTCGCACAGGGTGCCGCGGGTGGTCCCATCGACCATGACGGCCTGGCGACGGCCCTGGCGCTGTTGGCGTCCCACGGCAAGTACGGCTGGGAGATCTCGCTGGCGGCCGAGGCCACCGACCGCCACAGCCCCGGAGCCGTCCACGAACTGGTCGTGGATGCGTGCCACCGCCTCGACGGCCCGGGGCCGGCGGCGATCGCCGTGGAGGCCGCCCGGGCCCGCTCGACCAGGATGCAGTCCGGTTGACTGCCGCCGGGCTGGACTACGAACTGGCCGGCATCCCGGCCGCGGCCTCGCGCGCGTTCGCCGACGTGGTCGCCTGGGTGGGCCCGGAGGACGCGCCGGGCCACCGTGCACGGTGCGGGATCGTGCGGTCGTGGCGCGCGTGGGACGGCCACGACACGTGGTGGACCGACGACGTCCCGGGGTTGCCGACCCTCGACCTGGTGCGCCGGGCCTGGCCTCGCCACGGCGACGACGCCACCGACGACCTTGAGGCCGCCGGGGAGATGGGCGTCTCCGACTCCGTCACCGCGGTGGCGGCGATCCTCGACCTCGACCCCACCCACGTGTCCGAGCTGGAACCTCGACGGCCTCCGCCCGGCTGGCGACCGGGCACCTGACGGGGCCGACCGATCCCTACCGTGGTGGCCGTCGCCTTCCTCGGAGCCGCCATGCCCGTCGCCCGCCGTATCCACGCCCTCGACGCCCTCCGCCGTCGCGCCCGCGGCGGCGACATCGCGACGATGTCGTTGGAGGAGATCCGGGCCGCGCGGGGTCCGATCGTCCCGGACGGTGTCCGCGGTGCCGACCTCCTCCAACGGCTGGCACGCACGATCACGGGGACCCCACGACCCGAGGTCGTCACGACCGAGGTCACGGTCCCCGGTGCGGCCGGACCGCTGCCCGCACGACGTCACGAACCGCCGTCCAGCGCCCCGGGCGCACCCGTGCTGCTGCACCTCCACGGGGGTGGCTGGGTGGTCAGTGGCCCGCTCAACTACGACTGGATCTGTGCGGAACTCGCCGCCGAACTGGGTGCCGTGGTCGTGTCCGTGGACTACCGGAAGGCACCTGAGCACCCGGCCCCGGCGGCCGCGGACGACGCGATCGCGGTGGCCCGCTGGATCCTGACCGACGGGGGTGGGACGGAACTGGGCGCACCCGGACCGGTCGTGGTCGTCGTGGACAGCGCCGGTGGCAACCTCGCGGCCCTGGCCGCCATCGCCGTCCGTGACGCGGGCGTCTCCGGGCTGGCGGCGCAACTGCTGATCTATCCCGCGACCGACCTGACGATGACCATGCCCTCGGCCACGGAGTTGACCCACGAGCCAGTCCTGCATCGCGCCGACATGGAGGGCTTCGTGGGCCACTACCTCGCCGACGAACTGGCCGGCGACGACCCGCACGTCTCGCCCCTGTACGTCGACGACCTGTCCGGGCTGGCCCCCGCCTGCATCCAGACGGCGCAGTTCGACCCACTCAGGGACGAGGGAGCGGCGTACGCGCAACGACTGTCCGCGGCCGGTGTCACCGTGCGTCACACCGAGTACGTCGACGTGCCGCACGGGTTCGTGTCGTTGCCCGGGCTCGCGCCCAGTGCTCGCCAGGCCGTGGCCGAATTGGTCCAGTTCACGCGCCCGCTGATCAACCACACCTGACCGGGCCAGTCTGGGATCACCCGTCGCTCGCGCAGGTCCGGCGCCCACTCCGCCCGCACGAGGCCGCCAGCACGTCGGGCCGGGGTCAGGCCCAGCCGGAGCGCCAGTCGGCGATGGCACCACCGATCTCGTCGGGCGCGTCCTCCTGCACGAAGTGGATCCCCGGGACGGTGACCTCGTCCTGGTTGGGCCAGGTGCGTGCGACGTTGCGCTGGGCGCCGACCAGGATCGCACCCGGGTCGGCGTTCACGAACAGCTTCGGAAGGTCGTTGGACGCCATCCACGCGGCGTAGCGGGCGACGATGTCGTGCACGTCGGCGGGGTCGCCGTCCAACGGGAGTTCGCGCGGCCACGTGAGGGTCGGTCGCCGGTCCTCGCCGGGATCCCGGTACGGCCGTCGGTACTCCTCCATCTCGGCGTCGGCAAGGTCCCGCAGGACGGCGCTGGGCAGGATCCGCTCGACGAACAGGTTGCGTTCCAGCACCATCTGCTCGCCCGCGTCGCTGCGCATCGCCCGGAACACCTCCCGGGATGCCTCGGGCCAGTCGTCCCACGTCATCGGGGTCACGATCGCCTCCATGTAGGCGATCCCGACCACGTGGTCGGGGTGTCGGTGCGCCCAGTCGAAGCCCAGCGCCGACCCCCAGTCGTGGACCACCAGCGTGACCCGGTCAGTCGCGCCCACCGCCTCGAACCAGCCGTCCAGGTACCGGCGATGTTCGGCGAACCGGTACGTGCCCGGCCCGGGGTCGGGGAGCTTGGCACTGTCCCCCATGCCGACCAGGTCCGGCGCGAGGCACCGCCCCTGGTCGGCGAGGTGCGGCATGACGTTGCGCCACAGGAAGCTGGAGGTGGGGTTGCCGTGCAGGAACACGATCGGGTCGCCGTCCGGGTCTCCGAGCTCGACGTAGGCCATGCGGCGACCCTCGACGGTCACGAACTGCTTGCCGACCATGTCTCACGCTCCTCCCGCGGGGGGGCCACCCCGCTCGACCCGGCATCCGGCCGGCATCCCGTCATTTGCCTGCCAACCCATCCTAGGATGATCCCCACCGAGGAACGGGAATGGCATGGACACGCGCATGGTCGCGACGGACCGGGGGGACCTCCACCTCCACCAGGCCGGCGACCCGGACGGCACGCCCGTGGTGCTCGTGCACGGCAACCTCTCCACGGGGCGCTTCTTCGAACAGGTGATGGCGGCCGCACCAGCGGGGCTGCGACTGCTGGCACCCGACATGCGCGGGTTCGGTCGCACCGCCAACCGGGTCATCGACGCCACCCGCGGCCTGCGTGACTGGTCCGACGACGTGGCGGCCCTGGTCACCACGCTGGGCATCGACGAGCCGGTCCACCTGCTGGGTTGGTCGACGGGCGGGGCGGCGATCGCCTCCTACGCGATCGACCGCCCGGGCGCGGTGGCCTCCCTGACCTTCGTCGACCCGGTGTCG
>JBBSMS010000208.1:0-4555 GCA_038233055.1 Nitriliruptorales bacterium
GATCTGGCGCATCAGCCTGTCGGTGTGGGGATCGTTCGTGGAACTGCCGCGCGTCGCCCGGGACATCCTCGGTCCGATCACGGTCGGTGCCGGCGGCGGGATCGCCAAGCTGGGCGTCGCCGCCGTCGTGGCCACCGCGCTGCTGTGGCTGGTCCTGCGTCGCCGCGACTTCGTGTGATCCGGCCACGGGCGCAGCGGGTGGACGTCGATCCCGACCGGGGCGGGGCGGCCTCAGCGCCGATCGTCCGTCGTCGGGGCGGGGCGGGGCGGCGCCCGACCATCGCTGCGGCTGGGCTCGCGCCGGTCGGTTGCGCGGACGGCACGATCCGACGCGGCATCACGGCTGGAAGCCGAACCCGCTGCGCTCGCTGCCGGACTCGGGTGACCAGGCACGGTGTTCCATGCCCTTGTCGGCCTGTTCCGTCCGGAACCGCTCCAGCGCGGCGGCCACGTCCTCGTCCCCCAGCGCGAGGATCTGCGCGGCCAGGATGGCGGCGTTCTTCGCGTTGTCGATCCCGACGGTCGCCACCGGGACACCCGGGGGCATCTGGACGATGGAGTACAGGGCATCGGCCCCGCCGAGGTGGTCGGACAGGCACGGCACGCCGATGACCGGCAGGGCCGTGAGGGCCGCGACCACGCCCGGGAGGTGGGCGGCACGACCGGCCCCCGCGATCAGTACCCGGTAGCCCTCGTCGGCCGCCGTCGAGGCCCACTCGGTGACCTTCGCGGGGTTGCGATGGGCGGACATCACGTCCAGCGTCCACGAGATGCCGAAGGCCTCCAACTGGGCCGAGGCCTGCTCCATGACCGGAAGGTCGGTCTTCGACCCCATGACGATGCCGACCTGTGCCATGCGTTCGTGTCCTCGCTCGGTGACGGTGCCGACGAGGCTAGTTGGACCGGTCGCCGGGACCGACCGGCCCTGAGCCAGGGCCACGCAGGCTCCCTGCCCCGACCCGCGCCGCCGCGACGCCCGTCAGGCACGGTCCGGACCACCAGATCGACGTCGAGGACCTGGCACACGGGCGCCGGCTCGTCGTCCAACAGGGCCAGCAGTCGCGCCAGCGGAACCCACGACGCACACGTGACCGCGACACCGCCGTGCGTGCGTCCGTCGTCGCACCAACGCAACCAGCGACGCACACGTGACCGGTCCTGCACACTCACGTCGGGACGTGCCCGCGCGTTTGCCGGGTGCGGCGCCCGACCGGCGTGTCGTCACCACGCCCGAGCCACCGGAGCACGACCATGACCCAGGCAGCCACCCCGACCGTGCCGCCCCTGCCGTCCCGCTCCGACCGGGACGCGTTCGAACGACTGGACTGGGCGTTGCTGGTCGGGTTGGCCGCCGTGTGGGGATCGTCGTTCCTGTTGATCGCGGTCGGACTGGACTCGCTGCACCCCGGAGTCGTCACCTGGCTGCGGGTGGCGTCGGGAGCGGCGACGCTGCTGGTGCTGCGCCGTCGTCGCGTCGCGATCGACCGTGCCGACCGGCGCACCATTGCCCTGCTCGCGGTGGTCTGGGTCGCCATCCCCTTCACACTGTTCCCGCTCGCCGAGCAGCACGTGAACTCGTCGGTGGCCGGGATCCTCAACGGCGCCGTGCCCATCTGGGCCGCGCTGATCGGCGGGCTGTTCTTCGGCCGGCCGTCGCGCGGGCCGCAGCGGATCGGGTTGGTCGTCGGTTTCGCCGGGATGGCGCTGGTGAGCATCAGCAGTTCCTCGTCCGGTGACTCCAGCGCCCTGTTCGGGGTCGTGCTCGTGCTGGTGGCGACCGTGCTGTACGGATGGTCGTTGAACCTGCTGGCACCGCTCCAGCAGCGCCACGGCGCGGTACCGGTCATGACGCGCCTGCTGGTCCAGGCCACCGCGTGGACGGCCCCGTTCGGGCTCTACGGCCTGCCGCGAAGTCGGTTCGAGGTCGTGCCGGTGGTGGCCACGCTGGTCCTGGGCGTGGTGGGGACCGGGGCCGCCTTCGTGATGATGAGCATCCTGTCCGGTCGCGTCGGGGGCCCGCGCGCATCGTTCGTGACCTACGTGATCCCGGTCGTGGCGGTCGCGCTGGGCATGACGGTGCTGGGCGACCGCGTGCACCCGGCCGCCCTGCTGGGCGTCGCCATGGTCATCGCCGGCGCCGCGGCCGCCTCGCGCCGCGAGGCCTGATCACCTCCCGAACCGCGGGCCGGGAGGTGCGAGCGGGCACGTACGCTGGGCGCACCCGCACGAACCGAGCACTCGTGTCCCAGACCACCTCACCGTCCCCGTCCGGAACCGACCCGGACGGCGCCGCCGTGGACCTGTCCGACCAGGGCCGGGAGGCGCCGGACCACGCGGCGACCAGCCACGGACACGGCAGCCTCGACCTGGTCGCCCGTCGGGTCCTGGGCCTGCGCGATGCCGAACCGCGGGCGCTGGTCGACCTGCAGGGCTCGCTGGTGCTGTCGGCGGTCCGCTGCATCCTGACCTACGTGCTGATCCCGGTCCTGTTGCCGGCCATCGCCTGGGCCGGCGTCGTGGCCCGACCACTCGGCCTCGCCCTGGCGATCGCCGCGGTCGGCATGTCCATCCGCAGCCTGCGCCGCGTGTGGCAGGCCAACTGGACGTACCGCTGGCCCTACACCGTATTCATCGCGGTGGTCGTCGGCCTGCTGGCCTTCAGCATCGTGCTGGACGTGCGCTTCTTCCTGAACTGACCCTCACGGGCCCGCCACGTCGGCGAGGAAGGCCGCCACGGCGTCCGTCGAGGTGAGCCGGATCGCGTGCCGCCACCACGGCCTCGTCGTGGCGCATGGTCACGGCACCCGCCGGGCGAGCAGGTGGAACAACGGCGCGACGCGACGGTGGGGGTCGCGCCGGCCCAGTTCCTCCTCGACGTCCAGCAGCGCGGCCAGTTCCGCGGGGTCGTCCGGGACCGGCGTGTCCGGCCCGATGCCGTCGACGGCCAGTCGGACGCCGTACCAGCGCACCATGTCCAGGCCGCGGTCGGCCAGCAGCCCCGCCAGGCGGTCGAGGTCGTCGGCCCGGCAGGACGCGCCCAGTTCGTTGACGTAGTGCGGATCGCGACCGGCGGCGCGGGCCCGGTCGCCCTCGGCCAGCAGGTCCCGCGCGGCGCCCCAGTCGCCGCGACGGGCGGGACGCAACGCCAGGACGGCGGCGTTGCGCGCCACCAGCGACATCACGCCGCCGGGTCCGACGTGGCGGACGAGGGTGTCCACCGCCGCATCCGCGTCCGGGAGGTACATCAGCACGCCGTGGCACAGGACCAGGTCCGCGCTCGCCGCCGGCGCGGTCGCGAGGTCGTCCAGACCGCCGGCGACGACCCGGACCCGCGCCTGCACGTCGGGTGGCTCGTCGGCCAGAGCGCCGGCGCAGGCGGTGCGCATCACCGGATCGGGCTCGTGGGCCGCCACCTCCCAGCCGCGGCGGGCCAGACGGATCGCCTGCGTGCCCTGGCCAGCGCCCACGTCCAGCGCACGGCCGGTCGCTCCGCCCACCACCTCGGCCACCTGGCGGGCGACCAGTTCCTGGCGCACCACGTTGCGCAGGGTCCCCAGCCGACGGGTCCAGACCGGGGCCGCCGACCAGCCCGGGTCGGCCGCGTCCGCCGGGTCCGTCGCCACGGCGGTCAGGCCCCGTCGGCGATGTCGTGGCGTCGGTGCACCCCGTCGAACCGGACGAGGTCGGCGGCTTCGGTCGCGGCGGCGCGCGCCGCCGACACGTCGTCGCCGACGGCGACGACGTCCAGCACGCGTCCACCCGCGGTCACGATCTCGCCGCCGGCGGCGGCACGGGCGGTCCCCGCGTGCAGCACGTGCACGTCGGGCAGCTCGGCCACGGCATCCAGGCCGTGGATCGGCAGGCCGGTCGGGTAGGAACCGGGATAGCCACCGGAGGCCAGCACGATCGTGACCCACGCCCGGTCGTCCCACTCGACGGCCACGTCCCGCACGGACCCGGTCGCCGACGCCCACAACAGGTCGCCGAGGTCCGACGACAGGCGCGGCAGGATGACCTGGGTCTCGGGGTCCCCGAAGCGCGCGTTGAACTCGATCAGGCGGGGGCCGTCGTCGGTCACGGCCAGCCCGGCGTACAGCAGCCCCCGGAAGGGCGTCCCGCGGTCGGCCATGACCTCCAGCACCGGTCGGAACACCGAGTCCGCCAGCAGCCGCACCACCCCATCCTCCAGCCCGAACCCCGGGACCGGGCTGAACGCGCCCATCCCTCCGGTGTTCAGCCCCTGGTCGTCGTCCAGCGCCCGCTTGTAGTCACGGGCTGGCGCGAGCAGCACCACGTCGGTGCCGTCGCACACCCCGAAGACCGAGCGCTCGGGACCGTCCAGGAACTCCTCGATGACCACGTTGGCGCCCGCGTCGCCGAACACGCGGTGCACCAGGGCGTCGTCGACGGCGGCGCGGGCCTCGACCAGGTCGGCGCAGACCCGCACGCCCTTGCCGGCCGCCAACCCGTCCGCCTTGACCACGTACGGGCCACCGAACCGGTCGAGCGCGCGGTAGGCCTCGTTGCGGTTGGAGGTGGACACGTACCCGGCCGA
>JBBSMS010000209.1:0-4487 GCA_038233055.1 Nitriliruptorales bacterium
ACGATCGCACGGGGCGGGCACGCATCCGCGACGCCGCGCTCCACCTGTTCGGCGAACGCGGGTTCCGGTCGTCCACCGTGCGTGACATCGCGCAGCGTGCCGACGTGTCGCCGGCGTTGGTCGTCCACCACTTCGGGTCCAAGCAGGGCCTCCGCGAAGCGGTCGACGACCACCTCCTGGACGAGATCCGTGCGGGCAACATCGCGGCAATGACCGGCTCGATGACGTGGTCCCGCGACGACTACGAGCAGTTGTTGGAGGAACACGGTCCGACCATCGCCTACCTCGGTCGTGCACTGTCCGAGGACAGCGATGTTGGACGTCGCTTCTACGACCGCCTGCACGCCGACACGGTGGAGGCCATGTGCGCGGGCGTCGCAGCAGGCGTGCTGGAACCGACCGACGACGAGCCGGCGCGCGCGGCGGCCGTGCTCAACGCCGACCTCGGCAACATGCTGTTGTTGCCCCACCTCCGCCGGGTCCTGGGCGAGGCCGACGACGCCGGCGCCATGTTGCGGCTCGCCGAACCCGTGCTGGACGTCTACACCGACGGGATCTTCACCGACGACCGCTTCCGCGCGGCCTTCCGGTCCGAGTCCGACCATGTCGCCCGCGTCGCCGACCCCGACCCGCCGTACCCGCCGTCCCCGCACGACCACGCGCCGGGCGCAACCGCCTGACGCAGACCCACGTCGAGTGTGCCGTTCTCCCCGGGATACGGGGCCAGGGCGCTCACTCGACTGCACGCAGAGAAGGCATGGCCATGGCGACATCGACCACCTCCCCGGCGATCCGGACCGCCGGCCTGACCAAGCACTACGGGGACGTCGAGGCCCTCCTCGATCTGGACCTCGAGGTCCGACGTGGCGAGGTGTTCGGCTTCCTGGGCCCCAACGGCGCCGGCAAGACGACCACGATCCGCACCCTGCTGGACCTGATCCGTCCGACGGACGGCGCCGCGTCGATCCTGGGCCTGGACACCCATGCCGACGCAGTCGAGATCCGGCGCCACATCGGCTACCTCCCGTCCGACCTGTCGCTGTACCCGGCGTTGACGGGCCGCGACACGATCACCTACTTCGCCAACCTGCGTGGTGGAGTCGACTGGTCCCACGTCGAGGAACTGGCCGAGCGGTTCGGCGCGGACCTGGGACGAAAGGTCGGCGAACTGTCCAGCGGCAACCGCCAGAAGGTCGGGTTGATCCAGGCATTCATGAACCGCCCCGACCTGGTCATCATGGACGAGCCCTCGGCCGGACTCGACCCACTGGTGCAGCAGGAGTTCCAGGACCTGATGCGCGAGACCGCGGCGACCGGTGCGGCGATCTTCCTGTCCAGCCACACGCTGTCGGAGGTGCAGCGCGCCGCCGACCGGGTCGGGATCATCCGCGCGGGCCACCTGGTCGACGTCGAGGGCGTGCACGACCTCCGGTCCAAGGCGATCCGCCGCATCGAGTTGGTGTTCGACGCGCCGGTCGAGGGCGCGGAGTTCGCGGCCGTGGACGGCGTCCGCGACGTGGAGGTCCGTGACCGGTCGGTCCTGTTGAACTTCGACGGCCACATGGAGGAACTGTTGGCCGCGGCAACCGGACGACAACACCTCGTCGACATCACCAGTGAGGAGGCCGACCTGGAGGAGATCTTCCTCGCCTACTACCGCGACGACGCGGGTGGTCAGGCCGGGCCCCCGTCCGACAGCGGGTCCGACGCGCCGCGCCGGGAGGTGGATGCCTAGATGCTGACCTCGATCTTCACCAAGTCCCTGCGGGACCGCTGGATCGGCGCGGTGGTCAGCGCGGTCTCGATCGCGTTGTTGCTGCTGTTCACCATGGCGATCTACGCCGACATCGACACGTCGTTCTACTACGACCTCCCCACCGGCGTGCTGGACGCGGTCGGGATCAACCCCGACCTTGGCGGGTTGAGCGGCATCGCCTACGGCTCGATCTACAACCTGATGGGCGCGCTGACCGTGGCCGGGATCGCGATCTCGATCGGGGCCAGTTCGGTCGCCGGTGAGGAACGCGACGGCACGCTGGGCGTGCTGCTCGGCAACCCGCGCAGCCGGACCGACGTGCTGGCCGCCAAGGTCGCTGCGTTGGGGTTGTTGACCGTCGTCGGCAGTGCCCTGTTGTGGGTGGGAGGCGAACTCGCGCCGGTCGTGCTCGACCTCGATGCGTCCGACGTCCGGGTCGGCGCGCTGGCCGTCCACCTGGGTGCCAACGCGGTGTTCTGGGGCATGGTGGCGACGGCGATCGGGTCCTGGACCGGCAACCGTACGGCCGCGTCGACCGGGGCCGCTGCGGTCATGGTCGGGTCGTACCTCGCCGCGGCCGTGCTGCCCCTGTTCCCGGCTGCCGAGGACGTCGCGCAGGTGGTGCCGTGGTACTGGTTCAGCGGGTCGACGCCGGAGGCCAACGGGATCCATGTGGGCCACCTCGCGCTGCTGGTGGGTGGGTCGGTGGTGCTCGGTGCCGTGGCGTGGGTCGGGGTGAACCGCCGTGACCTGCGCGAGCAACAGGGCCGGACGACCCTGGTGGACCGCCTTCGCGCACACCCTATGACGCAGAAGTACGCCGACCGGGTGGCGGGGTCCGCGCGAGTGTCGTCGATCACCGCCAAGGCCACGTCGGACCAGCAGGGGTTGCTGGTCGTCGTGGCCGGGATCCTGTTCATGCTGTCGTTGTACTACGGCCCGATGTACAACCTGTTGCCCGAGGCGTTCACCGACGCGCTGGCCGGGTTTCCCGACACGATGATGGCGATGATCGGCCAGGCCGATATGTCGACGCCCGCCGGCTGGCTGCAGGCCGAGTTGTTCTCGATCACCATCCCGATCGGGATGGTGACGGTGTTGGCGTCGGTGGGCGCCAAGTCGTTGGCCGGTGAGGAGGCCGACGCGACGATGGGCCTGCTTCTGGCCAACCCGGTGCCGCGCCGTCGGGTGCTGCTGGCCAAGGCCGGTGCGTTGGTGGTGTACGCCGCCGTGTTGGGCATCGCCACGTTCGTCGGGGTCACGGTCGGCGTGTTGGTCGGCGGGCTGGACGTGCCGGTGGCGAACCTGGCCGCGGCCACCGCCCTGGGGACCCTGCTGGGGTTGGCGATCGGGTCGGTGGCGTTCGTGGTCGGCGCGGCATCGGGCCGAACTCGTCCGGCGATCGTGACCGCGACCGTGGTGGCTGTGCTGAGCTACTTCGCATGGTCGTTCCTGCCCCTGTCGCCGACCCTGGCGGGGTGGGCGAACCTGTCCCCCTTCGACTGGTACCTGGGCGGCGACCCGCTGCGCGCCGGCATGCCCTGGGACGACGCCGCCCTGCTGATCGGGCTGACTGTCGTCCTGGTCCTCGCCGCCATCCCCCTGTTCGACCGCCGCGACCTCCGCGGCTGAGTCGGGACCCAGATTGCGGCCCTCCCATTGGTCCACACAGCGTGACCGGTCGGGTCGAGCACGAGGTCGCCGCACCGCGAGACGTGGTGCTGCACGGCACGCACAGCAGCGTCGTGGACCGGATCCGGGATGACGGGCTGCGTCCGGTGAGTCGCTAGTACGTCCACCTCACCGCGGATCTTGCCGTGGCCCGGCAGGTCGGTGGACGACGTGGCGAGGTGGTCGTGCTGGAGGTCGACGCGGCGGGGGCCCATGCCTCTGGTGTGGCCCTCCGGCGCGCCAATCCGACTTTCTGGCCGGCCGACCACGTCCCGGCCCGGTTCCTGGTCCATCGCGTACAGGTTCCCCTCGACCGTACGAGGTTCCGCTGGGGGACTTCGGCCGATCGGTTGGCAGGCCATCGCCACCCTGCCGCGGGCGCTCAGTCCACCGGGTCTCGGGCTGTTGCACGAGGTCGACCAGGGCCCGGCCTGCCGGGTTGGTGGGGCGTCGTGGTGGGTGGGGCGCTCGCCACGCAGCCGGGCGACGTAGCGATCGGCGGAGCGGCGCACCGCTGCGGCGCCGTCCTTGAGGACGACCCCCACCAGCCGCCGTAGACCCGGTCGAAGGTGAACGGCTCGACCCGGTCGGCGATGTCCAGGACGGTCGCCTCGTCGAGCGGGACCAGGTTGGGATAGCTCCACATGAAGCTGACCCATTCGCGGTCCTGGACGACCGTGATCGTGTCGCCGGTCAGCAGGGCCCCGCGGCCGTCGGCGCCGGCCGGCCAGTGGGCCACGGCGGCCCCGTCGAAGTGCCCGCCGATGCGGGCGACGGTCAGGCCAGGCACCGGCTCGACCGTGTCGTCGAAGAGCTCGATGCGCCGCGACGGGTGCTGGATCCAGTCCCCGTCGGCATGGGGGAGGTGGATCGTGGCGTCGAAGGCGTCGGCCAGGTCGACGTTGGCGCCGTAGAAGTGCGGGTGGGAGATGCAGATCGCGTCGATGCCGCCAGCCTGCGCGATGCGGTCCCGGCCGGCCTCGTCGACCATCGAGACGCAGTCCCACAGCAGGTTTCCCTGCTCGGTGCACACCAGCAGTGCCCGCTGGCCGATCGCGAT
>JBBSMS010000210.1:0-4392 GCA_038233055.1 Nitriliruptorales bacterium
CAGGTTGCGGAGGGCCACGACACCCCGCTGGCACTGGCCCTGGTGGCCGACGACCTCACCCTCGACCTCTGGGCCACCTTCGACGACGTCGAGGTGCGCGCAGCCGACGGGTCGGTACTGGACGACTGGTGAACGCCGCGAGGGGCGCCCCGGATCGGGACGCCCCTCGCGGGATGATGCCGGTGGTGCGGTCGTTCAGTCGAGCTGGTGGTCGGCGTGGACGGCCATGCCGGCGCTGCCGACGAACGTGCCCTGCGGACCGTCGAACGTGACCTCGTCCGGGGTCACGCCCTTGACGTCCACACCCTCGACCCCGTTGACCGACTCCGTGGAGGCGGCCATGGTGAAGATGGCGTAGGCGATCGCGTCGACGTTGACCTCGATGGCCTCGGCGTTGACGCCCTCGATCGTGTCGCAGGCCTGGTGGTAGCACGGGTCGAACTGCTCACCCGCAGTGCCGCCCCAGATGGCCTCCTGCTCCTCGGTCTTGACGACCTCGGCGCCGGTGAACAGGCCACTGGAGGGGATCCCGACCGAGATGAAGGCCGAGTAGTCCGAGCGACCCGAGAACGCCGAGTCGTCGTAGGGGATCTCGTTGACCGAGTAGTAGGCCTCGAACAGGTCCTCGAGCTCCGACGATCCGGCCGGGATGGTGGCGTCGACCACGTCGAAGGTCGACTGGTCGGCGTCGTAGACGCCGTAGACGAAGTTTTTGAACCCACCATGTCGAAGTTCATGTACAGGGCGAGCGCCTCGTACTCCTCGTCGGTCAGCCCGAAGTCCGGGTTGAAGACGTAGTTGTCGGAGCCGACCAGCCCGGACTCCTCGGCACCCCACCACGCGAAGCGCAGCGTGTTCTGGGGCGTGAACTTCTTGTTGTTGCCCAGCGCCTCCGCAATGGCCAGCAGTGTGGAGGAACCGGAGCCGTTGTCGTTGATGCCCGGGCCCTCCTGGACCGAGTCCAGGTGCGCGCCCGCCATCACGACGTTGTCGGTGTTGACGCCTTCGAGGTCGGCGATGACGTTCTCGGTGGAACGGACGTCGACGACGGTCTCGGCCGACAGGTCGACGTCGACGTCGGGGTTGGCGAGCAACACGCCGGTGGCGTAGGTGGCGTCCAGCACCGGGATGTGATGTCGTCACGCTCGCCCAGGGTGCCGCCGATCAGGCTGGTGCGGTCCTCGGTGTTGCCCTGGTTGAAGATGATGGCGCCTTCGGCGCCGGCGGCCTGGGCGTTGAGCGCCTTGTCGCCGAACGCGCAGGCACCGCGCTGCATCAGCGCGATGTCGTTTTCGCCGGTGAAGTCGAGCCCGGCGAAGTCACTGGCCTCGCAGCCGGAGGTGGAGGCGTTGCCCAGCCCCAGGTCGAGGTCCACCGGGATGACGTTGCCGTCGGTGATGGCGGACGACCCCGAGTAGCTGAAGGTGGAGGTCGGGACGTCGGCGCCGTTGATGGTCAGGCCGGACGACACCTCCTCGTAGAGAATGAACTCGAACACCTGGCGTTCGACCGAATAGCCGGCGTCCTCCATCAGGTTGGCGACGTAGTCAGCGGAGGCGTCGTAGCCCGGGGTGCCGGACGCACGGGTCCCGTCGTTGGCGTCGGCGATGTCCTGCAGCGCCTGCAGGTGGGTGTAGACGTCGTCGTCGTTGACGCAGTTCAACAGCTTGTCGGTCTGCAGGTTGAGGTTGCGGTTGGTGCAGCCGGCGTTCGATGGGGCCGCAGAGGCCACCGTCGGTGCCAGTCCCACCCCGAGCATCAGTGCCATGACGGCACCCAGTCCTGTCGTTCGTGGCGACAATCGCGTTCGTTGGTCCTTTGGTGGTTGTCCCTTGCCCCAACGGCACGGAAGGTCAGCTTTTGGCCGACCACGGCGAAGGCTAACCACGACATGGGACAAGGTCCCGGTCGTTCGTCCAGCGCAGAAGCTGGCCGGAATCACCTGCAGATCACCGTGGTGGCACGAAGGTTGACGGCTCAGCGGTCAGCACGGCGATGGCCCCTCGGCCGCTGGCCGACGTCCCACGGTCCGTCCGACCGTTGACCTCGCGCTCGCTGGCGATCAGCACGGTCGGGGTTGGCAGGACTCGCAGGCGTAGGCCCAGCGGCCCGCCAGGTCCCAGCGGCGGATGTCGGACCCGCACTCGCGGCAGTGGTCGCGCTTGTAGACGTGGACTCGCTGGTCGCGGCGCATGCGGGACTTCGGGCGTCCGATCTCGGCCGGGTCGGTGGTGACGATGCGGCCGTAGCGGACCCCGTAGCGCAACCACTCCACCAGCGTCTCCCACATCGAGTCCCAGGTCGCGCGCGGAACCTCGTTGGCCGGGAACTCCGGGTGCAGGCCGTGCACGTACAGGACCTCGGCCCGGAAGACGTTGCCGACGCCGGCCAGCACGGCCTGGTCCATGAGGGCCCGACCGATGCCCACCCGGCGGCGCTGCAGCGCCGCCCAGGCCTTGTCGGGGTCGGCGTCGGGCCGCAGGGGATCCGGCCCGAGTCGGTCCAGCACCGCGGTCACCTCGTCCGGCCCCAGCACCTCGCACGCGGTCGCCCCGACCAGGTCGATGACGTGGCCGCCGCTGGCGACCCGCATACGGCAGGTGTCACGTGGCTCGGGTGGTGGGACGTCGTGGGTGAAGAAGCGTCCGAACAGCCCGAGGTGGACGTGCACCGACTGTCCGGTGTCGTAGTCGTGGAACAGGTGCTTGCCCCACGCCCACCCGCGTTCGAAGACCGCCCCGTCGACCAGGTGCGGACCCGCGAACTTGCCCTGCGGCGAGGTCACGCGGACACGCTCGCCCGCGAACCAGTCGTCGTGCTGGCGAGCGAGGCGGTGGAGGGTGTGGCCCTCGGGCATGGACGGTCCTGGGCACTGGTGATGTGGGCCGCCGGACGGTATCGCCGTCGGGAGACGACCTCGCAGTGCCCGGGCATGCACCGTTCCCACGGGCGACCGGGCCGGTTCGTGGGTTGGCCGCACTATCGTCGCCCGGTGCAACCGCCGGAGTGGCGGGGAGTCGAACGAGGAGGCAGCGTGCCGATCGTGGCGCACTCCGACCTGCCCGTGTTCGGGCAGTTGGCCCGCGACGGCCACGACCTGCTGGCGGCCGACGACGCCCGCCGCCAGGACATCCGCGAACTCCACGTCGGGTTGCTGAACATGATGCCGGACGCGGCGTTGCAGGTGACCGAGTTGCAGTTCCTCCGGCTCATCGGCAGCTCGAACGCGATCGTCCAGTTGTGGGTCCACCCCTTCACGGTCGCGGGGCTGGTCCGGGACGCCGATGCGGCGGCCCACATCGCCGCCCACTACGAGCCCTTCGAGCGCCTCCAGGCCGACGGGCTCGACGCGCTGGTGGTGACTGGTGCCAACGTGTCCAACCCGCACCTGAGGGACGAACCGTTCTGGGATCCGCTCGGCGAGGTCATGGACTGGGCGCGCGAGCACGTGACGTCGGTGCTGTGCTCGTGCCTCGCCACCCACGCCCTGCTGGAACGGAGCCACGGCATCACCCGCCGGCGCATGTCGTCCAAGCGCTGGGGGGTGTGGCCGCATCGCGCGGTGCTCGACGACCACCCGTTGCTGGCCGGGCTCAACACCAGGTTCGACGTCCCGCACTCGCGCTGGAACGAGGTCACCTCGCGCCAGGTGTCCGAGGCCGGGCTGGACGTCCTGGTCGAGTCGGTCGAGGGTGACTTCCACCTCGGCACCAGCCCGGACGGGATCCGGATGGTGTGGCTGCAGGGCCATCCGGAGTACGACCGGGTCAGCCTGCTCAAGGAGTTCAAGCGCGAGGTCGACCGCTACGTCGCCGGCGAGGTGGACGACCTCCCGCCCGTGCCCGACCACTACCTCGCCCCCGACGCCGCCCGGCTGGCCCGCCACCACCTCGACGCGGTCGGCCAGGCGCGCGACGACCATGCCCGCGCACCGAACTTCCCCGAGGACGACCTCGCGCGCGGCATCGACAACACCTGGTCCGACACCGGCAAGGCCCTGTTCAACAACTGGCTCGGCCTCGTCTACCGCCTGACCGACCTCCGTCGGGGGGTGCCGTTCATGGACGGCATCGACCCCGACGACCCGCTGGGGCGGCTCGCTGCCCGAACGGGCTGAAGGACATCGCTCACCCTCCGTCCTGCCTGCTGGTTGCCGCCCCGTGACGAGGGGGGGACCGACGGCGATGCATGTGATGCATGTCGTTGCATCTGTCTTGCCTTGGATGCTATAGTCGACCATGGCCATTTGGCCACCGGCGTATTGTCGGGGGGGAACTGACGTCGCGCGGCGTACTGCCGCGTCGGCGCTGCGTCGGCTCGACCCCCCAACAATGGATGCCCGATGGACCGGAAAAGATCACTCCCCTCAAGCCTGCTCGCGACGGTGCTGGC
>JBBSMS010000211.1:0-4385 GCA_038233055.1 Nitriliruptorales bacterium
CGCCGCGGTGGTCGTGCTGGCCATCGACGAGGAGGGCCAGGCCCGCACCACCGACTGGAAGGTCGCGGTCTGCAAGCGAGTCGCCGAGATCGCGATCGACGAGTACGGGATGGAGGCGTCCGACCTCATCTTCGACTGCCTCACCTTCCCGCTGGGTTCGGGCCAGGAGGACCTCCGCAAGGACGGACTGGCGACGCTGGAGGCGATCGAACGCGTGAAGGCCGAGATCCCGGGGTGCCACACCACGCTGGGCGTCTCCAACGTGTCGTTCGGCCTGTCCCCCGCCACGCGCCAGGTGTTGAACTCGGTGTTCCTGCAGATGGCGATCGACCGTGGCCTGGACTCCGCGATCGTCAACCCGGCCAAGATCCTGCCGCTGCACCGGATCGACGACGAGGCCGTGCAGATGGCCCGCGACCTGGTCGAGGACAACCGCGGCACCGCCGGCATGGGCGGGACCGCCGACGCCGACTACGACCCGCTGCACCGGTTGATGGCGCTGTTCGACGGCGTCGACGCGTCCACCAACGACGGCGGGGCGTCGCTGGCCGACCTGCCGTTGGAGGAACGCCTGAAGCGTCGCATCATCGACGGCGCCCGTGATGGCATGATCGCCGACCTCGACGCCGCGATGGAGGCGGGCCATGCCGCGCTGACGATCGTCAACGAGTTCCTGCTGGACGGGATGCGGGTCGTCGGCGAACTGTTCGGGTCGGGCCAGATGCAGTTGCCGTTCGTGCTGCAGTCGGCCGAGGCGATGAAGTTCGCCGTCGCCCACCTCGAACCCCACATGGAGGCCGGCGACGCGTCCGGCAAGGGCCGCGTGATCCTGGCCACGGTCAAGGGCGACGTGCACGACATCGGGAAGAACCTGGTCGACATCATCCTGCGCAACAACGGCTACGACACGATCAACCTCGGCATCAAGCAGTCGATCGACGCGATCCTGCAGGCCGCCACCGACCGCGGCGCCGACGCCATCGGGATGTCCGGGCTGCTGGTCAAGTCCACGGTGGTCATGAAGGACAACCTCGAGGAGATGAACAAGCGCAGGTTGTCGACGATGCCGGTGCTGCTGGGCGGAGCGGCGCTGACCCGGTCCTACGTCGAGGACGACCTGCGCGGGATGTTCGAGGGCGACGTCTTCTACTGCAAGGACGCGTTCGAGGGCCTGGCCGTGCTGGACCGCGTGATGGAGGCCCGCAAGGCCGGCGTCGCGTTGCCCGAGGAACTGGTCGGCCGCCGCCACAAGCGCACGCCGACCAAGACCCCCAAGGCCGACGCGCCCCCGCGGGTGGACGCCAAGGGACGCCCGAAGTCCGCGGTCGCCACTGATGTCGAGGTCCCGACCCCGCCGTTCTGGGGCCAGCGCGTCGTCCGCGGCGTTGCCATCGACGACGTCGCCCCGATGATCAACGAGGTGGCGCTGTTCCGCAACCAGTGGGGCTACTCCCCCGGCGACCGCTCGCCCGACGAGTACCGCGCCTTCCTCGACGAACACGCCCGCCCGGCGTTGCGCTCGTGGATCGAGGCCGCGCGGCGGGACAAGATCGTCACCCCCGAGGTCGTCTACGGCTACTGGCCGGTCAACGGCGACGGCGACGACCTGGTCGTGTGGGATCCCGAGGCCCCCGGCGAGGTCGAGGTGACCCGGTTTGCGTTCCCGCGCCAGCATCGTGGCCGCTACCTCGCGATCCCCGACTTCTTCCGCGACATCGACAGCGGCGAGGTCGACGTGCTGGGGGTCCAGTGCGTCACGATGGGGCGGCGCATCTCCAAGTTGGCCCAGGACCTGTTCAACGCCGACCGCTACAACCGCTATCTCCACGCGCACGGCTTCGGCGTGGAGATGGCCGAGGCGCTGGCCGAGTTGTGGCACGGCCGGGTCCGCGAGGAACTGGGCATCGCCGGCGACGACGGCCCCACGGTCAAGGACTGGTTCCGCCAGGGCTACCAGGGCTCGCGCTACTCGTTCGGCTACGCGGCCTGCCCCGACCTGTCCGACCAGGTGGTGCTGGACGGCCTGCTGGACTTCTCGGGGATCGGCGTCGACGTCACCGACGAGTTCATGCTCGACCCGGAACAGTCGACGTCGGCCATCATCGTCCACCATCCGGAGGCGAAGTACTTCAACGCCCGCTGACCCGGCGGCGCCCCGTTGACCGAGCGGCCGTGGCACGCTGCCCGTCCCCGCGGGAGGATCGGACCATGGCCTTCGAGTTGGACCCCGACGAACCGGTCGACGCGGCCGTGCGTCGGATCGCGCACGAGGAGGTCGACCGGGCACTGCACCTGCTCGACCAGGTGGCGGCGCACGATCCGGACGACCCACCGGACGTCGTGCAGGCAGCGGTCCACGAGACGCGCAAGTGCTGCAAACGGCTGCGCGGACTGGTGCGCCTGATCCGCCCGGCCCTCGGCGACCACTACGCCGCGGCCAACCTGGCGGCCCGCGACGCGGCCCGCCAACTGTCCGCGATCCGTGACGCCCACGCGATGTTGGCGACCTTCGACGACCTGGTCGCGGCCCGTGCCGACCAGGTGCCCGCGTCCGGCCTGGGGCCGCTTCGCGCGGCCCTGGCCGACCGCGCCGACGCTGCGACCGCAGCCGTGGTCGACGAGCAGGAACGGGTCACCGCCTCCCGCTCGCTGCTGGTGGGCCTGCGCGACGACATCGCGGACTGGCCACTGGAGGACGCCGACCTGCTGGCGGTCGCCACGGGAATCGCGAAGTCGGCCGACCGTGGTCGTGAGCGCTTCGACGACGTGGTCGACGGCGACGGTCCGGCCGGCGACGAGTTGCTGCACCAGTGGCGCAAGCGGGTGAAGTACTCCTGGTACCACGCCAGCCTGCTGGAACCGGCGGCCCCGACGTTGCTGGGGGCGCAGGCCGACCTGTTGCACGACCTGTCGGACGCACTGGGCGACGACCACGACCTGGCGGTGCTGACCGCCGACCTGGTGGCCGACCCCGATGCCTGGGGCGGCGACGAGGTGGTGGACGCCGCGCTGGTGCTGGTCGACGGGACCCGGCGCGACCTGCAACGTCGAGCCGTCGCGGTGGGTGCACGGCTGCACGCCGAGGACCCGACGGCGCAAGGCCACCGCATGACCGCGCTGGTGCGGGCGTGGTGGGACCACGGCCCCGAACGGGACGCCGGCGACGTGCTGGACCTGCACGGGGTCGGCGACGACCTCGGGGACCGCACCAACGGCGAGTTGCGCGACCTCGCCCGCTCCGTCGACGTGCCCGGACGGTCGTACCTGGACCGGGTCGGCCTGCTGGCCGCCCTGCGCGCGAGCGGTGCATCCGGCGGCTGACTGGACCCACCGTGATCAGTCGACGTCGTCGCCGCCGAGCAGGGGGACGAACCGGACCCCGCCCAGCTCGGTCCGCTCGAGGTCGTCGCCGGTCCGCCTCACGAGCACCAGTCGTTGGTGCGACGGAGGACCGACCGGCATGACCAAGCGACCGCCGTCGGCCAGTTGGGCCAGCAGCGCCGGCGGGATCCGGGGTGCGGCCGCCGCCACATGGATCGCGTCGAAGGGGGCTTCGGCCGCCCAGCCGAGGCGGCCGTTTCCATGCACCACCTCGACGTTGACGCGGTCGCGCAACGCGGCGCCGGCCTGGTCGGCGAGTGCCTGGTCCTGCTCGATCGCCACCACCCGACCCGCCAGCTCGGCCAGGACCGCGGTGGCGTAACCCGATCCCGCGCCCACGTCCAGGACGAGCTCGGTCGGACCCGGCGCCAGCTCGGCGGCCATCCGTGCCACCACCAGCGGCTGGGAGATCGTCTGGCCCTCACCGATGTCCAGCGGGCGGTCCTCGTGGGCGTGCACGCGCTGGTCGTGCGGGACGAAGAGATGGCGCTCGACGGTGGCCATCGCCGCCAGCACCCGCGGGTCGGTCACGCCCCGCCCACGGAGTTGGTCCCGAACCATGGCCTCGCGGCGCGATCGGTGGCCCACGACGCACCTCCCGGCAGTCGGACGCCCGCCATGGAACCACGTCGGCGGCGCGGCTGGGAGCGAGCCCGACCCGGGTGCGCCGACCGCCGGATCCGTGTCGTCGTCACCGTGCGCCGACCCACCGGAGGATGCGCGTCCTCCGCAAGGTGGCATGAGACCACATGACAACGTCGATGCGACGTGCCACACTGGCAGCCCCCAGCCCCCGACCGACCACGGACGACCACGATGCAGACCCTTCGCGACCACCTCCGCACTGCCCTCCGCGACGAAGCCGGCGAGGGCGTCATCTCGACCGGCATCGTCATCCTGATCATGGCCCTGCTCGGCGCGGCCATGTGGGCCACGTTCAGCACCGTCATGGACGACGCCGGCGATGCCGCCGGGGACCAGATCGACTCGATCAACAACGACGA
>JBBSMS010000212.1:0-4323 GCA_038233055.1 Nitriliruptorales bacterium
CCGTCGGCGATCCGGTCGGCCAGCGCGAGCGACAGGTCCAACGGCGCCTGGGCGTTGACCGCAAGCACCGCCGCCACCTGGTCGTCGTCCATGTTCACCAGGCGGGCGTCGCGCGTGATGCCGGCCACGTTCACCAGGCCCACCACCTGCTCGTCGTCGGTCGCCGCCAGCACCCGGGTGACGTCGTCCGGGTCGGTCAGGTCACCGATGACCCAGTGCACGTCACCGTCGGGCTCGTCGTCGGGCTCGACCACGTCCACGGCCAGGATGCGGTGGCCGTCGGCCAGCAGTCGGTCCACCACCGCGGCGCCGATGCCGCCGGCGGCACCGGTCACGACCACCACGCCGGTCGGTGCGTGGCCGGCAGTCGTCACGGCAGCCAGGTTCTCGGGAGTCGTCGTCATGGCTTCTGCAATCCGTGTCGGGGGTCACCGGTCATCAGCACCTGTCCGCTGGACGAACGCGCGTCAAGCAGGAAGGCCGCCGCCGGAAGCGCAGTGTCGAGGGGACCGACGACGACATTGGCGAGCAGGCCGGCCCGATCACCCTCGAAGCCCCAGGATCTCGCGGCGCCGATCACGCCATGGCCCA
Organism: Nitriliruptorales bacterium; assembly: GCA_038233055.1. GTDB lineage: Bacteria > Actinomycetota > Nitriliruptoria > Nitriliruptorales > Nitriliruptoraceae > Salsipaludibacter. The sequence continues at coordinate 592 of JBBSMS010000212.1, forward strand.
CCGACAGCAGTCCGACGTCGTCACCGTCGAGGTGGTCGTCGGACAGCACCGTGACGACGTCGACCTCGCGCTCCATCGCGTCGCGGGCAGCCGCGATCCAGCCGGCCAGCACCTCGGCGACCTGGTCGGGGGCCACCGCCGCTCCCAGCACGGCCACCAGCGGTCCCTCGTCACCCGGGGCAAGGTCCGCGACGGCCAGCGCCGCCTCCACCTCCCCCGGATCGTCGACCCGCATCCATGTCGTCACTTCACGCATCGTGCACTCCCTCGGTCATCGTCCTGCGCCGCCCTGCACATCGTCGTCCTGCGCCGCCCTGCACATCGCCAACTGGGTGTGGAACCGGCACCACCTTGCCGGATCGACACCCACTCGGGGTGTGCCGGCCACCGAACAGCCCCGCCACCTCCACGCCCGCCCGACCGGCGACCCCGTCGACTGGGAGCCGAACCGGCCACATGTTGCCGGAATCACGCCCACTCGGGTGGGGGTTCGCGTGGGAGACGGGGCGGGTGGGGTGGGGGGTTCGGGTGGGGGTGGGTGTCATGCGGGGACTGTCAGGAGGCCGGCGATGCCCTGGCCAACGCCGATGCACATGGTCACCAGGGCGCGGCCGCCACCGGTGCGGCGGAGGTGGTGGATCGCCGTGACGGTGAGCTTGGCGCCGGAACAGCCCAGAGGGTGGCCCAGCGCGATCGCGCCACCGCTGGGGTTGAGGCGGGGGTCGTCGTCGGCCAGCCCCCACGAGCGGACCACGGCCAGGGACTGGGCGGCGAAGGCCTCGTTCAACTCGATCACGTCGATGTCGTCCATCTCCACGTCCAGCCGCTCGAACAGTTTCGCGGTGGCCGGGACGGGCCCGATGCCCATGATCCGCGGGGCGACGCCGGCGGTGGCCGAGCCGACGAACGTGGCCAGCACCTCCAACCCCCGGTCCCGGGCGACGTCGGCGGCGACCAGCACCAGCGCGGCGGCACCGTCGTTCAGTGGCGACGAGTTCCCGGCGGTCACGGTGCCGTCGGCCCGGAACGCCGCCCGCAACTTCCCCAGGGCGTCCATGGAGGTGTCCGGGCGGGGTCCCTCGTCCGCGGTGACCTCGCCGTCCCGCACGGGCACGGCGACCAGTTCGTCATCGAAGTGGCCGGCTTCCTGCGCGGCGACGGCCTTGCGATGGCTGGCCAGGGCGAACGCGTCCTGGTCCTCGCGCGCGATGTCGTGTTCCTCGGCCAGGTTCTCGGCGGTGATGCCGAGTCCGTCGGTGTGGCCGCGTTCCTCCATCAGCGAGTTCACGAAGCGCCATCCCAGCGCGGTGTCGACCAGTTCGGGGGCACCCCGGGGCGGGACCCGTTGGGGTTTCTCCACGGCCCACGGCGCCCGCGACATCGACTCGACGCCGCCACCGATGGCCACGTCCATCTCCCCGACCGCGATCCGCCGGGCCGCGGACGCGATCGCCTCCAGTCCCGAGCCGCACAGGCGGTTGACGGTGACGCCGGGGACCTCGACCGGGAGGTCGGCCAACAGGCCGGCCATCCGGGCGACGTCGCGGTTGTCCTCGCCGGCCTGGTTGGCACAGCCCAGCACGACCTCCTCGACCGACGCGGGCTCGATGCCGGCGCGGGCCACGGCCTCGCGCACCGCCACGGCGGCCAGGTCGTCGGGGCGGACGCCGGACAGCACGCCCCCCATGCGACCCACGGGGGTCCGCACGGCCGAGACGATCGCCACGTCACGCATCAGTCATCCTTGGTCGTCGGCTGCGACGGTGGTGCCGAGCGGTCCTGCCGGGTCGATGGTGGCACGTCCGCCACCGGGCTGCCCGTGATCGCCCCGGCCGTCCCGCCTGTTCGGGCGTCACGGCAGGTCGGCGAGGAACGACACCACGGCGTCACGGGTGGCCTCGGGCCGGTCCAGGTGCGGGGCATGGCCGCAGTCGTCCAGTTCGACCCTGATGACGGGTCCCGGGACGCCAGCCTCGACCAGGTCGAGTTGGCGCATCGTGCCGTACTGGTCGTCGTGGCCCTGCACCACCAGCACCGGGCACCGGATCGCGGGCAGGCGTTCGGTGATGTCCCAGGCGCGGAAGGCCGGGTCGAGCCAGATCCGGTTCCAGCCCCAGAACGTGGCCGCGGCGTCGCGGTGGTGGCTGCCCATGCGCTCGAGCAGGTCAGTCTGTCGTGCCGCAGCGCGGGCCGCCTCGATGCCCGCGATCGACTGGTCCTCGACGATCACGTGGGGTGCCAGGCCCACGACCCCGATCGGGTCGACGGACGGATGGCCGGGATCGAGGCTGTCGGACCGCCCCGCCGCGAGCAGCGCGATCGACGCGCCGTCGCTGTGGCCGACCAGCACCGCCGGTGGCAGGTCCAGTGCCTGCAGGAGTTCGGGAAGCACGCGATCGGCCTCGGTGTGCATGTAGGTGACCGCGCGTGGTTCGGCCACGACCGCCGACTGCCCGTACCCGTGGCGCGACCACACGACCGTGCGTCGGCCCGTGGCGTCGTGCAGGGCGGCCGGGAAGCCACGCCACAGCCGGATCGAGCCCAGGCCCTCGTGCAGCAGCACGAGCGGCGACCGGTTCGCGGCGGCGGCATCGGCCGGCAGGTCCAGGACCTCGACCGGGCCGTCCGCCAGCTCCACCTCGACGGCTTCGGCCACGATCAGGCGCGCAGCTTGAAGCGCTGGATCTTGCCGGTGGCCGTGCGGGGCAGTTCCTCGACGAAGTCGACCAGGCGCGGGAACTGGTAGCGGAGCAGTTTCTCCTTGCAGAACGCCTGGAGGTCAGCCGCGAGGTCGTCGTCGCCGACCCGATCGCCGCGCAGGATCACGAACGCCTTGATCGTCATGAGCCCGTCGACGTCCACGCCGACGACGGCCGCCTCGCTGACCGCCTCGTGCTCCATCAGGCGGTTCTCGACCTCGATCGGGCTGACCCACAGGCCGCCCATCTTCATCATGTCGTCGGCCCGACCCTTGTAGGCATAGGTCCCGTCGTCGCGCCGGTGGTAGCGGTCGCCGCTGCGGAACCACTCACCGAAGATCGCGCCGGCGGTCTTGTCGGCGTTGTGCCAGTACGACGCCAGCCGCGACTCGCCGCGCACGTACAACTCCCCGACCGGGTCCTCGGCGTCGTCCGGGATGAGCTCGCCGCGGTCGTCGCGCAGTTCGACCTCGTAGCCCGGCACCGCCCGGCCGGACGTGCCGGTCGCGACCTCGCCGGGGCGGTTCGAGCAGTAGATGTGGAGCATCTCGGTCGAGCCGATGCCGTCCAGGATCTCGGTGCCGGTGCGCGCCTCCCAGCGTCGCCATACCTCCGGCGGCAAGGCCTCGGCCGCCGATGCCCCGACCCGCAGCGACGACAGGTCTCGGTCGTCGATCGACGGGTCGTTGAGCATCGCGTTGTACAGCGTCGGCACCGAGAACAGCACGGTCGGGCGATGGGCCTCGATGACGTCCAGCGCGGCGTCTGCGGTGGGCTTGCCCTCCATCTGGACCGCGGTCGAGCCCGTGAACAGGGGGAACGACAGCCCGTTGCCCAGCCCGTAGGCGTGGAAGAGCTTCGTGGTGGAGAAGGTGACGTCCTCAGTCTCCAAGCCCAGCACGCCGACCGCGTAGTTCTCGCAGGTGCCGAGCACGTCGCGCTGGCTGTGGATGACGCCCTTGGGCTTGCCGGTGGAGCCGGACGAGTAGAGCCAGAACGCCGGGTCGTCGGGGTGGCTGTCGAGCGGGTCGAA
>JBBSMS010000213.1:0-4302 GCA_038233055.1 Nitriliruptorales bacterium
CGGCAATGTCATCGACAACTGCACGACCGGCCGCCGACCCACCGTCACGGGCTTCATCCTCGCCGGCGACGGCCAGTTGACCGCCATCCCCGGCTCGACCCGCAAGCTGTCCGGCGACCGCACCTCCGGGTGCGCCCAGGTCTCGTTCACCCCCGCAGGTGACGTGCTGGTCGTGACCGAACGCTTCGCCCAGCCCAACCGCCTCGACCAGGAGCGCAGCTCCGACGAGCGGATCGACGACGAGGGCGTCATCGACACCTTCGTGGTCAACGACAACGGCCGCCTCGGCCGCCCCCGCGTCCAGGACGCCACCGGCCAGGGCCCGTTCGGGTTCACCTTCAACAGGTCCGGCGCCCTGCTGACCACCGAGCAGTTCGACGGTCCCAACGGTCCCGGCCTGGGTGCGGCCACCAGTTACACCCTGGACGGGACGGGCCAACTCGCGTCGACGGCACCGTCGTTGTCCAACGGCGGCACGGACACCTGCTGGATCGTCGCCACCGACGACGGGTCGCTCGCCTTCGCCACCAGCTTCTTCGGTGACGGACGCATCTCCAGCTACGCCGTCGACGGTGACGGCCTCACGTCGCTGATCGAACCCGTGGCCACCGTCGCGGGCGACGACTCCAGCGCGGACGGCGTCACCACCGGTGCCAGCGACCTCTCCCTGAGTCGCGACAGCGAGTACCTGTACCAGCTCAACTCGATCAACGGCACCATCAATGCCTTCGCCAACAACGGCGACGGGACGTTGACCCAGGTCCAGCAGGTCACGCCGTTCCCCCAGCCGGCCTTCGGTCCGGGCGGCGGGATGGCGGCACCGATCGGGCTGTCCGCCAGCTGACCGCGCCCGTCCGAGCACGACCTCGGGCGTGGACACGATCCCCGGGTGGTCACTGGCGCCTCCTTGACCTGCCCGGGACGGGCCGGCGGACTCTTCGTCCGCCGGCCCACCCCCATGTCGTGCCTGCGCAGGATCAGCCGGGGATCACGCGGCGGCGGTGGCCATCGGGTCGGCCAGCATCAACCGCACGACCGCCTCGACCTCTCGATCCGGATCTCCCGACGGCGAGTCGTGACCGGCCAGGTGCACGGTGGTGATCCCGTGGACCGCCGTCCACAGCCGCCACGCCAGGCGACCGACGGTGCCGGGCGGCCACTCGTCCACCTGCGCAGCCAGCCACGCCCCCACCGGCTCCACCCAGCAGGACCGGAACGCCGCCCACTCGACCTGACGCGCGGCCTCGTCGCGAGTGAACTCCGGGACCGGGGTCGAGAACATGACCGCGAAGCCCAGCGGGTCGGCCAGGGCCGCGTGCAGGTAGCCGCTGGCAACGGCCTGCACGTGTTCGGCCGTGCCGGGTGTGGTCGGCAACGCGCGGGTGGCCGCGACCCACTCGGCGAACCCCCGATCGTGGATGGCCCGGACCACTGCGGCCTTGCCGCCCACGCGGCTGTAGACGACCTGGTAACTGGTCCCGAGTGTGTTATCCCGACGAGGCCACGATGTCCGACACACCACCCCGCACCACCCTTGCCGAGGCACTCGCGATGGAGGTGGACGGCGACACCGTGCGCACCGCCGTCCGGGACGGCTTCGACGTCTTCGGCATCCCCCACGGGGGCTACCTCGCCGCCCTGGCCGCCAAGGCGGTGTCGCCCGCTGGACCAGCGCCTGACGCGCTCGACCACCACCGATTCGTGTGCCCACCACCTCCCCCGGGGCCCTTCCACCCGGACACCATGCGGGTCGAACGGCCTCGACCACACGTCCCGACCGCCCCGGGGCCCTTCCACCCGGACACCATGCGGGTCGAACGGCCTCGACCACACCTCCCGACAGCCCCGACAGCCCCGGGCCCTTCCACCCGGCCAGCATCCGGGTCAAACGGCCTCGGACTCAGGCCAGCCCGGAGCGCTTCTGCCCACGGCGGGCGATCGAGTCGACCAGCACGGCGGCCAGCAGCACGACGGCGGTGACGACGAACTTGAACCCCGACGACAGGCCCAGCAGGCCCATGCCGTTGTCCACGCCCATGATCACGAAGGCACCCAGCAGCGCGGCCGAGATGGTCCCCCGACCGCCGAACAGGCTGGTGCCGCCGATCACGGCCGCCGCGATCGCGTTCAGTTCGATCTGGCCGCCACCGGCACCCGTGTCGACCGAGCGCAGTCGCGACGCGAACACGATGCCGCCCAGCGCCGCCATGGCGCCGGAGATCATGAACGCCGTGATCCGCGCACGGACGAGGTCGATGCCGGCCCGGTTGGTCGCCTCGGGGTTCCCGCCGACCGCGAACAGGTGGCGCCCGGTCCGGGTCCGGAACAACAGCACCGACAGGCCCGCCAGCAGCAGCACCAGCAGCACCGCCACGAACGGAACGCCGCGGCTGCGTGACGCGAAGTACACCGCCACCAGTCCCAGGGCAGCCAACCCGATCACACGCACGACGAGGAGGTTGACCGGCTCGACTTCCAGTTCGGCCCGGGCACGGCGGCCCCGCCGGGCCATGTGCACCGCCCCGTAGGCCAGCGCACCCACCACCACCAACACGTAGCTGACGATCGTTGGCAGGTACCGGTTGGTGATGTCGATGATGACGTCGTTCTGGATCACGACCGTGCCACGCCCGCCGATCAGGATCAGGACCAGCCCGTTGAACCCGACCAGCCCGGCCAGGGTCACGATCAGGGACGGCAGTCCCACCTTCGCCACGAACCAGCCCTGCACGAACCCGGCGACGGCGCCCAGCAGCAGGACCGCCAGGATGGCCGCCCACGCGGGCCAGCCCTGTTCGCCCAGCAGCCGGCCCAGGACCACCATCGCCACGCCCGACAGGTACCCGACCGACAGGTCGACCTCGGCGATGATCAGCACGAACGTCACGCCCATCGCGATGACGGCCAGCGGCGCGACCTGCACGATCAGGTTGACGAAGTTCACCGAGCTGAGGAAGCGCTCGTTGAGGCTCGTGAAGATGATGGTGATGGCCAGCAGGCCGATGATGATCGGGAGGTTGCCGAGTTGGCCGGCGCGGACCCGGACCCACCAGGCCTCGACGGCCTCGCTGAACCCCTGGGGCTTGCCGGCCGTCGCGGACGCAACCTCGTCCGGGGTGGTGGTGTCGCTCATGACTGGTCCTCCCCTGCCATGCCGGGCACCTCGGGGAGGGTGCCGGCGGTGATGGCCTCGACGACCTGTTGCTGGTTCACGGCGCTGGCATCGAGGACACCGACCAGCTTTCCCAACCGCAACACGACGATCCGGTCGGCCACCTCGAAGACGTCGTTGAGATTGTGCGACACGATCATGACCGCCAGCCCCTGGGATCCCAGGCGGTTGACCAGGTCCAGCACCTGGCGGGTCTGGGCCACGCCCAGCGCGGCCGTGGGCTCGTCGAGGATGACCACCCGGGAATTCCACATCACGGCCTTGCCGACCGCGACGGTTTGGCGTTGGCCACCGGACAGTCCCGCCACCTTCTGGCGCACGCTGCTGAGAGTGGTGACCGCCAGCCCGGCCATCGTGTCGGCGGCCTCGCGCTCCATCCTCTCCTCATTGATGAGGCCGAAGCGGGTCGTGCGTTCGCGCCCGAGGAACATGTTCTCCACGACGTCGAGGTTGTCGGCCAGGGAGAGGTCCTGGTAGACGATCTCGATGCCGAGTTCGGCGGCGTCGTGCGGGCCGCCGATCGCGACCTCGCGTCCCTCGAACTGCGTCTCGCCCTCGTCGAACGGGTGGATGCCCGCAATGCCCTTGATCAGGGTCGACTTGCCGGCACCGTTGTCCCCGACCAGGGCCACGACCTCGCCGGGATGCATGACGAGGTCGACCCCGTCGAGGGCCTGGACGGCCCCGAAGCTCTTGGAGACGCCCTGGAGCTCGAGGATCGGGGACGTGGACGCCTGGTCAGCCATTGGTGACGTCAGCCGTTGGACTGGCAGAAGTCCGTCTCGGCGACGTCACCGGTGCAGATCTCCTCGATCGACCGGAAGCCGTCGGCGATGACGGTGTCCATGATGTTGTCGACGGTGACCGCGGTCGGCTCCAGCAGCAACGCCGGAACCTCCTTGGTCTCGTTGTCGACGGTGGCATCGAGCTCGGGAGTCTCGCCGTTCATCAGTTGCACGGCCAGTTCGGCGGCGGCCTGGGTCTCCTGGGTGATGGCCTTGTAGACGGTCATGCACTGGTTGCCCAGTGCGATGTTCTGCAGTCCCTCGAGGGTGGCGTCCTGGCCGGTGACGGGGATGCCGGCCTGGTCGCGGCTCAGCAGCGCCTGGATGGCGGCGTTGGCGAGGCCG
>JBBSMS010000214.1:0-4295 GCA_038233055.1 Nitriliruptorales bacterium
CGTGTACCCGGCATGTACCGCAGAGTCAGGCGTCCCGGCCCCAAAACAAACCTCCGAATACCCGAAATCCGGCCGATTAAGGCCGGATAGGGCGTTGCGCGCTGGGAGGGATTCGAACCCCCGGCCGCCTGATCCGTAGTCAGGTGCTCTATCCGGACTGAGCTACCAGCGCGTGTCGTGCAGGTGCAGATCGTATGGGTTGCGCGGCGGAGGCAGAGGGATTTGAACCCTCGAGGGCCGAAACGACCCAACGGGATTAGCAATCCCGCGCCATAGACCTGACTAGGCGATGCCTCCATGGCGCCGACGTTCGAGCGCGGACTCACGATGCCCCGCCAGCGCCTGCGGCCCGAAGGAGACTACCCCAGCCCCCAACGGCCTGCGAACCCACCGTCGACGTCGAACGGCCACCGATGCCGGCGGTGCCGGCGGTCGCGGCGGGGCACGAGCGTTGCGACCACGACGGCGCCGGGGAATCGTCCGAGCCTCACGGCGGATCGACGATCGTCAGCCCGGGCACGTCGTCGACGTCCAGGACCGCGGCCGTGCGTCGATGGCTTGCCGCCAGGTCGCCGCGCAGCCCGTCCGACACACGCCGTGTGGTCGGGCCGTCCATCGCCGGCAGCACCCGGTGGGTGGCGAGGTCGACCCAGGTCGGGACGGCGCGCACGCCCGCGACTGCCCAGTCACCGCGGGCGTCGCGTCGGAACCGGACCCGGGCGAGCAGGCCGTCCCGCTGGTCGTCGCGCTGCTGGTTGGACAGGTGGTTGCCCAGCCCCCAAAGCACCCAGGTGCCGTCGACCTGCTCGATCGGCTGTACGACGTGGGCGTGGTGCCCGACCACCAGGTCGATGTCGTCGGACGGCAGCAATGCGTCGGCGACGGCTCGCTGCGCCGACGTCGGTTCGTGCACGCCCTCCGCTCCCCAGTGCAGGCTGACGACGACCAGGTCGGCGACCTGGCGGGCTCGCCGGGCGTCCGCCGCGATCCGGGCCGGGTCGATGAGTTCGGCGGCCCAGGACGCGTCGCCGGGCAGTCGCAACCCGTTGAAGCCATATGCATAGCTGAGGTGGCCGACCCGGACCCCGTCGACGTCGTAGACGGTCACCCCACGGTCCTCGGCGGCCGACCGTGCGGTCCCGGCATGCCCGAGGCCGACCCGCTCGAGTTCCACCAGGGTGCGGTCGATGCCGGCCACCCCCCGATCGAAGCTGTGGTTCGAGGCCAGCGAGCACCCGTCGTACCCGGCCGCCGCGATCCCGTCGGCCAACGCCGCGGGTGCCCCGAACGTCGGATAGGTGGTGATGGACTCCCCGGCCGGGGCGATCGGCACCTCGAGGTGGCACAGCGCCAGGTCGGCCCCCGTCAGGACGGGTCGGACCGCGGCGAACAGTGGGGCGTAGTCACGGCGGTCCGCGTCCCCGAGGGCGGCAGCGCGGTCGTTGACGGGTCCGTGCGGCAGCACGTCACCCGAGACGGCGATCGTCACGGTGTCGGGCAGGTTCGCTGCCGGTGGGGACGGCGGGCTCGTCGTGGGCGCAGTGGTGGGCGTGGGCCTCGGGGATGGGGTCGTGGACGGGGGCGACGGCGACGGCGGCGACGGCGTGGACGAGGGCTCCGGGGTCGGTGTGGACGACGGGAGCGGCGACGTGCTCGTGCGCGGCAAGGGCGACGGGGCCGTGACCGGGATCGCCTCGACAGGCCCGGGGCCGACCCCGTCACCAGCGAGGTCCCGGGTCGGATCGTCGCCCCCGGCGTCGACCACCACAGCGGCACCGGTGGCCGATGGCGTCGACGAGACGTCGACCGACGGGCGATCGGCCACGGAACGGGCACCCCCGGGGACGACAACCACCAGTCCCAGGACCACCGCCATGCCGACGGCTGCCGTCGCCACGACCAGGAGCGGGCGGGAGCCCCGTGCCGTCCGGCGCGACGCGCGCGACGGCGGCCGGCGGGCGGGAACCTCCGGCTCGTGGCGGGCGGTCGCCTGCGGACGCCTCGGTGACACGACAGACGGCGGGTCGAACAGCGGTGCCCGGGTCGTTGTCCGGGATCCCAGGCGGCGAACGCTGATCCACCCCAGCAGGAACAGCCCCAGCACGACGAGCAGCCGGGTCGAGCGAGGGCCGGAGCGGCGCCGTGCCGGGTGCGGCGAGCCGCCCGACGTCCCCGACGGGCGGTCCCGTTTCCGGACCCAGCGCGATGTGGCCATTTCCGCACGCTAACCCGCCGCGCGTCCGCAATCGTGCAACTGGCGCGGTCGACCGGGGACGCCGCACCGAAACGGGCAGGCCCTCGCCGCACCGGTGCCGTCGGGGGTCGGTTCAGCGCCTACCAGCGATCGTGGACCTGGTCGCGGACGAGGTCGTCGTAGACGTCCCGGACCTGGGCGTGCACGTCCTCACCCAGCGGGTCGAGGTTCGACGCGGTGGCGTTGTCGCGCGCCTGGCTGGGCCGCCTGGCGCCGGGGATCACGACCGACACGGCGTCGTGGTCGAGGATCCAGCGCAGCGCGAACTGGGCCATCGTGGCATCGTCGGGCACCAGCGGCTCCAGTTGCTCCACCGCGGCCAGGCCAGTCTCGAAGTCGACCCCGGCGAAGGTCTCGCCGATGTCGAAGGCCTGGCCGTCGCGGTTGAAGTTGCGATGGTCGTCGTCCTCGAACTGACTGTCGGCGTCGAACTTGCCGGTCAACAGGCCCGAGGCCAACGGCACGCGCACGATCACGCCCACGCCGACCTCCTGCGCCGCAGCGAAGAACTCCTCGGCCGGCTTGACCCGGAAGATGTTGAAGATGATCTGCACCGTGCGGATGCCGGGCCGCCGCAGCGCGGCCATCGCCTCGTCCACGGTCTCGACGCTGACCCCGTAGGCGCGGATCACGTCCTCGTCGACCAGCCGGTCCAGTGCATCCCAGACCTCGTCCAGTTCGTAGATGTCACGCCCGAGGCAGTGCAGTTGCACCAGGTCGATCGTGTCGACACCCAGGTTCTCCCGCGATCGGCCGAGCCAGTCCGAGAATTGCCGGTAGGTCCAGTTCGCCGGGTCGAGGTCCTCGTCGCGGCGTCCCATCTTGGTTGCCACGGTGACGGCTTCGGCACGCTCGGCCAGCACCTGCTCGATCAACTGTTCACTGTGGCCGTCGCCGTAGACGTCGGCGGTGTCGAGGAAGGTGACGCCGGAATCCAGCGCCTCGCGCAGGGTCGCGCGGGACTCGTCGTCGTCGACCGACCCCCAACTGCCCCCGATCGCCCAGGAGCCGAAGCCGACCTCCCCGACGATCGGTCCTCCTCGGTACAGGCTGCGCGTTTGCATGTGCGTTCCGTTGCTCGCTGGCTGTCGACGGTACGGGCGTCAGCGGCGACGCGACCGACCGGTCGACGGTGCCACTCAGTGCGACGCCTCGAACAGGCAGAACGGGTGCCCCACGGGGTCGAACAGGACTCGGACGTCGTCCTGGGGCTGGTGCTCGGCCAGGCTCGCGCCCAGCATCACCGCCCGGGCGACCGCCCCGCCCAGGTCATCCACGGACAGGTCGAGGTGCACCTGCATCTGCTGGTCCCCGTCCTGCGCCGGCCACGTGGGCCGGACGTGGTCGGGCTCGCGCTGGAAGCACAACTTCGGGCCGCCATCGGGCGCGATCAGCACGGCCCAGTCGTCGCGGGCCAGTCGCACCTCCCAGCCCAGCAGGTCGCGGTAGAACGTGAGCAGGTCAGCGACGTCGGGCGTGCCCAGCACGACGGCGGACAGGTCGAAGACGGGATCATCGCTCACACCGACTCCTCCACGGGGTGGGCGAGGTCCTGGACGACCTCGACGTTGGGCAGCCGGGCGAGGTCCGACCCGGCCAGCAGCACCTTGGCCGAACGGGTCCCGGCCCCGACGACCACCTCGTCGACGGCCGCCACCGCCGCGTCCACCCACACCGGCAGGTCGGCCGGCAACCCCGCGACGGTCACGCCGCCGATCTCCATGCCGGTCAGGTCGACCGTGTCCTCGGCCGACGCGAACGACACCTTCCGAACCCCGAGCCGCTTGCGCACGGCCCCGTTCACGTCCAGCCGGTGCGTGGCCAGGACGACGCACAGCGCCCGCTCCCCGACCGGCTTGCGCGACGCCACCAGGATCGCATTGGCGGAGGCTGCGGGGTCGATCCCGTAGGCAGCACAGAACTCGGCGGTGTCGGCCAGGTCGGGGTCGCAGTCCATCACGGTGTGGGCCACGCCGGCCTGGTCGAGTTCGGCGAGGACACGGGGATCGGCTGGCACGGAAACCTCCGGCAATCGTGGACC
>JBBSMS010000215.1:0-4257 GCA_038233055.1 Nitriliruptorales bacterium
CCTTCAGCGGCCGCGCCGGACGTTGTGAGCCCCCAGGCGAGCAACTCCAACGCGGCCGGATCGACCCAACGACGGAGCAGCCAGCCTTCAGCGGCCGCGCCGGACGTTGTGAGCCCCCAGGCGAGCAACTCCAACGCGGCCGGATCGACCCAACGACGGAGCAGCCAGCCTTCAGCGGCCGCGCCGCGACATCGCGCGCTCGATCTGGCGCTGGGCGTCGCGCTTGGCGACGTCCTGGCGCTTGTCGGAGACGTTCTTGCCCTTGCCCACCGCGAACTCCAACTTGGCGCGCCCGTCGGAGAAGTAGATCCGGGTCGGGACCAGCGTCACGCCCTTGGTGGCGACGTCGCGGGCGAGGTGGTCCAGTTCGTGGCGGTGCAACAACAGCTTGCGGGGCCGCGAGGGCAGGTGGTTGTTGCGGTTGCCGTAGACGTACTCGGGGATGTGCGCCTGTTCCAGCCACGCCTCCCCGGTGTCCTTGTCGAGCCGGATCCAGGCCTCGGCCAGCGACCCGCGACCTTCCCGGAGGGACTTCACCTCGGTGCCGACCAGTTGGAGCCCGGACTCGTAGCGGTCGTCGAGGAAGTAGTCATGACGGGCCCGGCGGTTGTTCACCACCAGCTTCACGCCACTCGACTTGTTCGCCATGGCCGCACCGTACCGACCGCCCCGGTCTGCCCGCCGAGCGCGTCGGCGGGGCCGCCACTCAGCGGAAGTACGGCGCCGGGTTCACCGCGTTGGCGTATGGCCCGCCCGCGTGCGTCTCGAAGTGCAGGTGCGGGCCGGTGGACAGTCCGGTGCTGCCCACCCACCCGATGACCTGGCCGGCAACCACGCGTTGGCCGGCGCGCACGGCCAGGCGTTCCTGGTGCGCGTACAGGGTTGCCACCTGCCCGTGGTCGATGACGACGACGTTGCCATGGCCACCCGACGACCACCCGGCGCGGTAGACCGTCCCGTCAGCCACGGCGTGGATCGGGGTGCCGGCCGACGCCCCGAAGTCGATGCCGGCGTGGATCCGGCGGGTCTTCAGGATCGGGCGATAGCGCCCGCCGTAGCCCGAGGTGACGCAGCCGTCGACCGGCCAGACCCAGCCCGACGTCGAGCCACAGCGACCGCCGCCCCCACCGCCGCCGCCACCGGACGAGGCCACCTGACGCTGCTGCGCGGCCCGATCGGCCGCTGCGGCGGCCTCGGCCGCCGAGATCCGGACTGCCTCCAACCGCTCTGCCTCCACGCGCTCCGCCTCCAACCGCTCAGCCTCCACGCGCTCCGCCTCCAACTGCGCGGCCTCCACGCGCTCCGCCTCCAACCTCGCGGCCTCGCGTCGGGCAGCCAGTTCGGCTTCCACCTCGGCCTCGAGGCGGGCGGTCACCTCGTCGAGCCGCTCCTCGGCTTCGAGCCGGTCAGAGCCCAGGTTGGCGAGGTCCTGTTCGACCGACGCCAGCACGTCCGCCCGATGGCGTCGACGCTCACGGGCACGCCCGGCGGCACGGCGGGCCTCGTCGTCGGCCGCTCGGCGCTCGTCGCGGCTGGCCTGGGCGTTGGCGGTGGCGTCGGTGACCCGCGCCTCCTCCAGCGTCGCCGCGGCCAGTCGCTCCTGGCGCTGCAACTGCAGTCGGACGTAGTCCTCCACCAGTTGGTTGTCATCCTCGACGACCTGCCCGAGGAGGTGCTGGATGCGGACCACGTCGTTGAAGTCGTCCATGCCCAGCACCATGGTCGTCGACGACAACTGGCCGCCGTGCATCCACGCCTCGCGCAGGCGGCGCTGGAGTTGCAGGCGGGTCGTCTCCAGTTGCTCGTTCGTGGCGGCGAGTTGGTCGGTGACGTCGTCACGCGCTGCCCGGGCCGTGGTCAACCGATCCTCGCCCCGGCCAGTCGCTCGTGGGCCAGGCCCAGTTCGACGGCGGCGGCGTCCGCGGCCTCGGCCGCCTCCGTCACCTGCCGGTCAGCCGTGTCCAACTGGTCGCGGGCCCCGGCGGCGCGGCGCTCGGCCGGCTCTCGCCCCGCGCGATGGTGGCCAGTTCGGCGGTGGCGTCGTCCCAGTCGTCCCGGAGTTGCTCGATGGTGTCGTTGGTGACCACCTCGCCCTCGTCGTCCAGCGCGGGGCTGGACGCCTCGATCGGGGACGGTGACGGTTGCTGGGCATTGGCAGCGGCCGGCGCGACCAACACCAACAGGACCCCGGCCACCAGGGCCGAGGTCCGCAACACCGGGCGACGCCGGGACATGCAACCTCCACGAGGGACGTCTCAGACGTCCAGGAATCCCCAGAGTGCAACGACCGACGCCCCCGCGGTCATGGCCACGGCGGGGACTGCCAGCCATGGCCACACGCCCATGATCTGCGTCGTCGTCAGGAAGGGCACGAACGTCAACGACCCTTGCAGGTTCGTGAACATCCAGTCGACACCGAACACGAGCATCCCCCACGCTATCGCAGCACCAAGGAGCCCGGCAAGCACACCCTCCAACACGAACGGCAGGCGGACGTACCAACTGGACGCGCCCACCAGTTTCATGATCTGGGTCTGGTCCCGTCGGGCGAAGGCGGCCATGCGCACGGTGTTGCCCACCAGCACGGCCGCGGCGACCATCGCGATGGCCGCGATGATCCCGGCCGACCACCGGATGACGCTGGAGAAGGTCAGGAACTCGTCCAGGAGTTCCTTCTGGTCCACGATCGATTCCACCCCCGGCGACTTCTCGTACTCCGTCTTGATCGCGTCGAAGCGCTCCGGGTCGGTCAACTTGACCCGGAACGACGCGGGCAGGGTCTGTTCCTCGACGTTGTCGAGGAACACCGGTTCGTTGGCGAACTGGCGCTGGAAGGCCGCGTAGGCCTCCTCCTTGGACTCGAAGAATACCTGTGCCACGACCGGGTTGGCCTCGAGGTTGTCGCGCAGGTCCTGTTGCTGGCTGTCAGTTATCGGCGGGCACGACAACCCATCGCAGAGGTAGATCGAGACCTCGATCTTGCCGGTCCAGTCATCGGTGGCGGCATCGACCTGTTGCCGCAGCAGGATCGACGCGCCCAGCAGCGACAACGACACCGTGACAGACAGGATGACGGCGATCGTCATCGACAGGTTGCGGCGCAACCCGATGGTGGCCTCGTGGAGGATGTAGGACCAGCGTCGCATGGCGGCGGTCGCTCCTTGGGGTGGACGTGGCGGTGAGAAGTGGGCGCCGGTGAGGTCGTACGTGCACGACACTCGGCCCCGGGAGGTCGCACCCGGGGCCGAGGGGAGGTGGTCAGCTGGCGTAGCCGTAGACGCCACGCGCCTGATCGCGGACCAATTGGCCCTCGGACAGCTCGACGACGCGCTTGCGCATGGAGTCGACGATGTGCTGGTCGTGGGTCGCCATCACGACCGTGGTGTTGGTGCGGTTGATGCGGTCGAGCAACTTCATGATGCCGATGGAGGTCTGGGGGTCGAGGTTCCCGGTCGGCTCGTCGGCCAGCAGGATCGGTGGCTGGTTGACGAAGGCCCGCGCGATGGACACGCGCTGCTGCTGGCCACCCGAGAGTTCGTGCGGCATGGCGTCGGCCTTGTCGGACAACGCGACCAGGTCGAGCACCTCGGGCACGCGCTTGGCGATCACGCCGCCGGGAATGCCGATGACCTCCAACGCGAAGGCGACGTTCTCGGACACGGTCTTGTTGGCCAGGAGCTTGAAGTCCTGGAACACGTACCCGATGTCGCGCCGCAGGGCCGGGAGCTTCCAGCGGCGCAGTTCACCGAGGTTCTTGCCGGCCACGTGGATGGTCCCGGAATCGGGCCGGACCTCGCGGGTGAGCAACTTCATGAAGGTCGACTTCCCCGACCCGGACGGGCCAACGACGAAGACGAACTCGCCACGCTCGATCTGGACGGTGACATCACGCAGGGCCATGACCTGGTCGCTGGCCCCGGCCTTGTACGTCTTGGTCACGTCGTCGAACGAGATCATGGCAGCACCACTCCACGAGATGGGAACGTCCGGTCGGGCTCCCCGCCGGGACGGACGTCGAGTCTGTGCACCGTAGCAACAGGGGCCACAGTGCCGCCAAGACGACCCGTTCTTCCGGCCAGTGTCGGCGCGCCCTCGCTCCGCTCGGGCCCGTTGGAGTTGCTCGCTGCGCTCGCAACGTCCAGCGCCAGTGTCGGCGCGCCAGTTGGCGGCGCGCCCTCGCTCGGCCCTGGCGCACGGTCAGGCGTGGGCACGGTCCTCGGCCCGGCGCCGCAGTTCGGCCTCGATGAACTCGTCGAG
>JBBSMS010000216.1:0-4212 GCA_038233055.1 Nitriliruptorales bacterium
ACCCTCGACGGCGTCCATGACCGACCCCCGAGCGCTGCTCCCGTCGGTGTCCGTGGTGCTCGACGACATCGGACACGACCCCCGGATCCGCGCGGCCCTGGTGGCCGTGGTCGCCCGCGACGCGCTGGCCGACCTGCGGGGTGACCTGCCAGCAGACATCACCCGCCGGGAGTGCCGCGAGCAGGCGGTTGCCGCGACCCGGGCCCGGATCGACGCCCTGGTGGCCCGACCGCGCCGGACGATCAACGCGACCGGCGTGGTGCTGCACACCGGGCTGGGACGAGCACCCCTGTCGGCCGCCGCCCGTGCCGCCGTCGTCGATGCGGCCGGCCCGTGGGCGGTCGAGGTGGATGCGGACGGCCGGCGCGGGCACCGTGACCGCCGGCTGGCGGACCTAGTGCGGCTGCTGACCGGTGCCCAGGACGTGACCTTCGCCAACAACGGGGCCGGCGCCCTGCTGCTGGCCCTGCGCGCCACGGCCGGTGGCGGTCGGGTCGCCGTGTCACGCGGGGAACTGGTCGAGATCGGCGGGTCGTTCCGCCTCCCGGACGTCGTCGCGGCCGCTGGCGTGACGCTGCACGAGGTCGGCACGACCAACCGCACGCACCTGGCCGATGTGCGTGCCGCGCTGGCCGACGGGGTCGACGCCGTCCTGGTCGTCCATCCCTCCAACTACCGGGTCGAGGGCTTCACCCACCGGCCCGCGCTGGCCGACGTCGCGACCGCCTGCCACGGTGCCGGCGTGCCGCTCGTCCTGGATGCCGGATCGGGGCTGCTGGAGGCCTCGGACCTGCCGGCCATGGTCGACGAGCGCGCGATGGCGACCGGACTGGCCGACGGCGCCGACCTGGTCACCGGGTCTGGTGACAAGGTGTTGGGCGGCCCACAGGCAGGGATCGTGGCGGGTCGCACGGACCTGGTCGGCGCGGCGCGGCGGGACCCGCTGGCCCGTGCCCTGCGGCTCGACAAACTGCGGGTCGCGGCCCTTGTCGCGACCCTGCAGGACCACGTCGCCGACCCGGCCGGCGTTCCGGTCCGGCGCCTGCTGGCCATGGACCCCGCCGACCTGCGGGCCCGGGGCGAGGCCGTGCGCGACCGGCTGGCCGAGCGGGGCGTCCCGACGGAGGTCGTCGAGGTGACGGCGGTGGTCGGGGGTGGTGCCTCGCCGGGCGAGACCCTGGAGTCGACCGCACTGGCGGTCGACGTCGCCTGGGCCGATCACCTGCGTGCCGGGTCGCCGTCGGTCGCCACGCGGGTTCGGGACGGGCGGTGCCTCGTGGACCTGCGGGCCGTGGATCCCGACGACGACCACCTGGTTGCCGCGGCGCTGCTGGCGGTCCACCGGGAGATCGGCGGCCACGGCGAGGACGAGGCGGCAGCGCGCGACAGCGTCCCGACCCGCCCGGCCGCGGCGACGTGACCGCGGTCATCGCGGTCGCCGGTCACGTCGACCACGGCAAGTCCTCGCTGGTCACCGCACTGACCGGCCACGCCACGGACCGCCTCGCCAACGAGGACGAGGCCCACCACACCATCGAGGTCAACCCGGCCCACCTGCGGGACACCGACCTGACGCTACTCGACGTCCCCGGCCACCTCGACTGGGCCACCGCCACGCTGGCCGGGCTGGGCGCCGCCACCCACGCCGTGCTGGTGGTGGCGGCCGACGACGGGGTCATGCCCCAGACGCGTGAACACCTCGACGCGATCCGGGCCCTCGGCCTGGCCGTCCCGGCCGTCGCGGTGACGCGGGTCGACCACCCGAACGCCCGACCGCGCGACGTCCGTGCGGCCGTGGTGGCCGAACTGGACCGGCGGGGGCTGCGGACCGACGAGGTGGTGGCCACGTCGACGGTCACCGGCCTCGGCCTGGACACGCTGGCCCGCCGACTGGCCGTGGCCACCGCCCCGGTCCCGAAACCGCCGCTGGCCGGGCCGGACCTGTGGGTCGGCCGGGCCTTCACGGTGCCGGGTCGGGGTCGGGTCGTGACCGGCACGCTCACCCGCGGGCGGATCGCGGTCGGCGACACCCTGGTCGACGCCGCCACCGGCACCTCGGTCCGGGTGCGGGGGATGCAACGACGCGGCGCGGAGCAGCCCGCCGTCGACTCGACCGAGCGGGTGGCGCTGCGGGTCGACCCGGCCGACACGCTGCATCGTGGGAGTCGCCTGCTCGGTCCCGACGTGGCGACCCACGGGCTGCTGGGCGGTCGCTTCGAGGCCGTGGTCGAGACGTCCCTTGCACCGTGGCCGCCGCGCGGGGCCTGGATGCTGCACGTCGGGACGACCGCCGTCGCGGTCCGCCTCCGCGTCCGCGGCGGGCAGGACGGTCCGGTCCGGGTGATCGCCGTCACGCCCGACGGCCCCCTGGCGATCCGCCCCGGCGACCGCTTCGTCCTGCGCGACACCGGCCGGGCGCTGGTGGCCGGAGGTGGGGTCGCGCTGGTCCCGTCGCGGCCCGGACCGCCCGACCTGGACGCGCTCCACCGCCTCGCCCGGGCCGTCACGGCGGCCGACCGGTCCGGCCTCATCGACGCGTTGGCCGCGGCCCACGGTGGCGTCGTCGCCCGCGAGCACGCGCGCACGATCCTGCCCCTGCCGGACGGCGCGCCGTGGGTGGTGACACCGGACCGCCGGGAGCAGGTCCGACGGGCAGCGACCACGACCGACGACGGGACCCCGGACCGGCGCCGGCATGCACGGGTCGCCCGGGTGCTCGGCCTGACCGAGTCGGTGGTGGCACAGGTGCTGGCCGACGACGAGCACGCGCCGCCGCCCGAGCCGACCGCGGACGTCGAGCGGGCCGCGGTGATCCGGGCGGTCGAGGCCGACGGCGTCGCTCCCCGGACCAACGACGACCTGCTGGTCGACCTCGGGATCGACCGGGGGGTGCTGCACGCGACGTGGCGGGCGGGCGACCTGCACCCGGCGGGGCGGTTCTGCTTCTCGCCGGCCGCGGTTGCCGGCGCCGTCGCGCGCCTGGCCGACCTCGCCCCACCGTTCACGGTCGCCGACGCACGCACCTGCCTGGGGATCACCCGGCGCCACGCCGTCCCGCTGCTGGAACTGCTGGACCGCCTCGGTCACACCCGTCCCGAACCCGACCGGCGTCGCCGGGTGGTCAGCCGACCCGACCCGTGACCGTGATCCGGCCCGTGCCCGCGCCCGTGACCCTCCCCACCCGGGCCGCATCGTGGCCGACCTCGCGCGCCCGGGCCACGACGTCGTCGGCAGCCGCCGGCGGGCAGGCCAGCAGCAGGCCGCCCGAGGTCTGGGCGTCGGCCAGCACGATCGCGGTCACCGGGTCGGTGTCCACCCCGGCGCGGTCGACGACCACCTCCAGGTTGCGACGACTCCCGCCCGGCACCACGTCGCGGCGGGCGAGCTCGACCACACCGGGCAGGATCGGAACCGCCGCCGCGTCCACCTCCACGTCCACCTCCGACGATCGCGCGACTCGATGCAGGTGGCCCAGGAACCCGAAACCCGTGACGTCCGTGGCCGCGACGACCCCGTGCTCGCGCGCCACCGGTACGAGCGCCCGGTTCGACGTGGTCATCACCCCGACGGCCGCGGCCAGCACGTCCTCCAGCGGCCCGCCCGCCTCGCTGTCGCGGCGGGGGGCGCGCAGGGCCGCGGTCGTGGCGATCCCGGTCCCCAACGGCGCGGTCAGCACCAGCACGTCACCCGGCCGGGCGGCGTCCTGGCGCAACAGCGGCGGGTCGACCGACCCCAGCACGGCCAGCCCCACGAAGGGCACCGCCGACGAGATCGAGTGGCCGCCCACCACGGCCACGTCATCGGCCGCAGCACCAGCGTCCACGCCCGCCAGCAGTTCGTCGAGGTCGCCGCGGCGTTCGCCGGCGGGCCAGCCCAGGACCATCAGCGCGGCCGTGGGCACGCCGCCCATCGCATGCACGTCGCCGATCGCGTTGGTGGCCGCGATCCAGCCCCACGTTCGAGGGTCGTCCACGATCGGCGTGAAGAAGTCGGGGGTGGGCCCCCCCGCCCGACCGGTGATCGTCACCACCGCCGCGGCGTCGCCGGGGCCCACGACGGAGTCGGCGGCGGCTGGTTCGGGGTGGACGGCGTAGAGGTCGTGGTCTGGGGCGAGGACGCGTCGGTGTTGTCGATCATGGGTGGGGGGGTGGTGCCCACCACCGACTTCTTCACGCCGATCGTGGACGACCCTCGAACGTGGGGCTGGATCGC
>JBBSMS010000217.1:0-4205 GCA_038233055.1 Nitriliruptorales bacterium
CTAGAACCCCTGTCGGCCACCAACGCCGAGTGTGCGGTCTGGCGCCCGCATGCGGCGCTGAGGGCGCATGCGAGGCGCGCAGGGTCAGAGGGCGAGGACGTCCTTGAGTTCAGCGGCTGGGGCGACCTCGACCTGGTCGTAGGTGCAGCTGTCGGGGTCGCGGTCGACGCGCCAGTGCTTGAACCGGCCGGAGTGGCGCAGGCGGTCCCCGTCGAGTTGTTCGTAGGCGATCTCGGCCACCTGCAGCGGCACGAGTTCGAACGACATGTCCTTGGTCGCGTTCCAGCGGTTGCCGCCGCGCGGGGACTCCTCGGTGTCCATCCACGCCTGCCACGGGTGCTCGCCGTCGCCCGGAGTGCCCATGGCCGCCACCTCCTCGGCCAACTCGCGCCGCTTCGCGCCCGAGAACGACGACGCGACCCCGATGTGGCGGAGGCGCTGGTCGTCGTCGAACAGGCCCAGCAACAACGAGCCGACCTGGCGGTCGTCGTCGGTCGAGGCCTTGTGCCACCGGAACCCGGCGACCACGACGTCGGCGGTGCGCTCGTGCTTGATCTTGGCCAGGGCGCGCTTGCCGGGCTGGTAGGTCCCGTCCGCGGGCTTGGCGATCACGCCGTCGAGCCCGGCGCCCTCGAAGCGGTCGAACCAGTCCTGGGCCACGTCCGGGTCGGTCGTGGCCGGCGTCAGGTGGACGGGCAGGTGCCAGTCACACAGGTCCTCGAGGCGCGCGCGGCGTTCGACCATCGCCAGGCCGGTCAGGTCCTCGTCGCCGACGGCCAGCAGGTCGAAGGCGATGAAGCGGGCCGGCGTCGACTCGCTCAACATCTCGATGCGCGACGTGGCCGGGTGGATGCGGTTGCTGATCGCGTCGAAGGCGATCCCGCCCTCGGCTGGCACGACCAGTTCACCGTCCACGACGCAGCGCTCCGGCAGGATCGCCCGCAGCGGGGCGTCGAGTTCGGGAAAGTACACCTGCAGTTCCTTGCCGTTTCTCGACTGCAGCACCACCTCGTCGCCGTCGCGGAACACGATGCAGCGGAAGCCGTCCCACTTCGGCTCGTAGAGGTAGTCACCCGACGGCATCGACCGGGTCAGCTTGGCCAGGATCGGGTCGACGGGGAAGGACACGGGCAGGTTCATGTGGGTTCCTCGCGATCGGCAATGGTCCAGGCCCACAGGGTGTCGTCGGCCCGCACCACCCACCAGCCATCGTCGCAGATCAGCCGGAAGCCGTCGTCGGCCGGTTCCCACCAGTCCGCCATGTCGGGGCGGACGGACACGTTCTCGGTGGGTGAGCACGCGTCGATTGCCACGTCGTCGGGGAGGTGGGCGCGCAGCACCACCTCGCCGGTGCTGGGACGATTCACCTCGGCGACGTCGGTGGCAGCCTCGGGCAGCCACTCCGGCACCCAACCGCGATCGATCGCATCCTGCTGTCGGGCATCGACCAGGTTGTCCCAGGACGCCTCGTGGAGGTCCTGCGCACAGCCCGCCAGCAGACTGCCGGCGGTGACCAGTGCCCCGACGGCCACCCAGCCACGCCGGGACCGGCCGACGGCGGCCGGTCGACACGAGTGGTGGGGCTGGTGCACCGGGGCTCCCCCGCTCGGATCACGGATGGGTTGGGGTGGTGACGCGTGGAGGAGGCTAGTGCGACCGCCTGCGGGGCTCGGGCACCGGACCGCGGGCGTGGTGTGCGCAGGGTGACCAGTGTCGTGGGTGTGGCGTGCGTCGAGCGCGCGCCTGCGACCACGATCGTGGGATTGCGGGGCCCGAGGTTGCATCCGCGACCAACCGTGGCCGATGATGCTGCACATGGAGCATCACGACGACCGGCCGACGACGCCCCGGGTCCGAACCCGGGTCGCGCAGCCCGTCGACGTCTCCGGGGCCGTCGTCGCCCTGCTCGGTGCCCTGCTTCTTCTCCTCCTCCTGCTGCTTTGATGCCGCGGCGCTGTCCCGTCCCACCACGACAGCGACCGCGGAGAGCGTGACCGGGATCGACCCTCCCACCCACCTCGTGCGCCATCACCCGCACGCAGCAGACCCCCACCTCCGGGGAGAACAAGGACACGTCTGATGGGCAGCCCCATCGACCACGCCGCCACCGATGCCTTCGGTGCCGACATCACCATCTTCGACACGACCCTGCGCGACGGCGAACAGTCGCCCGGGATCTCGCTGGACGCCCGCGAGAAGGTCGAGATCGCCGAACAACTGGCGCGACTGCACGTCGACGTCATCGAGGCCGGATTCTCCGCGGCCTCACCCGGCGACTTCGACGCCGTGAAGGCCGTCGCGGAACAGGTCGGCAACGCCACCCGCGGGGCCGAGTCGGACGCCGAGTCCGACCGCGAGCCGCCGGTCATCGCCGCCCTCGCCCGTGCCATGGAGTCCGACATCGAGGCCGCCGCCAAGTCGCTGGCCCCGGCCCGCAGGCACCGCATCCACACCTTCCTGTCCACGTCGGACATCCACCGCAAGTACATGCTCAAGGCCACCAACGACGAGATCCTCGACCAGGCCAGCCGGGCCGTCGAACTGGCACGCTCCTACACCGACGACGTCGAGTTCTCGCCCCAGGACGCCACCCGCACCGACTTCGAGTTCTTGGTCGACATCGTCGCGGCGGCCGTCGAGGCCGGCGCCACCACGGTCAACATCCCCGACACCGTCGGCTACGCCCTGCCGTATGACTTCGGCCAGTGGATCAAGCAACTGCACGAGCGGATCCCGGCCATCGCCGAGCGCGGCGTGGTCGTGTCGGTCCACTGCCACAACGACCTCGGCCTGGCCGTCGCGAACTCGCTGGAGGCGGTCCGCATGGGCGCCCGCCAGGTCGAGGTCGCCGTCAACGGCATCGGCGAACGCGCCGGCAACTGCTCGCTGGAAGAGGTGGTGATGGCGATCCGGACGCGCAAGGACCTGCTCGGCGTCGACCATCGCGTGAACACCCCCGAGTTGACCCGCACCTCGCAGATGGTGTCGTCGCTGACCGGCTACGGCGTGCAGAAGAACAAGGCGGTCGTCGGGGAGAACGCGTTCGCGCACGAGTCCGGCATCCACCAGCACGGCGTGCTGGCCGACCGCCTGACCTACGAGATCATGAAGTCCGAGGACGTCGGCGTCGACGGGTCCCAGATCGTGCTGGGCAAGCACTCCGGTCGCCACGCCTTCCGCAAGGCGGTCGACGAACTGGGCCTCGACGTGACCGACGAGCAGTTCCAGGCCGCGTTCCGCCGCTTCAAGGACGTGGCCGACGCCAAGGGCGGACTGGTCGACACCAGCGAGGTCCGGGCGATCATCATGTCCGAGACCACCACGGCCACCCCCGACAATGCGCTCGTGCTCGAGTCCTTCGAGGTCACCACCGGCAGCGACCAGCCACCAACGGCGTCGGTCACGATCCGCATGACCGCCACCGGCGAAACCGTGACCGGGACCGGGACCGGCGACGGGCCCGTCAACGCCGCGTGCGAGGCCGTCCGTGATGCGGTCGGCATCGACGGCGTCACCCTGACCGGCTTCAACGTCGCGGCTGTCGGGTCCGGCATCGAGGCCATCGGCCAGGTCGCCGTCACCGTCGAGGTCTCCGACGGCGCCACATTCACCGGTCGCGCCGCCACCACCGACATCGTGGGTGCCAGCGTGGCAGCCTACGTCGACGCCCTGAACCGGTCCCAGCGCATCACCCAACGCACCGAGGAGTTCCGGCCATGACTGCCAACCCACCGTCCCGTGCCGGTTCCGAGCGGGCGTCCGGCGTCCAGCGCATCCGGGTGAACATGCCCCCGGACCAGACCCCCGAGGAGGAGGCCGCCCTGGTCGCAGCGGTCGTCGCTGCCTACGAGGACAGCCACGGCCACCGCGACGTGGAGGTGGACGTCGACCATCCCGAAGAGGTCGACTTCCGCGCCATCAGCAACCGCCGCTACCGCTGACTGCCCTCGTACCTCGCAGTCTTGAGAACTCGCTGCGCTCGTTCTCACGCTTCAGGCGAGGTCGAGAGCCGCTAGGTGACCTGTGCGAAACTCTGCAGCACGCCTGGCTGGTCCAGCTCGCCGCTGGCCGCGTCGTCAATCCTCGACAATGGACACCGCATTGCCGTCGAATCGCCTCCTCGCCAGCGGCGACCTGTCCTGCGCCATCCGCACAACACGTTCCGCACAGCCCACCTAGTGTGCTGTCACCGAAGTTGCTAGCAG
>JBBSMS010000218.1:0-4179 GCA_038233055.1 Nitriliruptorales bacterium
ATTCCCATCCACATGCTTGGCCAACACAAACGTGATCGCCGCCGTCAACGTCGTCTTCCCATGGTCGACGTGACCAATCGTGCCGATGTTCATGTGCGGCTTGGTCCGCTCAAACTTTTCCTTGGCCATGGCTGAAGGCCTTTCTGGGTGGTGCCGGATCGTCCGGCGCTGGTGGAGGTGAGGTGGGTGGTCGTTAGAGTTTGGTTGGAAGCTGGACGTTGCGAGCTTGCGAGCAACTCCAATGCGCCCGAGCGCAGCGAGGGCGCACGGTCACTCCTCGCCGCGAGCCTTCGCGACGACGTCTTCCTGGATGGAGTTGGGGGCGGGTTCGTAGGCGCCGAACTGCATGGAGTAGTTGGCGCGACCCTGGGTCATGGAGCGCAGGTCGGTCGAATAGCCGAACATCTCGGCCAGCGGGACGCGAGCGTTGATGACGGTCGCCTGGCCCCGGGGGTTGGACCCCTGGATCAGCCCACGGCGACCGGACAGGTCGCCCATGACGTCACCGAGGTAGTCGTCCGGGGTGGTCACCTCGACGTCCATGACAGGCTCCAGCAACTGCACGCCGGAACGACGCGCGGCTTCCTTGAAGGCCATGGAGCCGGTGATCTTGAACGCCATCTCGGAGGAGTCGACGTCGTGGTACGAGCCGTCCACCAGTTCGACGAACACGTCGACGAGCGGGTAGCCGGCCAGCACGCCGGACTCCAGGGAGTCACGGATGCCGGCATCGACGGCCGGGATGTACTCGCGCGGGATCGAGCCACCATAGATCTTGGACTCGAAGTGGTAGTGCACGTCCTCGTCGAGCTCGTACTCCTCGCGGTCGGAGTCGGTCAGTGGTCGCACGTTGATCACGACCTGGCCGAACTGGCCCGACCCACCGGTCTGCTTCTTGTGGGTGTAGGAGACCTTCTCGACCGCCTTCTTGAGCGACTCGCGGTAGGCCACCTGCGGCCGACCGACGTTGGCCTCGACCTTGAACTCGCGCATCAGGCGGTCGACGATGATCTCGAGGTGGAGTTCGCCCATGCCGCCGATGATGGTCTGGCCGGTTTCCTCGTCCGTGTGGACGCGGAAGGTGGGGTCCTCCTCGGCGAGCTTCATCAGCCCGACGATCAGCTTCTCCTGGTCGGTCTTGGTCTTCGGCTCGATCGCGATGTCGATGACCGGGTCCGGGAACTCCATGGACTCCAGCAGGATCCGCGTGTCCGGGTCCGACAGGGTGTCACCGGTGGTGGTCGACTTGAGCCCGACCAGGGCGACGATGTCGCCGGTCATGGTCTTGTCGCGGTCCTCGCGGTGGTTGGCGTGCATCTGGAGGATGCGACCGACGCGCAGTTTCTCGTCCTTGGTGACGTTGTGGATGTAGGAGCCGGATTCGAGCGTCCCGGAGTAGACCCGGGTGAAGACCAGCGTCCCCACGTAGGGGTCGGTCATCACCTTGAAGGCCAGCGCCGAGAACGGCTCGTCGTCATCCGGGCGGCGGGTCATCGGCTCGCCCGAGCGCGGGTCCTGGCCCTTCATCGGGGGCACGTCCAGCGGGCTGGGGAGGTAGTCGACCACGGCGTCGAGCAACGGCTGGACGCCGGTGTTGGCCAGCGCCGAGCCGGTCATGACCGGGACCAGTTCGTTGGCGATCGTCGCGGCACGCAGGCCGGACTTGAGCTCGTCGACGGACAGTTCGCCGTTCTCGAAGAAGGCCTCGAGCAGCGTGTCGTCGGTCTCGGCGACCATCTCCATCAGCTCGGCACGGGCGGCGTCGATGTCCCCGATGACCTCGTCGGCCACCTCGCTGACGTCGAGTTCCTCAAACGATGCCCCGAGGTCGTCACCCTGCCACACGATCGCGACGTTGCGGACCAGGTCCACGACGCCGCGCATGTCGGCCTCGCGCCCGATCGGCAGCTGGATGGCGACGGCCTGGGTGGTCAGGCGCTCGCGGATGGAGTTGAAGGACAACTCGAAGGAGGCCCCGGTGCGGTCCAACTTGTTGACGAAGCACATGCGCGGGACGCCGTACTTGTCGGCCTGACGCCACACGGTCTCGGACTGCGGCTCGACGCCGGCGACGCCGTCGAACACGGCGACCGCCCCGTCCAGGACACGCAGGGACCGCTCCACCTCGACGGTGAAGTCGACGTGGCCGGGCGTGTCGATGATGTTGATGGTGTGGTCGCGCCACGAGGCCGTGGTGGCTGCCGACGTGATCGTGATGCCACGCTCCTGCTCCTGCGGCATCCAGTCCATCGTGGCAGCGCCATCGTGGACCTCACCGATCTTGTAGTTCCTGCCGGTGTAGAACAGGATGCGTTCGGTCGTGGTCGTCTTGCCGGCATCGATGTGGGCCATGATGCCGATGTTGCGCAACGTCTCGAGCGGCGGGCGCTTGGCCATGACGGTCAGTCCTTCAGGTCTTCAGGGGTGGGCGGGGCAGGTCGACAGGACCGGCCCCCGGGCGTCACCAGCGATAGTGGGCGAAGGCGCGGTTGGCCTCGGCCATCTTGTGGGTGTCCTCGCGGCGCTTGACGGCGGCACCGACGCCGTTGGAGGCGTCCAGCAGTTCGCCGGCGAGGCGCTCGCCCATGGTCTTCTCGCGGCGGAGGCGGGCGTAGCCCGCGATCCAGCGCAGGGCCAGGGTCGTGGAACGCGACGGCCGCACCTCGATGGGCACCTGGTAGGTGGCCCCACCGACGCGGCGGGACTTGACCTCCAGCTGGGGCTTGACGTTCTCGACCGCACGCTTGACGACCGACAGCGGGTCACCGCCCTGGACGCGGCCACCGATGTCAGCGAGCGCGTCGTAGACGATGGACTCGGCCAGCGAGCGCTTGCCGTCCACCATGATGCGGTTGATGAGCTGCGTGACCAGTTCCGAGTCGTACTTGGCGTCGGGCGTGATCTTGCGGGTTCCGGGTGATCCCTTGCGAGGCATGTCAGCCCTCCTTCTTGACGCCGTAGTGCGACCGGCCTTGGCGGCGGTCACGGACGGGAGCGGCATCCAGCGCACCGCGCACGACCTTGTAACGCACGCCCGGCAGGTCCCGGACACGCCCACCACGGATCAGGACCATGGAGTGCTCCTGGAGGTTGTGGCCCTCGCCGGGGATGTAGGCGGTGACCTCCATCCCGGAGCTGAGCCGGACACGACAGACCTTCCGAAGGGCCGAGTTCGGCTTCTTCGGGGTGGTGGTGTAGACGCGCGTGCAGACGCCGCGACGCTGCGGAGAGCCCTTGAGGGCCAGCGTCTTGACCTTCTTCTTCTTGTCGTGGCGGCCGTTGCGCACCAACTGCTGGATGGTGGGCATTGCTTCCCTGTCGTGTCGTGCCGGCGTGGGGGCCGACGTGGTGTCGGCCGCCTCGTGGTTGAGGGGCCGACCGGTCGTGGTCGTCGACGGTCGGTCGGTGACCGTCCGTCGCTGCCGAGTCCGATCCACGGACCCGGGCGTTCCGCAACTTCCGAGCAGCACGTTTCTATGCAGCCCCGAAGGACGCGGTCGTTGGTGGCTTGGGGGTGGAGCGTTGCCGACCCTCGCAGGACGAGGTGGACTCGAGAGCATCGGTCCGGTCGGCGCCCGAACGCACCACGAGTTGCCCCGTGGCGCGAAGGGCCAGACTACCGACCCTCGGCGACGGGTGTCAATCCGAGGACCGTCCGCGCGGGCGCAGTGCCCTGCGACGTCGGCGAAGGCCTCGGGCGGCTGGTCAGCCCTCCGAGTCGGCGTCGTCGACGCCCTCGGTCGCGGCGTCGCCGAGGTCCTCGGCGGTGTCCGCGGCGTCGTCACCGGCATCGTCGAGTTGGGACTCGACGTCGTCGTCGACGACGTCGTCCCCGCAGGCGGTGGCCCCGAGCGCCAACAGGCCGGTCAGGGCCAGGGCCGAGGCGCGCCGGGTCAGCCGGGCGGTCGGGCGGGTGGTGTGCGTGATCATGGCGGCGGCCGTTCGTGTGGCGGGATCGAGGATCGTGACGGGTCCGGACGAACACGCGCCGCCCGCACGGATACGGGCGGCGCGTGGGGTGCTGCGAGTGTCAGCTGGAGGTCTCGGACATCATCTCCGAACCCGTCTCGGACATCATCTCCGAACCCGTCTCGGACATCATCTCCGAACCCGTCTCGGACATCATCTCCGAACCCGTCTCGGACATCATCTCCGAACCCGTCTCGGACATCATCTCCG
>JBBSMS010000219.1:0-4178 GCA_038233055.1 Nitriliruptorales bacterium
CCGGCGCAGCTCGGCGTTCTCACGCTTCAGGCGCTTCAGCTCCGCCCGTTCGTCGGTGGTGGCTCCGGGCCGGCGACCACTGTCGGTCTCGGCGCGACGGACCCACAGCCGCACCGTCTCGGACTTCGGGCCCAACTTCTCGGCGACCGAACAGATCGCTTCCCACTGCGAGCCGTACTCGTGCTGGTGGTCCAACACGAGTACGGCTCGCACGCTCGCGTAGCTCGTCGGGGTACTTGCCGTGGTTTGGCATCATCCATCCTCTCAAGGATTGGAGTGTCTACCAGACCCGGGGCGGTTCACCGACTCCGGGCCGTGGGGGCCGCTGCTCGATCAGCTCAACCGCGAGATCGCCCAGCTCCAAGACCGGATCGTCCTGCTCGACCGTCAGGAGCGATCGAGCAGGGCGCGGCGATGACCCGACGGGTTGTCCACAGGCCACGAAACAACCCCGCCCCGGCCCACGGCCGACTGCAACTCTGGCTGAGCAGGGCGCCCCCGCCTCGACCGGTTTTCCTGTTGACATCTCGATCGTCCGTGCTCATACTCACCTCGGTCACCGCAGACAACTGCGGTTATGGGAAATGGCCGGTCATGGTCACTCCACCGTCGTCCGGTGCGTTCGGCGCCGGCCCGCCGGCCCCCGCCTCACCCGGCCCCGGCCGGGCTTCGGACCAGCATGTGCCCGGTGACTCCGCCTCGGGGACGTCCGACGACCGGGTCATGCGGGGCATCGGGGGCCATCTCGCCGGCGTGGACGACACGTGGGTGGCCCTGCGCGCCGCCCGCGGGATCGGTGCTGGCCCCGACGGGTTCGCCCTGGTGGATCGGGAGGCTAGCGACCGCGACCAGGTGGACGACCGCTTCATCGCCACGGACCCCGCTGTTGCCGCCCGGGCTCGTGCGACCGTGCCGACCAGGCAGCGCCGGCAGCATCGGCATCGACGACTGCAGGGGTGGTGTCATGGGAAACTTCCTGATCCAGGGACGACACGGCCGTAAGGGGAACTTCGAGGTGGTCGTACCTCCCTCCCACGGCGACGGGTTGGTCCACGGGTGGCGCAACAACGACGACCCGGCGTTCCCGTGGAGCGGGCCATCGTGTTTCGGTGGGGGCGAGTTGATCGCCGCGGCGCTGGTCCAGGGCAACTTCGGCACACCCGGCAACCTGGAAGTCGTCGCCGTGGACCAGGCCGGCAACCTCGACTTCTTCTGGCGGCTCGACCACGCACCCTGGACCTGGTCCGGCCCCTTCCACATCGCCTCAGGGCTGGGCGGTGCCCCGGCACTCATTCAGGGACGCCACGGCAGGAAGGGCAACTTCGAGGTGGTGGCGCCGCATCGCGACGGAGGACTTGCCCACCTGTGGCGCAACAACGATGACCCGGCAATGCCCTGGAGCGCACCGGGCCGATTCGGCGGCGAGTCGCACTACGCCGGCACTGCCCTGGTCCAGGGCAACTTCGGCACACCCGGCAACCTGGAAGTCGTCGCCGTGGACCAGGCCGGCAACCTCGACTTCTTCTGGCGGCTCGACCACGCACCCTGGACCTGGTCGAGGCCCTTCCGGATCGGCACCGAACAGGGCTTCGACGTCCGCGAGTGCAGCTACGGGTGGCGGGCCGCCTACCACCAGTCCGACACGCACGTCTCCATTCGGATCCAACTCGTCCCCGACACCGGGATCACGACGGCGACCATGGACGCGCTCCGAACCACGTGGCGCGACGGGATCATCGGCAAGTGGACCGACCGCTTCGACTGCGCCGCGCCGGACGGAGAACACCGCTCCATCACCTTCGACGTGGCCTGGGTCAACTCGGGTGCCCACCACGTGGTTCGCGTCCAGCCCGGCCCGGCCCGCTCGAACATGACCACCTGGGACACCGGGGATGACGGCGATGTGGCGTCGCACGAGTTCGGCCACATGCTCGGCCACCCGGACGAGTACGCCGACTCGGCGTGTCCGACTCGCTCGCCGGTCGGCACCGGAACCGTGATGGACGACAACAGCGAGACCGTCCTCCGACACTACAACCGCATCGCCGCATTCCACTGCGGACACCGACCGGCGGCACGCACGTTCCTACGGCCCCTCCGGCACACGAGAGTGCACATGCGCTTCATCGAACAGCTCGACGCCCGGACACGCGCCGACGTCCTGGGACGCCTCCGCCGGATCGCGGACGGTGAGCCTGCTCCCAACGACGACGGCGACCACGCCGAGATCGCCTTCACGGTGTCGGGGGGAGCCCCCGGCGAACGCTACGACTACCGCGTGGCCGTACAGGCCGACGGCAGTGCCGATCGTCACCTGCGCGACGACCTCGCGGACGAACCCGGGGACGCCGACGAGTCGGCCGTCACCGGCAACGTCTCCCCCGACGTCGTCGCGCAGGTCTTCGCGGCCGCGCGTGACGTCGGCCTGCTCGACGACCAGGCCCCGGCCATGTCGACGACGCCCCTGCCCCCGGACAGCCTGGTCGCCACGCTGACCGTTCGGGAAGGCGACATCGTCCGGCGGATCGTCGCCCCGGCCGCCGACCCGGACACGCCCCCGAGGAGCTTCCCGGGTGAACCAGCCGACCTGCCCATGACCTCGGCCATGCAACTGAGCGCTCGCACACTGAACGCCCTGACGCCCGTCCTCGATGCCCTGTCGGCCGTCGAGGCCGAGCTCTGACCGATTCGAGGCATCCCCGCCCGGACGGCACCACCACGAACCGAACCTGCACTGAACGAAGGCGAGAGAAGGAAGAGCCGTGGGATTCAAGGTGTGCGTCAGTGGTGGCAGGTGGCTCAGCTCGGTTGCCGGTCTTCCTTGCCAGCGACGTTTGCGCCCGTAATAAAGGGGGTCTACTGACGCTGCCGTGGGTGGGGTGTCGGGGATACGGGTGCGCACGCCGTGTTCTGCCTACGTTTCGAGTTGTTCTACGACTTGAGACGAGGAGAACGACGACGTGCGCACCCACAAGGTACTCAAGAAGGTTCTCGGGTTCGGCCCGGATGTGGTGATCGTTGGGTGGGATCTCATCGACGAAGACTGTGACGGGGTGCGGCCCCGGCTCGAGGTGCGCCTGCGACGTCGGGTCAGCCGGCGTGGCGTATGCGGTCGGTGCGCCAGTCTCGCAACTTGGTTTGACCAGGGCGACGGGCAACGACGGTGGCGCCACGTCGATGTCGGCTACGCCACCTGTGTACTGATCGCCGACGCGCCTCGGGTGGACTGTCCCGCGCATGGCGCGACGGTGGTGGCGATGCCGTGGGCGCGCCACGACTCGGCGTTCACCGCGGCGTTGGAGGACTTGGTGGTCCACGACGCGGTCGTGGCCAACAAGCAGGCCGCCGCTGACCGCTATGGGCTGTCGTGGCGGGCGGTCAACAACGCCTGCATCCGGCTGGCACAAGAAGCGCTGGGCCGTGTCGATCTGCTCGACGGGCTGATCGCGGTCGCGATCGATGAGGTCAAGTACAAGAAGGGCCAGCGCTACCTCACGGTGGTGTGTGATCACTTCACCGGCCGGGTCGTGTGGGCCGCCAAGGGCCGCAGCAAGCAGGTCGTGGGCGCCTTCTTTGACGCCTTGGGCCGCGAACGGGCCGCTCACCTGGCGTTTGTGTCTGCTGACGGGGCCGACTGGATCCGCATCGTCGTGGCTGAACGTGCCCCCGACGCGGTGGTGTGCCTGGACACCTTCCACCTGGTCAGCTGGGCCACTGGGGCGGTCGATGAGGTCCGCCGGACCGAGTGGAACGTGCTCCGACAGGCCGGCAGCGCCGACGCGGCCAAGCAGTTCAAGGGGCTGCGGTGGGTGCTGCTGCGCAACTGGGAGAACCTGTCGGGGCGTCAGAAGAGGGTGATCCGTGATCTGGAGAAGGCCAACCGGCGGATGTTTCGGGCATGGCAGCTCAAAGAGGAACTTCGCGAACTGCTGAAGTTGCCGCTGCTGCAGGCCCAGGTGGCGCTGGACCGGTGGCTGGCGTGGGCGTCACGTTCCAAACTCGCCCCGTTCGTCAAGCTCGCACGGACCATCCGCCGGTACCGCGACTCCATCGAGGCGACCATCGAGTGGAAGCTGACCAACGGCATCGCGGAGTCCAACAACGCCGCGATCGGCCGGATACGAGGGGCCGCCCGAGGCTTCCAAGACCCCACCGCGTTCATCACCATGATCATGCTC
>JBBSMS010000220.1:0-4177 GCA_038233055.1 Nitriliruptorales bacterium
CCAGGTTGGCCGGAGGCAGCAACGGTTCGATGAGCTTGAACTGGGCAGGGGTCAGATCGGTGGCGTAGGGGTCCCGGTCACTTCCAGTCGAGGTAGCCATACCCCAGCATCGCCCACCCAACGCCAGAATCGTAGGAGGCGGCACCACCCGAACTTCTCAAACACGTTCTGAGCCTCGTCGTGCTGGGGTCGGACGGGCTCACCTGGTTCGACGCCGCACTTGTCGGCTACCTGTTCGGGACGCTGTTCGCCATCTTCGGCACGGTGTACCGCTACGTCGTGTGGACCCAACGGCCGCCAACTCGCCGACTCAACCGACGCGGGTGGCAGGCCATGCCACGTGGGGACCACGACCCAGTCGTTGACCGTTCGACGGTCCGCCGAACGTCGGGTCGTCGTCCGGGCCGAGCCCGGCGGCCGATGGATGACTGGCCTGGCTGGTCCGACCCGTCTTCGCTCGGGTCTACGGACGCAACCTCGACATCGCGATACCCCGACTCCAACAGTGGATTGCGACCGACGACCTCCACGACGGGTGATCCGCAGCGCGTCGGCAGGCGTCCAGGGGGACGTTGCCCAGGGGGCCGGACGGCTCACGACCGTTCGCGGGGGGAAATCACTTCCGTGGGGAGGGACTCGAAGATGACGTTGTCGGCCAGGTGACGAGCAGCGGTCAGGTCGTCGAGGGTCCTGACCGTCCAGGCGACGACGACGCCCCCGGCGCCGCGGTACCGCTGCAGGGCCGGGGAGCCGATCCCGTGGATGTCGTAGGACACCGCCGCGGGATCGGTGAACGCGACGGCCTGCAGGTTCGCGAGCCGCAGTTCGCGTCCCGCGAGGTCGATCGCGGAGGGCATCGCGGTCAACACTCGCAACACGGTCGGTGCGTGGCGCCGGAACCAGCGCACGCTGAGCGGGTTGAACGACGCCACGCAGGTGAGACCGCGATGGCCCGCAAGCACGGCCGCGACCGCCGGTTCGAGCGCGCTCGGCCGCAGCGAGTCCGACTTGACCTCCACCATCACCGGCAGCGCACCCATCAGGTCCAGCACAGCGGCGAGCGTCGGCACGGACTCGTTGGTCCCGGCCAGGCCGAAACCGGCCAACGCGGTCGACGTGTGCGTGCCGACCGGGCCGGGACGGCCGGCCAGGCGGGTCAGCGTGCGGTCATGGAAGACCACCGGCACCCCGTCCGCGGCCAACCGCACGTCCAGTTCGACCCCGACCCCGGCGTCCCTGGCGGCCGCAAAGGCCGCCAACGTGTTCTCCGGCACCCCGTGGCCGTGCAGGCCACGGTGAGCCAGCGGGACCTCGGCCAGCCAACCGGCGCCCCTCGGCCCGCCACCCGACGGAGCCACGGACCGTCCGCTCGTCACCCTCAGGCCAGCCGAGTGGCGACGTCGATGGCGGCGTAGGTGATGACGGCGTCGGCGCCGGCGCGCCGGATCGCCGTCAACGACTCGTCCATGGCGGCGGTGCCGTCCAGCCACCCGGCCCGGTCGGCGGCGGCCAGCATCGCGTACTCGCCGGACACCTGGTAGCCGATGATCGGCACGTCCACGTCCGGTCGGGCCCGCGCGATCACGTCGAGGTACGCCAGTGCCGGCTTGACGATCACGGCGTCGGCGCCCTCGTCCAGGTCGGCGCGGATCTCGCGGGTGGCCTCGCGCGCGTTGGCCCAGTCCATCTGGTGCGTGCGGCGGTCCCCGAAGGACATGCCGGACTCGGCCGCTTCGCGGAACGGGCCGTAGAACGACGAGTGGTACTTGGCGGCGTAGCCGACGATGCCGAGGTCCCGATGGCCGGCGTCGTCCAGGCCCGCGCGCATGGCGGCGACCTGGCCGTCCATCATCCCCGACGGCGCCAGCAGGTCGACCCCGGCGTCGGCGTAGACGACGGATTCGCGGACGTAGCCCGCCACCGCCGCGTCGTTGCGGACGCTGCCGGCGTCGTCCAGCGGCCCGCAGTGGCCGTGGTCGGTGTACTCGCACGAGCACACGTCGGCCAGCAGCAGCGCGTCCGATCCGTGAGCGTCGCGGATCTCCCGACTCGCGTCCGGGACCGGTCCCCGGGGGTCCCAGCCGGACGAGCCCACGTCGTCCTTGTGCGCCGGGATCCCGAACAACAGGAAGGCCGACACCCCGACGTCCAGCGCCGTGCCCACCAGCGCCGTCGCCGACGCCACGTCGTGCTGGAACACGCCCGGCATCGACGACACCGGCACGGATCCGTCGATTCCGTCCTTGACGAAGATCGGCAGGACCAGGTCGGCCGGGTCGAGCCGCACCTCGGCGACCAGGCGACGCAGTGCCGGAGTCCGCCGCAACCGCCGCCCGCGCAGCACGCCATCGGGTGAGGTGACGGATGCGGGATTGTTCTGCGGCGCCGAGGCGTCGCTCATCGGCGGCGTCCGATCAGGCCGGCCGCGACCACCGCCACCGCAGAGGCCGCGAACGCCGCCACCTGGCGGGTCCGGCGGTCGTCCAGCGGCGATCCCTCCGGAGCCTGCCACGGGACGATCTCGGTCCCGGTGCCGTCGGGCGTGGGCTCGACCACGGACGGGTCGACCAGGGCGCCCCGTTCCTTGAAGCGCTCCGCCAGCGTCCCGGTCGTGTCGGCGCGACGATCCCCCGCAACCGCGTCCACCTCCTCGTCGTCGTCCGCGCCCTCGCTGGCATCTGCGTCGGCGCGTACCGCCTCGGTGTCGGCCCGTTCCTCGCCGCGGCGATCGGCCGAGGAGCCGATGCCCGCCAACTCGGCGCTCAACTCGGCGCCGTAGACGTAGATGCGCCCGGCCAGGTAGAACAGCGCGAGCAGGCCGATCACGGTCCCGAGCATCAGCAGCGCGGTGTTGCCCTCGTCCCCGCTGACCACCGACGACGACGCCTGGCTCGACAGGTACGTCCCGCCGAAGTACTTCAGCAGCGCCCACAGGATCCCGCCCAACACGGCCCCGGGCAGCAGTCCGCGCCAGCCCACCCCACTGCCCATCGCGTAGATCCGGTAGGCGACCCAGAACAGGACGATGTCCAGCAGGGCACCGGCCACGTACGCCGCCGCGGGTGCCAGGGTCCCCAGGGCTCCGGGCAGCGCCTGGTCGACGAGGACCCGGGCATAGGACGACGCGCCCACGGTGACGAAGGCCAGCGCGCCGAGGATGAGCAGGGACGCCAGCTGCCACAACCGCTGCTTGACCGCGCTGACCTCGGACAGGTCGACCCCGAAGACGAACTGGGTCGCGGTCTGGGCCGCGTTGGTCACGCGCAGACCGGAGAACAACACGCCCAGGAAACCGATCACGCCGATCGTGCCGGCATTCTTGATGACCGAGTCGATCGCGCCGCCGATGGTGTCGCCACCCAGGCCGGGGATGGCGCCCTGGATGCCGGCCACCAGGTCGGCCACGGCCGCGTCGTCGCCGGCCAGCACGAACCCGCCGACGGCGACCACCAGCGCGATCAGCGGGAACAACGACAGGAAGCCGAAGAACGCGATCGCGGCGCCGAACTGGTCGGCGGCGTCGGCCTTGGTCCGCTTCTGCACCGCCATGCCGGTCGCGATCACCGGGTTGGCCATGATCCTGTCTGTGACTGCCATGGGGGGTGCTCCACGTCGCCGGGGGATGTCCTCGCAGGATAGGACGCCCCACACGCCCGACCGGCAGGGGGCCGCGGCCGAACTCCGCTCAGGTCGGGGCCAGGGCCGTGGTGACGGCCAGGACCAGGCCGTCGAGGTCATGGGGGTCTGCCTGGGCGGCGACGGCCAGGTCATGGTCACGTGCCCGGGCAGAGGTGACCGGGCCGATCGACACCAGCAGCGCCAGCAGGTCGCGCCCGTCCAGGGCCGCCACCAGCGCGTCCACCGTGGACGGCGACCCGGCCGCGACGGCGTCGATCTCACCACTGGCGAGCCGATCGAGCACGTCGTCGGGCAGGTCGGTGACCAGCCGGGTGCGGTAGGCATGGACGTCCTCCACCACCCACCCGGCGGCGGCCAGCGCGGCCGGGAGTTCGGCCGACGCGATGTCGGCTCGCGAGAGCAGTACCCGGTCGCCGCGACCGACCTCGGCGGGCGGGGGGAAGGCCTCGCCCAACCCGGCCGTGGTGTGGACGGGCGCAACCAGGTCGGGCTCCCTGCCGGCCACCTCGACGAAGCGGCGGGCCGTCCCGGGTCCGAC
>JBBSMS010000221.1:0-4176 GCA_038233055.1 Nitriliruptorales bacterium
CCGGTGACGTTGCTGGCGGCGCTGAACGACCCGATCCGCAGCGGCCGGTCGGCGTGACGCCGCAACTCGGAGGCCAACCGGTCGACGTCGACGTGGCCGTCGGCGTCCTCGGGGATGGTCACGACGTCGGCGATGGACTCGCGCCACGGCAACTCGTTGCTGTGGTGCTCGTACGGGCCGATGAACACCACGGGCCGCTCGTGCGCCGGGATCTGGTCGCGCAGGGAAAAGCGCCGGTCGAGGTCGGCCGGAATCCGGATGCCGAGGATCCCGACCAACTTGTCGATCGCACCAGTGGACCCACTGCCGGCGAAGATGACGACGGCGTCGTCGTCACCGCCCACCGCGTCGTGGATGATCCGCCGGGCGTCCTCGCGCAACCGGGTCGTCTGCAGCCCGGTCCCACTGGATTCCGTGTGGGTGTTGGCGTAGCGCGGCAGCACCTCGGTCCGGACGAAGTCCTCGATGAAGTCCAGTGCGCGGCCGCTGGCCGTGTAGTCGGCATAGGTGACCCGTCGGGGCCCGTACGGGCCCTGCATCAACTGGTCGTCACCGATGACCCCGGCGCGGATCCGGGCCAGGATCGGCGGTTCCGGCAGGTCGGCGGCGGGCGGCGGGATGCGGCATTCCTGCAGGGTCCGGGTCATGCGCCCAACCTATGGGTCCGTGCGAACGACCGTCGACGCGGCGAAGCCGACCAGTCGGCGCAGGCGCGGCGCGTGTCGGCGATCCCGCGAACCGGGTGAACCACGGAGCACACCCGTGCGTAGGGACGGGGGCGGTCGCCGGCTCGGCGGCCCGGACGACGTGCCCACCGGACGCGGGCACCCCGACGAACAGGATCTCGCATGCGACGACTCCGACTGACCGTGGCCGCGGCCGTGCTGGCACTGGCCGCCACCATGGGCGTGGCCGACGCCGCCCCCCGCACCTGGAGCACCCACCTGACCGGCGCGGAGGAGGTGCCGGCCGTCGACACCAACGCCCAGGGCCAGCTCGTGCTGCGGGTGTCGCCCGACGGCGACAGCATCCACTATCGCCTGCTCGTGGCCAACATCGACGACGTGCAGATGGCCCACCTCCACCTCGCACCGGCCGGGACGAACGGCGGCGTGGTCGTGTGGCTGTACCCGGACGCCCCGCCGCCACAACCGATCGAGGGCCGGGTGCGGGGACCGCTCGCGACCGGGACCATCACGGCCGAGGACCTCACCGGCTCGCTGGCCGGCGCTGACCTCGATGCCCTGGTCGACGCGATCGAGGCCGGCAACGTCTACGCCAACGTGCACACCGTCGACCACAGCGGTGGCGAGGTCCGCGGCCAGCTGGGCTGACTGCGGCTCGTCCCGCGCCGGCGAACCGGGGGGCCAGGTGCTGTCTGCCGAACTCGGAAGGCAGACAACACCCCGGCCGCCCGGGACACGCGACGATCAGGCGCTGCGCAGGACGTGGATGGTCTCGAGCAGGGCCTCGGCGGCCTCGCGGCCCTTGTTGCCGTGCTCACCGCCGGCCCGGGCGGTGGCCTGCTCCCACGTGTCGGTCGTCAGCAGCCCGAACCCGACCGGGGTGTCGTGGTCACGGGCAGCGGCCTCCAACCCGATCGTCGCGGCCTGGCAGACGTAGTCGAAGTGGGGGGTCCCGCCCCGCACGACCGCGCCCAGTGCCACCACGCCGTCGACGTCGTCGCGGGAGGCCAGGCGGGCCACCACGACCGGAAGTTCGAACGCCCCGGGCACGCGCACGACCGGGCAGTCGTCCTCGGCGATGCCGCGGGC
The DNA here is from genome assembly GCA_038233055.1 of Nitriliruptorales bacterium. GTDB lineage: Bacteria > Actinomycetota > Nitriliruptoria > Nitriliruptorales > Nitriliruptoraceae > Salsipaludibacter. The sequence continues at coordinate 1,776 of JBBSMS010000221.1, forward strand.
ACGCAGGAACCCTCGGGCCCCTTCCACAAGGACGTCCACGACCTCGGCGTTGAAGCGGCTGGCCACGATCGGTACGCGCAGGCCGGCGGCGTCCAGGTCGGCCAGCGTGTCGGGTGCGCGAGTGCTCATGCGGATTCCTTGTGGGCGTGCAGGTGCCGAGACCCCGGGTTGGGCGGGGGCGCGTCGTCCTGGTCGGTGCGGGCGGCCGCGAGTTGGTCGCGGACCTCGGCGGGCAGGTGCTCGCGCAGGTCGTCACGGAGGTAGTGGACGCGCGGGGCCATGGCCAAACCGTCCGGCTCCGCATGGTCGTCGGCGGCGGTCGCGGACGACGTGGCGGGGACCGGGGCGACGTCGGCCCGGGACCGGTCACCGACCCCGCCCGACACGACCCCGTGGCCGGTCAGGTGATGGCCCATCCGGTCGCGCTTGGTGGCGAGGTAATGGGCGTTGCCCGCGGTCGGCTCGATCTCGACCGGCACCCGCTCGACGATCTCGAGCCCGAAGCCCTCCAGCCCGGCCCGCTTCGCCGGGTTGTTGGTCAGCAGGCGCAGTTCGCGCAGCCCGAGGTCGGCCAGGATCGACGCGCCGACGCCGTAGTCACGGGCATCTGCGGGCAGCCCGAGCTGGAGGTTGGCGTCGACGGTGTCCGCCCCCTGGTCCTGCAACTGGTAGGCGTGGAGCTTGTTGAGCAGCCCGATCCCGCGGCCCTCGTGGCCGCGCAGGTACACGATCGCCCCGGAACCCTCGGCCTGGATCCGTTCCATCGCCACGTCCAACTGCGCCCCGCAGTCACAGCGTCGCGACCGGAACACGTCCCCGGTCAGGCATTCCGAGTGCATCCGGACCAGCACCGGCGCGGACGGGTCGAGCTCACCGTGCACCGCGGCGACGTGCTCGGTGCCGTCGAGGGTGTTTCGGTAGCCGATCATGCGCCAGTCGCCGTAGGCGGTGGGCATCGGCACCTCGACCACCCGCTCGACCAGGCGCTCGTGGCGACGGCGGTGGGCGACCAGGTCGGCGATCGAGATCACCAGCAACCCGTGTTCCTCCCCGAATGCCAGCAGGTCGGGCAGCCGCGCCATCGACCCGTCGTCGTTGACCACCTCGACCAACAGTCCGGACGGTCGCCGCCCCGCAAGCCGGGCGAGGTCGACGGCGGCCTCGGTGTGGCCGGGCCGGCGCAGCACCCCGCCCTCGGTGTAGCGCAGGGGGAACACGTGGCCGGGCCGGTGGAACTCCTCCGCAGTCGAGTCCGGGTCGGCCAGCAACGCGATCGTGGCGGCGCGGTCGGCCGCGCTGATCCCGGTGGTGGTGCCCTCGGTCGCGTCGACCGAGATGGTGTAGGCGGTCTGGCGTGGGTCCTCGTTGACGGTGACCATCATCGGCAACGACAGCCGGTCGAGGTCATCGGCCAGCAGCGGCGCGCAGATGACCCCGGACGAGTGCCGGATGATGAACGCGAGCGCCTCGGGCGTGGCGGCGTCGGCCGCCATGATGAAGTCGCCCTCGTTCTCGCGGTCCTCGTCGTCGACGACCAGCACCATGCCGCCGTCGCGGATGACCGCGATGGCGTCGGGGATGGGTGCGAGCTTCATGCGGGGTTCCGATCGCTGGGAGTCTGGGGGGAGGTGGGCTCGGTGACGCGACCGGCCGGGAGGTGGTCGGACTTGGCGACCGGGGTCGACGAGGTCGGGTCCGGGCCGTTGCTGGCACGGTCGGCCGCGAGGCGGTCGCGGTCGACCAGGCGTTGCACGTACTTCGCGACGACGTCGGCCTCGAGGTTGAGGCGGTCGCCGACCTCCAGCGAGCCGAAGGTCGTGTGCGCCAGGGTGTGCGGGATCAGGCCGACCCGGAAGGTGGCCCGCCCGTCGTCGTGATCGGTGACGTCGACCACGGTCAGGCTGGCACCCTGGAGCGTGATCGAGCCCTTCGCGACCAGCGCGGGCGCAATCGTGGCCGGCGCCAGGACCGACACCCAGGTCGTCCCCGGCTCGTCGTCACGCGCCACCATCTCGCCGACGTCGTCGACGTGGCCCTGCACGACGTGGCCGCCGAAGCGCCCGTCCGCGGCCATCGCGCGTTCCAGGTTGACGCCGTCCCCGACCGCCAGGTCGCCCAGCGCGGTCGCGCGCAGGGTCTCGGCCATCAGGTCGGCGGTGAAGGTGCCGTCGCCCTGGTCCGCCACGGTCAGGCAGCACCCGTCGACGGCGATCGAGTCACCCAGGATCGCCTCGTCCAGCACGACCGCCGCGGCGATCGCCAGGCGGGCATGGCCGTCGCCGACCTCGATGGCACGCACGATGCCGACCTCTTCGATGATGCCCGTGAACATGGGAACCTCCTCCGGATCGTGCCGGTTGGTGCAAACGTGGGATTCAGGGATGGGCAGGCGCAGCGGACG
>JBBSMS010000222.1:0-4148 GCA_038233055.1 Nitriliruptorales bacterium
CCAGGAACGCCTGTGGGCCGAGAACGAGCGGGCCGTGCTCGTCGTGCTGCAGGGCATGGACACGGCGGGCAAGTCCGGCACGATGGGTCGCGTGTTCGCCCGGGTCAACCCGCAGGGCGTGAAGGTGGCCGCCTTCAAGGCCCCCAGCGATGCCGAACTGGACCACGACTACCTGTGGCGGGTCCATGCGGTGTGCCCCCCGCGCGGCACGATCGGCGTGTTCGACCGCTCGCACTACGAGGACGTCGGCGTCGTACGAGTCAACGGCTGGATCGACGACGACATCGTCCAGCAGCGCTACCGCCAGATCAACGACTTCGAGCGCATGCTGGCCGAGAACGGGACGGTCATCCGCAAGGTCTTCCTCGACATCTCGCCCGAGCAGCAACGGGTCGAGCTCCAGGAGCGCATCGACGAGCCGGACAAGCACTGGAAGTTCAACACCGGTGACCTCGGGGTCCGGGCGCAGTGGCACGACTACATGCGTGCCTACCGCGAGGCGTTGGCAGCGACCTCCACCGAGTGGGCCCCGTGGTACCGGATCCCGGCCGACCGACGCTGGGTCAGCGGCGTGTGCGTCGCGCAACTGTTGGTCGACGCGCTGGAGGAGATGGATCCCCAGGCCCCGTCACCGGACCCCGAACTGGACGGTCTCGAGATCCCCGCGCTGGACGACTGAGCCCAACGCGCTCAGGCACTGGCCTTGACCGCACGGGCGAGGTCCTCCAGCAGCAGGTCGTGGCCCTCCAGGCCGATCGCCAGCCGGACCATCCCGGGCAGGATCCCGGCCTCGAGCCGTTCGTCGTCGGTCATGTTGAAGTGCGACGAGTTGAACGGGAGGCTGGCCAGCGTCTCGACCCCGCCCAGGCTGGTCGCCTCGACCGCCACCTCGAGGTGGCGGACCAGGCGCAGCGCCCGGTCGTCGCCACCGGCGACGACGAACGTCAGCATCGCCCCGGGAGCACCCGTCAGCACGGACGGGACCACCGCGGCGTCGGGGTGATCCGACCGACTGGGGTGGATCACCGCGACGACGTCCTCCATCGCGGCGAGGTCGTCAGCCAGGGCCGTCGCCACGCCGACCGCCTCGGCCAGGCGGACCCGGAAGGTGCGCAGCCCGCGCCACACCAGGAACGCCGCATGCGGGTCCAGCGAGCCCCCGAAGGTGATGATCCGGCGCTGGATCTCCTCGTGCAGGTCACGGTCGCGGGTCCCGATCGCCCCGGCGACGACGTCGGAGTGCCCGGCCAGGAACTTGGTGGCCGACTCGACCACGACGTCGGCACCCAGGTCCAGCGGGCGGGTGCAGTACGGCGTGGCGAAGGTGTTGTCGACCACGACGGTGGCCCCGCCCTCGTGGGCCGCCGCCGCGACCGCACCGATGTCCATCACGCGCAGTTGCGGGTTGGAGAGGGTCTCGCCATAGACCACCCGGGGCCGGTGGCGCGCGATCGCCTCCCGCCACCCGTCGGTGTCGAAGGCGTCCACCCGCACCACCTCGATGCCCAGACCGGGCAGGTCGCGTTCGAACAGGTCACCGGTGTCGCCGTAGACCTGCCGCGACGCCACGACGGTGTCGCCGGCCCGCAGCAGCGTCACCAGGGTGGTGGCGATCGCGGCCATGCCGCTGGCCGTCATCAGCCCGTGGATGGCCGCCTCCAGGCGGGCGATCTCGTCCGCCGCGGCCGACACCGTCGGGTTCGAGAAGCGCGAGTACCAGGTCTCGTGGAGCCCGCCGGTCCCCTGGATGTCGGCGTACGACTGGTCGTCCAGTTCGAAGGTGGTGGTCTGGTAGATGGGCGGGACAACCGGGGCGGTCCGGGACGTGTGGCGACGTCCGGGACGGTGGGTCGAGTCGGACGGGGCAGCCATGGCGGTCTCCTGGACGGGGTCGGTGCCGGGTTGCGGCGAGGACGGTGGTCGGTGGGCGTCAGGACGCGAGGTCGAGTGCGGCCAGGGCGGCGTTGGCGACCATCTCGGCACTGAGGTCATGCAGGGCGTAGAGGTCGTCGATCGTCCCGGACTGGCCGAAGGCGTCCACCCCCAGCGGGACCACGGGCCGCCCGATCGCCGAGCCGAGCCAGCCCATCGCGTGCGACGAGGCGTCGTGGACGGTGACCAGCGGGCCCGAGTCCTCACCCAGGACCTCGGCGAGGTGGTACTCGCGGCGGGGTCGCCGCGCCTGCCGGATGGAGGTGGTCATCGAACAACGCCAACCTCGGTGCAACCGGTCGAGCGAGGTCACGTCCACGACCCGCGCGGTCACGCCTTCGTGTTCCAGGTCCTTGGCGGCCGCCAGGACCTCCGGGAGGACAGGTCCCGACGCGCACAGGGTCACCCGGTGTGGCCCGCCGTCCGGATCGACCAGTCGGTAGGCGCCGGCCAGGACGTCCCGCCGCAACCGGTCCTCGCCCAGGCGCTCCGCGGCCCGTTCGAACGGCGACTGGTCCAGTTCGCGGGTGGTGAGCCGGAAGTACGTGGCCTCGCCATCCGGGTCGTTGGCCATCGTCGCGACCGCGTCGCACAGCAACCAGTCCATCGCGCCGACGTAGGTGGGTTCGATCGCCACGATGCCCGGCAGTTCCAGCCCCAGCGACGCCGTGACGCTGGACTGGTGTGCGCCGCCCTCGGGACTGAGCGTCACCCCCGACGGCGTCCCGGCCACGATGAACCGCGCGCCGGAGTACAGCGAGTGGACCAACGCATCGAGGCCACGGCAGACGAACGGGTCGTACAGGGTCCCGATCGGCAGCAGGCGCTCACCGTGCAGGCGGTCGGCGTCCCCGAGTTGGCCCAGCATGCTGAACAGGTTCATCTCCGAGATGCCCAGTTCGATGTGCTGGCCACCGAGGTGTTCGGTCCATCGCAACAGGCCGCTGTCGTGGGCCTCGGTCTCGCGGGCGTGGTGGAAGACGCCGACCTGGTTGATCCACCCGGCCAGGCCGGTCGAGACGGCGACGTCCGGCGAGGTGGTGACGAGTCGCGGACCGACGTGCTCGTCGCGCCCGAGCTGTGCGACCAGTCGCCCGAACGACGCCTGGGTGGACACGGCACGGGACGAGCGCTGGCCGACCCCAGCCGGAACGGCCAGGTCCAGCGAGGTCGGCCGGTGGGCGGGCCGCGCCAACCGCCGAGCCGTGCGGGCCACGACCCGGCCCACGTCCGACTCGGCGTCGAAGCGCGCCCACTCGTCGTCGGAATCGGCCAGCCCGGCGCGCAGGCCGTCGACCTGGTCCCCGGTCAGCAAGGCGGCGTGGTTGAGCGGGTCACCGGCGATCGGCAGGCCGTGGCCCTTGACGGTGTAGGCGAACACGACCGACGGACGGTCCGGCTCGGCGTCGGCCGCCCGGTAGGCGTCGAGCAGGGTGGAGATGTCGTGGCCACCGAGGTCGTGGACGACCCCGGCAAGGTCGTCGTCGGCGATGTCGGCAAGCGCCCGCGTGACGGCGGGGTCGGCGCCATCGAGGAAGAAGTCTCGCAGGTCCGGGCCCGTCATGGCCAGCGACCGCTGGTAGCGCTCGTTGCGCATGGAGTCGACGTGGTCGCGCAGCGCATCCCCGCCCGGCCCGGCCATGGCGGCGGTCAGTCGCCGGCCGTACTTGGCCTCCAGGACCTGCCAGTCGTTGATCCGGAACATCTCCATCATCCGGGCGGCCTTGACCCCCGGGATGACGCGGTCCAGGCTCTGGCGGTTCAGGTCGATGATCCAGGTCACGTTGCCCAGGCCACCGCGCGACATCGGGTCGGTCATCGCCTCCCAGACGTTGCCCTCGTCCAGTTCGGCGTCCCCCAGCAGTGCGACGAAGCGGGCGTCGGGTCGCGCACCGAAGTGCTCGTCCACGTAGCGCCGGGTCACCGCGGCGAACAGCGGGGCGACCGCGCCGAAGCCCACCGACCCGGTCGAGAAGTCGACGTCGAAACGGTCCTTGGTGATCGACGGATAGGCCTGCAGGCCCCCGAAGGCACGCAGGCTGGTGAGGTCGTCGCGGTCGAGGTTGCCGAGCAGGTACTGGATGGCGTGCAGGACCGGCGACGCGTGCGGCTTGACCGCGACCCGGTCGGGCGCGTCGAGGTGGCCGAACCACAGGGCGGTCATCAGCGACACCATCGAGGCCGAGGATGCCTGGTGGCCACCGACCTTCAGCTCG
>JBBSMS010000223.1:0-4120 GCA_038233055.1 Nitriliruptorales bacterium
ACTCCCGACATGGTCCCCCCGGGGCCCGTCGACAGGATGCGTCGTCCGACGCAAGGCTTCGTCGCGGACGGTATCAGGCAGGTGTGCATGGCTCGTGGCCCGCGGGAGCGGTTCCGACCTCCCTGGCGGGGATGCCCGAGCGGCGGCCGCGCGGGCTCACAGCCAGCCGTGGCGGGAGGCCTGGACACCCAACTGGAACCGCGTCTGGGCGCCGAGGAGTTCCTGCAACTGGCTGATCCGGCGGCGCACGGTGCGTTCGGAGACGTCGAGGTCGCGCGCGATCGCCTTGTCCGTCAGCCCGGCGGCGAGGTTGGTCAACAGGCGCCGGGTCTCGGTCGACTCGCGGTCGACCTGGGACGGCGTGGTGGAAGCCGAGACCGGGACGGCCAGACGCCAGAACGCCTCGAACACCCCGATCAGCGTGTCGAGCAGGTCGGAGGTGTGGACGACGATACCGTCGGCCAGTCGCTGGTGCGGGACCCGGACAACGATCAGGGCGAAGCGGTCGTCGGAGATCAGCAGGTTCATGGGCACGCCCGGAAACACGCGCGCCTTCTCCCCGTGGGCGATGCACTGCTGGACCACGTCCAGGGCCGCCGGGTTGCGTAGCACCTCGGCGCCGTAGATCGAGCGGACCTCGGTCCCGCGGGCGAGCGTCTCGCTCAGGCCCTCGGCCATGCGGGGACGCTTGCTGGAGCCGATCGACAGGGCCCGCATCGTGGTCGTGGATTCCGACAGGACGCGGGCCTGGATGTCCTTGGCCGCCACCATCGAGGGCACGACCTCGATGTAGTCCGCCCGGCCCTGGTGCACCGACCACAACTGGGCGAGTTCATCGGCCGCGATCCTGGCCTGGTCGGCCTGCTTGGCGTGGTCCTGTGCGACTTGGTCCAGGGCGCTGCGGGGCGTCACCGCGATCACCTGCCCGGCGTCCAACCAGCGGACCAGCCCGAGGGTGTCCAGGGAGCCGATGGCACGACTGGCCACGTCATCAGACAGACCTGCTTCCACGGCCACGTCGGACACCGAGGAGGGTCCAAGGGACATGAGGGCCGCGTACACAGGGGCGGCCTCCGGTGTTCCACCGATGTTGTTGAGCGAATTCACGCCAACGACCCCTGATGGCCCCTAATGACGTTTCCGGGCATGCCAAATGACCGGATGTTGCCATGCCGGATGCGGTCAGACTGGTGGATGGAGTTCTGTGGGTCCTGTCCATATCGTCGGCACTGTTCACCGTAGGATACTCCGGCAGTCACATCCCGCAACTGCCAGCGGTGTTCATTCAGGCCACGATCACGTGGTTGAGGGGACAGAACAGAACGCGGGACAGGGCAACGAACAGGGTACATCATGAAGAAGTCACTAGTCGCACTCGCTGCAGCCGCCGCCATGCTGTTGGCCACCGTGGGTGCCACGGCAGCCGACGCCGCGCCGAACAACGGCGCCGCTCGCATCCAGATCTCGCGCGTCCTCGACATCGACTGAGCCGCACGCCCGAACGGGCGTTTCCCCCGAACACATCGGCTCGACGGCAAGGGGTGGATCCCCCCGATCGATCCCTCGCCGAAAACACCCTTCGACGGCCCCTTCGGGGGCCCATCGTCGTGTTCGGGGCCGGTTCCGTCATCGGAGGTCGTCGTCCTCGTCGACGGCCATGCTGGGTGCCGGGGCGGCGGTCTCGTTGCGCGCCACGACGTCCCGGATCGCGGCCGCCACGGCCGGCACCACGTCGGTGTCGAACACGCTCGGGATGATGTGGTACGGGTGCAGTTCGTCCTCGTGCACGACGCTGGCGATGGCCAGGGCGGCCGCCACCTTCATCTCCTCGGTGATGGCCCGGGCGCGCGCGTCCAGTGCACCTCGGAAGACCCCGGGGAACGCCAGCACGTTGTTGATCTGGTTCGGGTAGTCGCTGCGACCGGTGGCAACGACGGCCGCGTGCTCGCGCGCCTCGATGGGGTCGACCTCGGGTTGGGGGTTGGCGAGCGCGAACACGATCGCGTCGTCGGCCATGCGTGCCAGTTCGGCCGCGTCGAACAGGTCCGGCCCCGACACGCCGATGAAGACGTCGGCACCGTCGAGCCCGTCGACCAGGGACCCGGTGATCCCGTGCGGATTCGTGGACTCGGCGATCCAGCGCTTGCTGGCATCCGGCTGGTCGGACCCGGGCGCGATCAACCCGTTGCGGTCGGCGACCAGCAGGTCCACGACCCCCTGGGCGAGCAGGAGTTTGGCGATGGCGACGCCGGCCGCACCGGCCCCGACCATGGTGACCCGGATGTCGGCGATGTCCTTGCCCACCAGCCGCAGCGCGTTGGTCAGCGCCGCCAGCACCACGATCGCGGTGCCGTGCTGGTCGTCGTGGAAGACCGGGATGTCGAGCTCGTCCCGGAGCCGGTCCTCGATCTCGAAGCAGCGCGGCGCCGAGATGTCCTCGAGGTTGATCCCGCCGTACACCGGGGCCATGGCCTTGACGATCAACACGATCTCGTCGACGTCCGTGGTGTCCAGGGCGACCGGCCAGGCGTCGATGTCGGCGAACTCCTTGAACAGCGCAGCCTTGCCCTCCATGACTGGCAGCGAGGCCGTCGGGCCGATGTCGCCCAGTCCCAGGACCGCGGTTCCGTCGGTCACGATCGCGACGGTGTTGCCCTTGATCGTGAGTGCACGGGCGTCCTGGGGCTTGTCCACCAGCGCGAGGCAGACGCGGGCGACGCCGGGCGTGTAGGCCATCGACAGGTCATCGCGGGTCTTGAGCGGCACCCGCGACTCCACCCGCAACTTGCCACGCAGGTGGGTGAGGAAGGTGCGGTCCGAGACCCGGTGCACCTCGACGCCATCGACGCCGTCGACCGCCTCGCGGAGTTGCGCGGCGTGGTCGGACCCGCGCGCGTGCACGGTCAGGTCCAGCGTGACCTGACCGTCGCGGGTGGGCACCCAGTCCACCGCGGTCACCGTTCCACCAGCTTCACCGATTGCCGTGGTGATCAACCCGATGGCGTGCTGGTCGTCCGGGCGGATGTACAGCCGCATGGTGATGGCGTAGGACGCGCTGGTCATGGGCATCGGGGGGAGGCTCCGTCGTCGAGTGGGCGCGCACACCGACGACCCTAACGCGGTCCGGGGTCCGTCCGGTCGATCCGGCCCCGCGTGGTCGAAAGTGGTTCGGGATCGTCATTCGAGGAACTGCGTGGTGAAGGCGTCCTCGACGTCGATGCGACGAGACAGGGCGTCGTAGTCGACCAGCAGGTCCTCGAGGTCCTGCCACTGGCCGTGGGTCTGCCAGCCCAGCCCGTGCTGGTCGGTCACGGGCGAGCGGGCATCGGCCAGTTCGGTGTCGAGGATGAAGCGCTGGTGGTCCCGGTCGGTCTCGCTGCCGGTCCAGGTGGCGACGATGTCGATGGCCTCGTCGCGATGGGTGTCGGCCCAGGCGATGCCCTCCATCGACGCGTCGACGAAGGCGTCCAGGACCTCCGGGCGCTCGGCCACCAGGTCCTCGGTGGACACGTAGGTGAGTCCGAGCATCGGGATGTCGTAGTCGGCCGCCTCCCACTGGTCGAGTTCGTAACCCCAGCCGCGGAGCGTGTCCGGTTCGTTGGACTTGTAGACCGGGTAGACGTCGACCTGGCCCTCGGTCAGCACCCGCGGGTCGAACCCGACGTTGACGAGGTCGATGTCGGACTCGTCCAGTCCGACCGCGTCCAGGATGGCGTACACGTCGGGTGGCGGCGTGCCCTTGTAGCCGACGGTGCGGCCGGCCCAGTCAGCGGGGGACTCGATGCCCGATCCCGACAGGGCGACGAACGCCTGCTGCCCGCGCTGGCCCAGCAGCGCGAGGCTCACCAGTGGCAGCCCCGGGTCGGCGCGACGTTCGAGCAGGACGGCCGCGTCCTGGGTGGTGACCTGGACGGTCCCGGCGGTCAACAGTTGGAGGTGTTCGCCGCCGCCGGCCGAGTGGGTGATCTCGACGTCCAGCCCGTGGTCGGCGAAGAACCCCCTGGCGTCGGCGACGTAGGCACCGACGAACGGCAGGTTGGCCTGGGGCGAGAACCCGGCCATGAACGACAGCGGCGTCAGCGTGTCGGGCTCGGACGTGGCCGCGGTGGTCGAGGGCGTG